>NZ_JBITGS010000046.1:0-68928 GCF_044457265.1 Streptomyces sp. NPDC050564 | reverse complement strand
CCCCGGGTGCGGCCCACCCACGTGCTGGGCGACAAGGGCTACAGCTCCCGCGCGATACGGACCTGGCTGCGACGCCGCGGCATCAGCCACACCATCCCCGAGCGGGCCGACCAGATCCGCAACCGGCTCCGGCGCGGCAGCCGAGGCGGGCGTCCACCGGTCTTCGACAAGCAGCTCTACAAGCAGCGCAACGTCGTGGAACGGTGCTTCAACCGCCTCAAGCAGTGGCGCGGCATCGCGACCCGCTACGACAAGACCGCCGAGTCCTACCAGGCAGCTGTCACCCTCGCCTCGCTCCTGATGTGGGCGTGACATTTGAAGACAACTCCTAGGGGACCCAGGTCGACACACGCCGTGAACCAGCCACTTCACGAAGAGGCACTCGAGCGTCGCGACCGGCATGCGCGCGGGCAAGTCGCGGTTGCAGCCGCTCGCGCGCGTGGATGGGCGGGTACTCCCCGGCGGTTCCGTCATGAACTCAACTGGAAGGCATGACCGGGGACCACATGCCGAGCCACTGCTCGGCGCCCCATGCTTCGAACCGCTCTACCTCGGTGAACCCCAGCTTTGCCGCGAGGCGCATCGAGCCCACGTTGGCGGTCTGGGTGGTGAGCACCACCGGCTCGCCGGGAAGGACGCCGTCGAACCAGCCGAGTGCCGCCGCGCACGCCTCGGCGGCATACCCGAATCCCCACGCTCGCGGCAGGAACAGGTAGCCGAGATCGGCCTTCCCTACGGCAGCCGGGCGACGGTGCCCGGTTGCTCTCCTGAGCAGGATCTGGCCGATCATCGCTCCGTCGAGATCAACGACGAAACTCCCGGGCCACCGCTCGGGCACCTCAGGCGTCTCGCGCTCAAGCTCGTCACGCGGGCGGGGACCGCCGAGGTAGGTGTGCACCTCTGGCGAGGCGAGCAGCTCGATGAACGCCGCACGGTCCCGCGCCTCAGGCGCCCGGAGCACGAGCCGCTCGGTCCTGATCGGCTCAGGCGGCCAAGCGTCGAGTCCCAGATCTTCCATCCGCGCACGCTAACAGATGGTCAAAACGACCGAACGGGAAACGCTTAGCAACGTGAGACGTGGCTGACCTGCGGTCAAGCGGCGTTGCGGGTGGGGCGCTCGGCGACGAGCGCAGCGACGTCTCGGCCGGCGTACCAGGGCTGTCGGGGGCTCCCGCCTGAGCGCTGCAGCTGGCCGCGGCGGACGAGCTGGCGGACGCCGTCGAGGCTGATGCCGAACTGCCGCGCGGTCTGGTGGGCGTTGAGGTGGCCGGGCCGGATGTTCAGCGACGAGAGCGGGGAGAGGAAGTCCGCCGATGGCGGCTTCATCGCCGCCCCAATTTCACGTTCGTGGAGCTCGCCAAGGAGATCAATCCGATCGTGGCGGACTGGATGACGTGGACGACCGAAGCCTCCGTCGCCTGGTGAGCAGGCTGACAAGAGCGGAGTGACGAGAGATTGTCACGCTCCATTCTGTGGGAGCCCGGGGGTGAGATTCCCCCCGGGCCACCCGATCCCATCAGATAGCTGGCGATGGGACCCGTGTCTTTAGGCTGGGGGGAATTGCTTGTCTGGGCTGTTCTGGCCTCAACTGTGCGTACGGAGCTGCGCTGTTGACCGCAGCTAGATGTGTGGCGCTTGTAGTGTGATCGCGTGGCGGTGGCTCGGAAGGTTCGCCGGTATTCCGGTGGTGTGTGCCACTTGGGGCTGCACGTGGTGTGGTGCTCGAAGTACCGCTGCCGGGTTCTCGGTGGCCGGGTCGCGGTCCGGCTGCGGGAGCTGATCGAGGCCAAGGCGGCCGGGAAGGGCTGGGAGATCATCGCGCTTGAGGTGATGCCCGATCACGTGCATCTGTTCGTCAAGCACGGGCGGAAGGCGTCCGCCTCGTATGTGGCGAACCAGTTCAAGGGCTTCACCTCCCGCGTGTTGCGGGAGGAGTTTGCGCATCTGAAGTCGCGAATGCCCACGCTGTGGTCGTCGTCGTTCTTCGTCGCCTCGGTCGCCTCGGTCGGCGCGGTCGGCGCGGACACGGTGGAGACGTACATCAACACCCAGTGGGAACGTCCCTGGACCAAGGGGCAGAAGGAGGACATGCGTGCACCGCGCGTATAAGTTCCTCCTGCGCCCCACCGTGCGCCAGGAGCAGGCCCTGCGGGAGATGCTGTGGGATCACTGCTCCCTCTACAACGGCGCGTTGCAGGAACGCCGCGATGCCTACCGGCACGCCTCGAAGACGAGCATCACGTATGGGCAGCAGTCCGCGCAGCTCAAGGAGATCCGGGCGGTCGCCCCCGAGCGGCAGGGCCGCTGGTCCTTCTCCAGCCAGCAGGCGACACTGCGCCGTCTCGACAAGGCGATGCAGGCGTTCTTCCGCCGCATCAAGGCCGGACAGAAGCCCGGCTATCCCCGCTTTAGGGGAGTGAACTGGTTCGACACGGTGGACTTCCCCAAGGACGGGGACGGCTGTCGCTGGGACAGTACGCCGCACGACCCCGTCACCCGCGTGCGGCTGCAAGGTGTCGGGCACATCCGTGTGCACCAGCACCGGCCCGTCAGGGGGCGGGTCAAGACCGTCTCGGTCAAGCGCGAGGGCAAGCAGTGGTACATCATCCTCGCCTGCGACGAGGTGCCGGCCGAACCGCTTCCCGCAGCCGGTGCCGTGTGCGGTATCGACATGGGCGTAGCCCACTTCCTCACCACTTCCCAGGGCGAGCACCGGCCGAACCCGAGGCACGGCAGGCTGGGCGCTGAAGCCCTTGCCGAGGCTCAGCGTGCACTCAAGGCGTTTCCCCGCAGGAAGCGGAACAACCGCACCGCGAAACACCGGCAGGCCGTGGAAAAGGTCGCCGAGCTGCACCGCAAGGTACGCCGCCGGCGCACCGACCACGCACACAGGACCGCGCTCGCGATGGTCCGCACCTACGACGTGATCGCGCACGAGCGGCTGAGCATCGCGAACATGGTCCGCGCCCCCAAACCCAAGCCCGCCCCCGAGACACCCGGCAGATTCCTGCCCAACGGGGCCGCCGCCAAGGCCGGGCTGAACAAGAGCATCCACGACGCGGGTTGGGGGGTGTTCCAGGGCATCCTCGCGCACAAGGCTGAAAGCGCCGGTCGTGTACTGATCCCGGTGGACCCCCGCAACACCTCCCGCACCTGCCCCGAATGCGGGCACGCGTCCGGCGAGAACCGCACCACACAAGAGAGGTTCGAGTACACCCGGTGCGGACACACCGCCAACACCGATCAGGTCGGCGCACTCAACATCGCCATCAGGGCCGGGCTGGTCCTTCCCAACGTGGCCAAGCCACCGACAGGAGAAGCCCCCCGGATCTATCCGGGGGGAGGAGTCACTCCTCCCTGCCCGCCTGGTCGGGCGCTCGTGTTGGGGACGAGGTGTACGCGCTGCACGTCAACCGGTGCGTCGTGTACGTGGTGAGCCGGATGCGGGTGACCGGCATGGGGCGGGGCGACTGCTGCGGCACCGCCCCGGCGACGTGGCAGGACCCGGCGTTTCCCGGGCACGGCGACTGGTCGATGCTCGGTGCCGGCGGCTGCGGTGCAGCAGCGGTGCACGTGGACGCGACGCCCGTAAGCTTCGACATGCCGCTCCCAGGTGATCTTCTGGCCGGGCTTACCTGGCGTAACCGCCGAGGCCAGACCCGCGGTCTGAAGCACGTCGTGGATGGCCGTCTCGAGCGCTCGGTCGGCCTCCAGGGGTTCTACCGTCTGACCTCCGAGTCGTCCGGCGAGTTGGCGGAGGTCGTCGGCAACGCCGTTCTTTGATGCCAACGGACGAGCGGGTAGCGGGAACACACCCGCAACGGCCATCCTTCCCGCGAACACCGACCCGTTTTCGTCACCCGGCGCGTCGGTTTTCTTCAGTTCCCCGAAGTAGTAGTAGGGGTGGCCGTACACCGATTTGGTCGTGTAGTGGCCGCTGACCGCCGTGGGCACGCTGACCTTGGCGCCGCGCGTGCTGGACACCGTTTTGGCGGTGTAGCGCGCGTCGCCGGTGAACTTCGCCGTGATCTTCGCGTCCCGCTTCAGGTCGAGGGTGTCCGACAGGTTGCCGGAGGAGTTGACCGTTTCGACAGCACGGCCTGCCTTCGGCGCGTCACTCCGACTCGGGTTCCGGGCCTCCGAAGTCCGGGCTGGTGAACTCGGGGCTGGTGAAGCTCGGGCGGGGGGCCGGAGCGGGACCGGGCCCGTCGTCGGGGGCGGAGAAACCTGGGCGGTCGTAGCCGACCTGCGGGATGCGGCTGGTCGCCACCGGCGGTGCCGTACGACGCAGTGCAGCGGTACGGGGATCGGCGAGCGCTTCCCTCAGGAAGGGCATGATGCCGCGTTCCAGCAGGGCTTCCCGCCAGGCCTCTCTGGCCCGGGCCAACTCCTCGCTCGGCTCGTGGTAGCCCGCGGCCTCCCGGGTGGACTGGCCGCGGCCGCGCAGAGCAGTGACCAGCAAGACGACTACGCAGAAAACGATCGCGCCTACACCCACGGCTCCGAACAGCCACCCGGCGGTGAACATGGTCCGGGCGAACTCCGACTCGGCGGTGAGCACCTTGAGGACGAAGCCGACGAGGAAGAAGATCGCGGCGGCGGTTCCGGAGAGGACGGGGGCGAGCACAGCGAAGACAGCGAACGCACCGGCTCCGGCCGACTCGGTTGTCTCCGGGGCCGGTGTCTCGTGCCTGGCCGAGGGCGTGCGAGCAGGTGTGCGGACGGCGACCGGCTGCTCGGACGTACGCGTTGTCCACGCCCCCGCCGCCGTCGGTACTTCTGGGCGTACGCGCAGGCCGAGAAGCGCTGCCAGCAGACGGCGGCCGTAGGACATCCTGGCCCAACGCTGCGGAGTGACTCCGTCGCTGATCCGGCGGCCACCCGGTGGTCCGGCACCGAGGACGGCCGCGCCGAACCGGTGGCCCAGACCTGCCGGAGCGTGGTGGCCGGGGGCCGCCGGCCGGGTGCCGGAGCGGGAGAAGGCGGACGAGGGAGGGGCGGACGCCGAGCGTGACGGGGACGCAGAGCCACGGATTTCTTCGCGGACCCGTACGTAATGCTGGTACTCCGTCGCCGCGCCCGCAGTGATGAGGTCGGTGGCATTCAGCGCCAGGGTGCGCAGTTGCTTCGGGCTGAGCCGTTCGCCCACGGCGGCCAGGTCCGCGCGGTGGGGGGCGGCGCGCAATGCCTCGTCGAGGATCCGTTCGTACTCCTCGCGGTCTTCGCTCAGCAGCCGGGGAGCGTCGTTCACAGCCCCTCCTCCCCTATCGCCGGCCCCTGCCGCCATCGTGGCGCGCCTCGGCCATCGAAGCCAGATCCCGTTCCGTCGGGAGGGTCCGAGGGGATGGGAGCGTCCCCGGGGCGCGTGGGATCCGGGAGCCGTGTTCGGTCCGCGGGGAGCTCGCCAGGTGCGGGCTCCGGCGTGCGAGCGTCCGCGACAGCGGCAGGCGGCCTGGGCGAAGGCATCGGCCGCGCGGGGGGCGGCGGGCTTTCGGCACGGGCGGGGAGCTGGACCGGGTCCGCGGGGGACGACGCGGAGGGGGCTGGCGGCGGCTCCGTTCGGGGCAGAGGAGCGGACGGTGCTACGGCGGCTGCTGCACCCGGGGCTTCTTCAGCTCCGGAGCCGTTCGCTCCGCCCTCGGCACCGGCAGTCGAAGGCACCTCGGCCTCCGCCACCCCGGCCGACTGCCGGTCGCCCGTCACTGCCTCGTTCACCGTCTGGATGCGGCCCAGTTGGGCGAGCAGCATGGGCGCCGACATACCGACGACGAGGGCGGCGTATTCACCTTTGATCTGTCCTGCGGTACCGAACAGCACCGCGGCCCCGGCTCCCAGCACGCTGTGTACGACGGCCGCGACGATGTCAACGACGGGGTCGAAGTATGCCTGGAACCGCGGGGCTTGCCCCTGTGCCGTGCCTGCCGCGGTCAACTGCCGATGGGCGCGGCGATCGGCCTGCCAGGACACGAACCGGGTGTACAGGTCCAGGGCCCCACGCAGCAGACCACCCGCCGCCCCCAACAGGATCAACGTCGGGACGTCCACGGTCTCCCCCGAGTGACGGCGCTGACGCCTGGCTGCGAGCATTCGGACACCGGACGAGCGTAGAGCCGCGCGTAAGCCACAGGGATGGGTCCAAGTCGGCTCACAATTCGGCCAACTACCCACCTTTCACTCCTATTTGCAAGCTCCGTCAACGCGAGGCCCATCGCGCGTTCAGCCCGCGAAGCGCTTCGTCGACAGCACTCCGGTGGCGTTCCCGAAGGAGGTCGGCGGAGCCAGGCACGCCAGAGCATGCACGGCAAATCGCCATGACGAGACGCGCACCTACCCGGACTTGGTTCTCAGAGGGCGTCGGGCGCGGCCTCGGATGCCACCTGGACCTCCGCGGTGAGCGGGTGACCGATGCCGAGCACCCGGACACAATCCTCGGCCAGTTCGGCGAGACGCTGTACCCGATCTCGAGGGCTACCGCGGGACACCTGTAACAGCCGGACCCTGAGCGTGACTTCGTGGTCCGGCCCAAGCAGTCGACGGGCGTCTGTATGCAGGCTCTCAGGGGTTGCATCCACGGCCGGACGACTGCCGACGACATCCGTCGCGCCGGTCTTCAACAGGGCGAGCCGGATGCGCAGCATGCTGAGACTGTCCCAACCCATGCAGGCGTTCGCCGTCGCCAGGAGTTCGTGACCGATTTCCTGGGCCTCGATGACAGCACCGTCGTCGTGTAGCGATTCGACATAGGTGAGTTTGATCTTCACTGCCTCGGGGTGTAGATACCCGAGGATACGGTCCGCCTCCGCGGCGTTGACGCGCGCGACGTCGACCATCTCGGACAGGCGTTGCGACCCGCGCAGCACGGAGATCAGCGCCGACCGGGCCCACAGGACCCGCTGGTGGTCCGCGCCGAACCGCCCTTCGGTGTCCTCCACCAGATTGACGGCGCAGTCGGTAGCCTCCGCCGTCTCACCGCAGCGGATCAGGCCCTCGACGACGCTGGCTCGCACCCACAGAACTATTGGGTGGTGCGGTCCTAACAGTTCGGACAGGCCGGGGATCTCATGGCGGAGGTAGTGGACCGCCGAGTTCCAGCCCCTGATTTGGGCGGCCGCATACAGCGCGTCGATCCGGGCCAGGCTGAGATCCAGAGCGTCCACAGCCGGATCGCCTTCCCAACGCGTGAGCAGCCTGTTGGCATGATGCCAGGCGCCGGTCCAGTCGCCGGCGGTGCCCACCCAGTAGACGAGCCGCCGCTCAGTCAGACGGGTGTAAGGCGAGTCGGCGCCGAGCATCTGGCGGGAGTCTTCACGAACGGCTTTGGTCAGCTGGACCGCCTCCCTCATCCGACCCGCCTCCCCGGCCCAGTACGCCGCGGCCTGCCGAGCGGCGAGCGTGCCCAGATGGTCACCTCCGAGCCGCTGGGCGCAGCGCTGGACGAGTTCGTTGGCGTGCGAGGCGGCCGCCTCCGGACGGCCCGAGCGCCCCAGATGCCGGATCGCCGTGGCCAGCTCCCCGATCTCCGGCTTACGGGCGGGCCAGAGTTGCTCCACCGGGGCCAGCCGCACCAGCCCTGCGGCATCGCCCTCCCCCGAGCCGTCGTCGTCCTGTTCGTCGCCCCAGCCATTGGCGACCGGGCGGGCGGTTTTCGACAGGGACTCCGACACCAGCATCGACCATCTGCGGGCCCACCGGTCTGCGTCCCGCCAGTCGGCGGGCAATGGGACGCCTCGCTCCTCTGCGGCCTGCAGGCAGACCGCGACGAACATCATGACGCGGGGACGGTCGGCGACAGACACGTCGCCGTTCTTGAGCATGCGATGAGTGGTGGTGCGGGCAAGTACCTGCATGCCTGCTGAGCCGACGGGATTAAGCCGTCTCCCCTCGCGGAGCTGCCGCTCCGACAGCTGCTCAATTCGCTCGTACGAGACGCCGACCAGGCGCTTCATGGCACAGAGGTCGTCCATGAACGACATCAGCATTCTCGTGCGCTGCATATCCCCCATTGGCAACGTCCCCCGTCCGAGCCCTGCACCTGTTCCGCATTACTCCTTCCCCGAATAGGTATCGGGCTACGCGGTCAGGGCGTTCCGAAACATCCCAACGTGGCGGCTCCGACCGTCGAGTTTCCGGTGCCTTCGCCGCGGAAGCGCGGGGCGCGGGATCGAAGCGGTGAGAAAGCAGTGTCTCCCGCTCCGCCTGCACCCTCCCTCCCAGCAACCCAGCAACTGCCCCGCGCAGCGGCATCCCTGAGCTGCCCGGGCCATCCTGATACGTCCCGGCGGTAGCACCGAGTATCCGGGCTGTCCGGGGCTGTCCCAAGCCGCGTGCGGAGGGTGGGACGGCGGCATGTTGAGGGCGAGGAGTCGGGCACAGGCGTGGAGGGCAAGATCGTGGACACCTGGAATCTACTGCTGATCATCGCAGCTGCGGTTTGTACAACCGTCCGTCTCGCAGCCCTGACCTGTGGGTTCCTACGGGTGCTGCGGGACTGCCGGCCGGCGGACCGGGTCGAGCTGTTCGCCTGCTTCACCGCTGCCCTCAACGGCGCGCGTTCACCGCGCCGTCGACCAGGATCGTCTTGAACACACCTGGCCCCTATGGGACGTTGGAGCCACGGGGCGGCCGTGGTAAAGGGGTGGATCTTGTCGAGTGCTATGGAACCGCCGGCAAGCATTCACCTCGGAAGCTGCTCGTGCATCTCCTGGGAGATGCACGAGTCCGCCGTGCGGATCGCGGACGCCGTACATGACTCCTCTGGCCGGCCGGATTTCGTACTGGCCATCGACGGTTCGTCCGGGGCTGGGAAGACGACATTGGCCGCGTGCATCGCAACCCAGTCAGGGGCCGCCGTATTTCACATGGACAACATCTATCCGGGCTGGACGGGCCTGGAGCAGGGTGCGCAATATCTCGTCGACTGGATACTGCGCCCACTGGCGGAGTCCCGCCCGGCAATCTGGCGCAGATACGACTGGTACACGGGGGAATTCGCCGAGACCCACACGATTAGCCCCGGCGGACCGCTGATCGTAGAGGGCGTCGGTTCGTACAGCCTGCAATCGGCCCCGTACCTCCGCTCCACGATCTGGGTGGAGGCAACCACGCCGCAGCGCCGCGCACGCGTGGAATCCAGGGACGGTCTCTCCACGGCCCCGATGTGGCCACTGTGGGCGGCACAGGAACAGACGTTCCACCGCAAGCACAGGACACGGGAAGCGGCGGACTTCCTCATCCATAATTAAGCCACTTCCCTCCGGCCACCCGACCGTTGGTCCATGTGCATCGTTGATGTTGACGAGCTGGTTGAGCATTGCACGCTGCTGAAGGACGAGCAGTCTATCCGCGGGGGTGCTGGCCGAGCACTCCAAGCTCGGTGTCACCCCGTTCCCCTACTGGGCGCCGCTGGACCGGCCCTACACCCTGGTCGTGGAGGAGCAGGCGGATCCGGCGACGGTGGCACCGTTCCGGGCCGATGGCGCGGCGCTGCTCGCGCCGATCACTTCCGCTCCAGCGCGGCCAGTCGCAGCTCAAGCTGGTCAACCCGGTGCTGTAGCAGGGTGACTTGGGCTTCCAGGCTGACTTCCCGTTCCGCCCTGCGTTGAATGCGCGGTGACGCGGCGGCGCGCTCGATCACCGCGTCCAGCCGGACCAGGCGCTGCGGCCCGTTCGGGCCGTCCACCAGCCGGGACTGGATCTCGCCATTGCGGTACCAGGACCGCAGGGCCGAGCGGGAAACGCCGGTCTCGGCTTCCGCCTTGGCCAGCGTGACCCAGGGTGTCTCGTCCAGCTGCTCGAACAGCTCCAGCTCATTCTGCCAGCGCGCGAGCCGGTTCTCCCAATCCGACGGTGTCTCCATCACACCCTCCCTTTGGCATGGTGACCCTATCAATAACACTGTATTGACATGGTTGAGACCCTGGAATCATGTCATTTGAAAGGTTCACGGTGAAAGCCCGCAAGGTGGTCGTCACGGCTCAGGAGGAGGCGAGGCTGCTCAAGCACAACTACATCGGCACGGAGCACATCCTGTTGGGGCTGCTCGACGCGCGGGACAGCATGGCGGCGAAAGTTCTGCACCAGCTCGGGTACGACAAGGAGACGGCGCAGGCCGATATCGCCGCGGTGGTCAAGCCCGGCACGCAGGAGCTGAGCGGCCATATCCCGTTCGCGCCGAGCGCGAAGAAGACGCTGGACCTCGCCCTGCGCGAGGCGCAGCAACTGCACCACACCTACATCGGTACGGAACACATCCTGCTCGCCCTGGTCAGGGAAGGTGAGGGCGTCGGCGCGAAGGTGCTTGCCGAGCGGATCAGTCCGATCAGCAAGATCCGTGCCGCGGTGATGGCCTCATTGGAGGGATCGCAGGACGTCGCAGCCAGCCCATGGCCGGCCGGCACACCTGCCACCGAGGACACCGTGTCCGCCGCCGGCGCGCTGGCCGGTGGCGCACCGGTCGGCAGCCATCACCTGCTTGAGGCGATGCTGCGGGCGGAGAACAGCATGGCGGCCAGGGTGCTGCGCGAACTCGGGGTCGACCCGGGCGCGGTCGCCGCCAAGATCGACGAATTGGATCCGGAGACGACCACGGACGCGAACCCGGAGGAAGCCGCCGCGCGCAAGATGGAAATCCGGCTGGTCGACGATGAGGTGCACCTGATCCTGCGGGACCCGGCGACGGTCACGATCGCCAAGAAGGTTACCGAGCTGTCCGGCGGCCCGATCCAGGGTGTCGGGCCGGTCGCCGGCATGTTCGTCCCGCTCTGGCGGTCCACCAACCAGCTGCTGCTGCAGATCCAGCGCGTGCTGGAACCGGAACCCGAAGAAGAGGACGGATCCGCCGCGAGCAAGGTGGCCAAGGTCGTGCGCACGGTGCTCGCGCCCCGGCTCCGCCGGTGAACCGGCTGATCAGCGGGCCGGAACCGGTCGATGGGAGTGGCGAGGACGGGGGCGTGGCGAGCGACGATGCGCCGGCGCCGTTCTCGCCGGCCACCAGGGTGTCGTTCACAGGCGCGTTCGCCGCACCCACCGAGGCACAGCGGATCGGCCTGTCCGCGACGACCCGGCCGGTCGAGGAGGTGAGCACCTTCCTCGCCGTCGAGCAGCCGGTCAAGATCGTGCGGCCGGCGAACCGGAAATCGGTCCGGCTGCAAGTGGAGGTCCCGGTCGCGGACATGGCCACGCTCGGGAAGGGCACCGGCAAGGTGTCCGGCTCGGCGGCGGGACCGGAGCAGCGGTCGTCCATCGGGCCGGATGCCGAGCAGCGGATTCTCGCGCTGGCCGGCGAACATCGGTCGACGATCGTGTTCGCGAACTCCCGCCGGCTTGCCGAGCGGCTCACCGCCCGGCTGAAACGAACTGGTCGCCGCGCCGGGCCGAGGCCGGCCAGCCGGCCAGGTTCCCGGCCCGGCCGAGGCGATCGGCGAGTCCGGGATCTCGTTCGGCGCCCCACCGGTGGTGGCCCGCGCGCACCACGGGTCGATCTCTCGCGAGCAGGCAATACGGTGAATCGGAGGCAACCGTGACCATCACGATCGTTGGAGCCGGCTTGGGCGGCCTGGCCCTTGCTCGTGTGCTGCACGTGAACGGCATCGACGCCGTCGTGTACGAACGCGAACCGTCGCGCGACGCGCGCGGTCAGGGCGGCATGCTCGACCTGCACGCCGGGACCGGCCAACGGGCGATGCGCGAGGCCGGCCTGACCGACGAGTTCCGCGCGATTGCCCGTCGTGAAGGCCAGGACCTGCGCCTACTTGAGCCGGATGGCACCCTGCTGCTGCAGGAGGATACGCCCGAGGACGCCCCGCTCGATCGACCCGAGGTCGACCGTGCCGATCTGCGTAACCTGCTGCTGAATTCGCTGCCCGAGCACGCGGTGCGTTGGGGGCACGCGTTCGAGCACGCCGACAAGGGGCTGCTGCACTTCGCCGACGGCAGTAGCGCGACGTATGACCTGTTGGTCGGCGCCGACGGCGCGGACTCCCTGGTTCGCGCACTGCTCACCGACGCCCGACCAACGCACACCGGCCAAAACGTCGTTGAGCTTGGCATCCCCGACATCGACCGCACCCATCCCGATCTCGCGGCGATGGTTGGGCGCGGCAACTACTGGGTGCTCGGCAACGGACAATCCCTGTCGGCGCAGCGCAACGGCGACGGCCGCGTACGCATCTACCTCAGCTTCTGCACCGCCGAGGACTGGTTCGAGACCAGCGGAATCCCCTTCGACGACCCCGCCGCCGCCCGGGCGCGGCTGATCGACCTGTTCAACGGCTGGGACTCACGGTTCACCGCACTGATCGCCGCATGCGACCACACGGTCCTGCCACGGTCGATCACCACGCTCCCGGTCGGCCTGACCTGGCCGTCGAAGCCAGGCGTCACGCTGCTCGGCGACGCCGCGCACCTGATGCCGCCGGTGGGTCAGGGCGCCAACATGGCGCTGCTCGACGGCGCCTTGCTCGGCCTCGCGCTGGCCGCGCATCCGGACAGCTTTCCCGCCGCCGCCAAGGAATACGAACGCGAGATGTTCGAACGCACCAGCGCCGCCGGTCGGCAGTCCGCGCGCATCCAGAAAATCCTGATGTCGCCGGACGCCAGCCGGAAAATGCTCGCGTTCTTCCAACCGGGCTGAAGATAACCGAATACGACCAAGCAACTGGCTGCCCAGCCAGTGCGATCACCCGCCGTTCGGGTCCCTCGGTTGTCGCACGGGACGTCACGCGACATGAGTCTCAGTGCCCGGACAGAAGCCGGGCCGGCCCGCGGGGGAGCCGGGATGCCTCATCTCCTTCGCAGGCGGTGGGACAGGAGCCCGCGGGCGGAGCGGGACGTCGTTCTTGAGCAGTGCCGGGCGCACGGTGGCGAGGCTCGCTCCTTCCCGGTCCGCGATGTCCTGGAGCGACATGTGGTCGTGCTCGTACCAGATGCGCCATTTTCCGATGCGGGTGGCCGTGTGCTGGGTGCGACGGAGCCAGGGCGGGCTCCAGGCGACCGGGGGCCGGGACAGCAGGTAGATGACGTGCGCCGTGGTGGTATTCAGAGCCTGCGCGACGTGCGCGATGGAGAAGTTGCCGACGGGTACGGCCTGGTGGAGCCGGGCAACGGTGATGCTGTCCAGGTCAGATCCCGGCAATGGGAGACGCCGCAGGCTGGCGGCCTTGAGTCGTGAGGCCCAGGTCGTTGCCAGGAGGTCTGCCGATGACGGGTCGCTGGGATGGGTGCCGGTCGGCCCGTCGTCGGGGCCAAGGGAGTCCGGGGGGCCGTACCGTCCGGGACGGGTGCGTCCGCTGCCCGGGGTGTCGGGCACCGAGCATGGGACATCGGAACCGGCAGCGTCACCAACCGGCCCGATCCGCACACCTAGTCCGGTGTCTCCGCTTGCTGCTCCTCCCCAGCCGGCAGGCCCGCCGGACGGCGGCCCGGCGGCTGCTGGGGCTCGGGACGCACGGGCACGGGGGGCATCGGCTGGTCCACCGGAGCGTCGGTCGTCACGGTCACCTGTTCCCCGTGATGCAGCACGACCAACGGTTCACCTTCCACCAGCTGGTAACGCGTATGGGACGGGCCGATGTCCACCTTCAGCCGGCGTCCGCGTCCCAGCACCGTGAACGCCACCTTTGACAGCGCTTCCGGCAGGCGCGGTGCGAACGCCAGCAGGTCCGGCTTTCCCCCCTCGCCGATGTACCGGCGCATGCCGCCGAAACCCTCGACCAGGGCGATCCAGGTCCCGGCGAGGGAGGCGATGTGCAGCCCGTCACGGGTGTTGTGCTCCAGATCGTCCAGGTCCATCAGCGCCGCCTCTCCGAGGTAGGCGTAAGCCAGCCGCAGGTGCCCGGTCTCGGCGGCGAGCACCGCCTGGCAGCACGCCGACAGGGAGGAGTCGCGGACGGTGAGCGCGTCGTAGTAGGCGAAATTGCGCGCCTTCTCCTCGTCGGAGAAGATGTGCGGGCACTCCAACATCGCCAGCACCAGATCGGCCTGCTTCACCACCTGCTTGCGATACAGGTCGAAGTAGGGATAGTGCAGCAGCAGTGGGTAGTTCTCGGGCGGGGTCGCCTCGAAGTCCCAGTGCTGGAAACTCGTGAACCCGGCCGACTGTTCGTGCACGCCGAGAGACTCGTTGTACGGCACCGCCATGCGAGCCGCGGCGTCCCGCCATACGGCGGTCTCCTCGTCGTCGACACCGAGTTCTGCGGACCGGTCCGGATGACGCGTGGCCACTTCCGCCGCGGCGAGCAGGTTCTGCCGGGCCAGCAGGTTGGTGTACAGGTTGTCGCGGGCGACGGCGCTGTACTCGTCGGGTCCGGTGACCCCGTCGATGTGGAAGACGCCTTCCGCGTCGTGGTGGCCGAGGGAGCGCCACAGCCGAGCGGTGTCCACGAGGAGGTCGAGCCCCTCGCGGCGCTCGAAGTCCTCGTCCCCGGTCACCATGACGTACCGGACGACGGCCGTGGCGATGTCGGCGTTGATGTGGAAGGCGGCCGTGCCGGCCGGCCAGTAGGCGGAACTCTCGGCACCGTCGATGGTCCGCCAGGGGAACGCCGCTCCCGCCAGGCCCAGCTGGCCCGCCCGTTCCCTGGCCGCCGGTAGCATCCCGTGCCGCCATCTCAGTGCCGAAGCGACGGCCTGCGGCGCGGTGAACGTCAGGACCGGCAGCACGTAGGACTCGGTGTCCCAGAAGGAGTGCCCGTCGTAACCGGTTCCGGTCAGGCCTTTCGCGGGAATGGCCCGGTTCTCGCCGCGGGCCGCGGCCTGGAGCACGTGGAAGAGAGCAAACCGCACGGCCTGCTGGATCTGCGCGTCGCCCTCGACCTCGACGTCCGCGCCGGCCCAGAAGCGGTCCAGGTACGCCCGTTGGGCGGCGACCAGCCCGTCCCAGCCCGTGCTGACCGCACCCGCCACGGCTCCGTCCACCTGATCGTGCACAGCCGGCAGCGAGCGCTCACCCGACCAGCCGTATGCCACGAACTTGACCAGCCGCAGCGGCTGCCCGGGCACCAGGTCCGCGGTCACCGTCAGACGGCTGACATCGGGCTCGCTCTGCGCCGTCCAGCGCGTGCTCTCGGGACCCTCGACGAGATGGTCGGCCGCCGCTGCCACCCGCAGTCCGCTGCGGGCGGTGCAATGCACGAGCCGCAGGCGGGTGTCCTGGGCGAAGTGCTCCTCGGCATTCAGGGGGGACTCGATCGCCGCAGCCACGCGCGGGTCGCCCTCGAGGCGCGGCAGTTGTTCGTTGGCCACCAGCTCGGACTGCACGGCCACCGTGGTCGGTCCGTCAATCGGCTCGACCTCGTACACGACCGCGGCCACCGCGCGTTGGGTGAAGGACACGAGCCGCTGTGAGGTGATCCGGACCGTGCGGCCGCCGGGCGATGTCCACCGCACCGAGCGGCTGAGAACACCGGACTGGAAGTCGAGGACCCGCTCGTGCGCCAGCAGATGACCGTAGCGCAGATCGCACGGGTGGTCGTCGACCAGCAGCCGGATGACCTTGCCGTTGGTGATATTGATCATCGTCTGGCCGGACTCGGGATATCCGTAGCCCGCTTCCGCATAGGGCAGCGGATGCTGCTCGTAGACGCCGTTGAGGTAGGCGCCGGGCAGCCCGTGGGGCTCTCCCTCGTCGAGATTGCCGCGCCACCCGATGTGCCCGTTGGACAGCGCGAACACCGATTCGCTCTGGGCGAGCACGTCCAGGTTCAGCTCGGTCTCACGCAGGCACCACGGCTCGACCGTGAAGCTGGGATGGCTGATCATCGCGACTCCAGAAGGTCAGCCAGGTCACGGACCACAAGGTCCGCCCCGTGCGCCCGCAGCTGATCCGCCTGACCCACCCTGTCGACGCCCACGACCACGCCGAACCGTCCCGCTCGCCCGGCCTCGACGCCGGCCAGGGCGTCTTCGAACACCGCGGCCTCGTCCGGATCCGTTCCGAGCCTGCGGGCCGCCTCCAGGTAGGTGTCCGGGGCGGGCTTGCCGCGCAGATGGCGCTCGCGCGCCACCACTCCGTCGATCCGTTCCTCGAACAGGTCCTCGATGCCGGCCGCTACCAGGACGTCCCGGCAGTTGGCGCTGGACGACACCACCGCGCGGCGCAGGCCGGCCTCCCGCGCCGCGTGAACGAAGCGGACCGAGCCCTCGTAGGGTTCCACCCCGTCCTCGCGGATCCGCCGCATCACCAGGTCGTTCTTGCGGTTGCCCAGTCCGTTCACCGTCTCCGCCTCCGCCGGGTCGTCCGGCGCTCCCTCGGGCAGGTGCACGCCACGTGCGGCCAGGAACGTGCGCACGCCGTCCTCACGGGGCCGCCCGTCCACATACTCGTCGTAGTCGTCCACCGCGTCGAAGGGCACGAACTCGGTCCCCTCACGTGTCGCCCGCTCACGGAGATAGCCGTCGAACATCTCCTTCCAGGCGACCGCGTGCACCTTCGCAGTCTGGGTGAGTAC
This sequence comes from Streptomyces sp. NPDC050564, assembly GCF_044457265.1. Classification (NCBI taxonomy): domain Bacteria; kingdom Bacillati; phylum Actinomycetota; class Actinomycetes; order Kitasatosporales; family Streptomycetaceae; genus Streptomyces; species Streptomyces sp. NPDC050564. Next base: position 52,483 of record NZ_JBITGS010000046.1, on the reverse strand, counting down.
ACCGTCGAGGTCGAACAGACAGGCACGGACATGAGCAGGAAGCCCCAGCATGTCGCCGAGGCTAGGAGGCGTCCGCGACCGTTCGCATCAAGCCACCGAGCGGCACGCCGGAAGGCACCCGCTCGGTCGAGGGCCGAATGACAGCAGGGACGGGCACGGGCCAAAAGACGCTGCCACGGCACATCCGGGTCCAGAAGGGGCCCCTGGCCGACGGTGAGCCGGCCAGGGCCCCGTGAGGAGTGGTCCCACAGCCCGTTCGACACGATCCATGGCGAAGGCCCAGCGCCGAGCAGCCTCCGCACGTCGCGGACGACGTCCTCGGCCCTCTCGCCGGCGAGGCGGGCGCCCAGGGCAGCCGACGCGGCAGCGCCGCGTAGGAGGCACGGTGCCCGCGCAAGGCCATGGACCGGCGTGAGACTGTGGTGCTATGGACTAGGCCCCTCGAGGGGATCCGCACCATGGCGACAGAGGGTACGGCGTACGAATACCTCGCTGAGCCGTTCGACATCACCCGTGCGGCTGTGGTCGGCATTGACGCGCACGGTCTGATCGAGCGATGGAGCAAGGGCGCGCAGGCGCTGCTCGGCTACCGGGCATGCGAGGTTCTGGGGCGGTCTGCCGCCTCGCTGCTGGCCGGCGGAGCAGACCTCGCGTCCGCTGTGTCCGAGCCGTGGCGTGCGGGCAGCAGCTGGGAAGGCCTGGTCGCCGCCAGGCATCGCGCCGGCCACCGAGTTGAGCTGGCATTGCGCACGTGCCCGCTGCAGGACGCTGGTGAGGGTCGAAGCTGGCTTGCGGTGGTCAGCGAGGTGAGCTCGCTGCGCAGGTGGGAACTGCACCAGGCAGTGCTGCACGGCCTGCTCGGCCAGTCGCCCATAGGGATAGCGGTGGTGGACACCGAGCTGCGGTACCAGTTGGTCAACCGCGTGCTGGAACGCATGGACGGCGTGGCCGCCCAGCAGCGCGTCGGCCGCAAAGTGGGGCAGGCCGTGCCCGGAGCGGCCGAATCCACCCTCGAGTGGCAGGCCAGGCAGGCACTGGACGGCGGGCAGACGCTGCTGACGTTCCAGCATGCCGTGCCTGAACCGGGCGAGCTCCTGCGAGGGGACCGTGAGCGCGTCAGGCTCTGCGCGTCCTTCCGGTTGCAGGACCGCACCAGCCGCGTCCTGGGCGTGTGCCACACCGCGGTGGACGTCACCGACCAAGACCGCGCCCGGCGGCGACTCGCCCTGGTGAACGAGGCGAGCAGCCGTATCGGCACCACCCTGGACCTGGACCGGACCGTGCGCGAGCTGGCCGAGATCGTGGTGCCCCAAGTCGCCGACTTCGTCGCGGTCGACCTGTTGGAAACGGTTTTGGCGGCCCGTGAACTCGCGCCCGTCGCGGTGGACGGCGCGACCGTGTTGCGACGCGCAGCGCACCTCTCGATCCAGGAAGATCAGCCCGAGGTCGTGGTCACGGCCGGTGACCCCACCCGCTACCCGCCCGCCTCCCCGCAGAGCCTGTGCCTGGACACCGGTCGCTCGATCCGCGACCCGGTCATCGACGAGTCGACGACGTGGCTGGCACAGGACCCGCTGCGCACGGCAAAGCTGCGCGTTCTGGGTGTGCATTCCCACCTGGTCGTCCCCCTCCAGGCCCGAGGTGTGACCATGGGCGTGGCCACGTTGCTGCGCTGGAAGTCTCCGGAGCCCTTCGACGACGACGACCAGCTTCTCGTCGAAGAACTGGCAGCCCGCGCGGCCGTCTGCATCGAGAACGCCAGACGTTTCACTCGCGAGCACAACACCGCACTGGCCCTCCAGCACAGCCTGCTCCCCCACGGCCTGCCCGAGCAGAGCGCGGTGGAGGCGGCCTACCGCTACATTCCCGCCGACACCGAAGCCGGGGTCGGCGGGGACTGGTTCGACGTCATCCCGCTGTCGGGTGCACGGGTCGCCCTGGTCGTCGGGGACGTCGTCGGACACGGTATCCACGCCGCGGCCACCATGGGCCGGCTGCGCACCGCCGTGCAGACACTCGCCGACCTCGACCTGTCCCCCGACGAACTCCTGGCGCGCCTCGACGACCTGGTGATCCGACTCGCAGACGAAGCCGATGCCGCCAACGACACCCAGGTCATCGGCGGGACCTGCGTGTATGCCGTCTACGACCCCATCTCGCGCAAGCTCACCGTGGCACGGGCCGGACATCCCAGCCCCGCCATAGCTCACCTGAGTGAACCGGTGGAATTCCCCGACATACCCGCCGGGCCACCGCTCGGACTGGGCGGCCTGCCCTTCGAATGCGCCGAGATCGACGTCGAGGAAGGAAGCGTGATCGCCTTCTACACCGACGGCCTCATCGAAGCCTCCGACCGCGATGTGGACGTCGGCTTCGAACGGCTCTGCTTCGCGCTGGCCCACCCCGACCGCCCACTCGACGAAATCTGCAACACCATGGTGCGGATGCTGCTGCCCGAGCACCCACGCGACGACGTCGCCTTCCTCGTCGCCCGAACCCGCGCTCTCAGCACCGACGACGTCGCCTCCTGGGACGTACCCGCCGTCCCCTCAGCCGTCCACACCATCCGACAGATGGCCAACCGGCAACTGGCCGCCTGGAACCTCGAAGACGTCGCATTCACCACCGAACTCATCGTCAGCGAACTCGTCACCAACGCGATCAGGCACGCCTCCCAGCCCATCAGCCTCCGCCTGATCCGAGAACGCACCCTCATCTGCGAGGTGTCCGACAGCAGCAACACCTCACCACACCTACGCCGCCCCCTCAGCACCGACGAAGGCGGACGCGGGCTCTTCCTCGTCGCCCACGTCGCCCAACGATGGGGAACCCGCTACACCCCCCAAGGCAAAACCATCTGGGCAGAACAACCACTGCCCCCAGGACAAGCCCACACCTCCCCACCGCACACCCCCACCCCCACCCCCACCCCCACCCCCACCCCCACATGACAGAACGGCACCGCCCAAGAAACATGCCCACCCCACGCGCGTATCCGAAAGAAACCGACCGATAACGCCGTCGAGCGGTAGACGGACCGTGCTAAGGCCTCAGGGGCGCCCGCTGCTGGGCGAGGGCGATCTGCCAGGCGAGGTGACCTACCCGGCCGGTGCCGGAACGGGCCTCGGAAAAACTCGGAAACCGGGACGGGCGGTCGCCCGGGCGGCACGGAGCACGACCCTGCCGGCGGAGATCGGGCAACAGCCGTTACGGCACCTTCGCGCAGCACCCTGCTGTGCGATGCCCTCGCGGCGCCCCGCCGCGGCCGGGGTGCTGGACCCGTCCGATGCGAAAACCGGGCTGCGGGCAAAAGCCGAGCGCGGTCAGGACGCCTGGGACACCGCCTGACAGCCGGGGCACAAGCCCCAGAAGGTCACGGCGGCCTCCTGGGTGAAATACCCCTCGGGCAGTTGCGGCTCCATGCACGGAGCCGCACCCACCGCGCACTCGACATCACGGATCTCGCCACAACGGCAGCAGACGAAATGGTGATGATTGTCGCGACGCTCGGTCTCATAGCGGGCCGGATGACCGGCAATCTGCGTACACCGCACCAGACCGGCATCGGTGAGCGCGCTCAAGACGTTGTAGGTCGCCTGCAAGGAAAGGCGCCCCGTCACCTGTTGAGCCCGCTCACGCACAGTGTCGGCGTCGAGATGGCCCTGCGACTCGGACACCACCATCAGCACGGCCATGCGCTGGGCCGTCACCCGTAGACCGGCCCCACGCAACTGTCCCACCGCCTGCGCCATGGGCTCCGCGCCAGTCGTCGCGGGCGTCATGCCGCCTCACTCCTTCTGTCGCCCTCCAGGGCCTCAACGCCATGGATCTCCAGCCCCTCCAGGCCGTCATGCCCCATCCCCGAGGGGTTCATTTGCTCCAGGCCAGAGGGGTCCGCGCCAGTGGACAGCTCGAACCACACGTTCTTCCCCACCGGTGCCCGCTCATGGCCCCACCGTGTGGCCAGCATGTCCACGAGCGCCAGTCCTCGGCCTCCCTCATCCTCCAGGCCGGCTTCCGTCAGCCGAGGAGGCTGCGAAGAACCGTCACCGACCAGACAGCGCATGTCCGACACCCACTCCAGGGTCAGGCACAGCGGGCCGGCACCATGCAGCAGCGCGTTACCCACCAGCTCACTGACCAGCAACTCGGCGGTCGCCACGAGCTCTCCAAGACCCCACCGAGGCAGTACGTCACGTATCGCTCTGCGCGCCACGCCGCACGCGGCCAGCGACCACGGCAGAGCCCACGGCCCGCCCACGAACGACTCCACACACATCCCAGCGGCGGACACGGGCAGGCCAGGGCCAAGAGCGGCCACATCGGCGACTGCTCCCCAGCGGTGGGACTCTTCAGCGACTGTGCGTTCCATGACGGCCTTCGGGAGACGGATGCAAACTCTCATCCCAAACTACGGCCAAACTGGAATCAGTCAAGTCTAGATAAAGTATCAAATTGAACGACTAACTCGACATTACCGGAGATATCGCCCTGAGGCGCCCCGAAGTTCTCCAGGCATGCGTCGAGCGCCCACGGCGACCACCGGCGTCAGCAACTCATCAACGGGACGCGTGGGCCGCCACCACCGGAATCCAGCGCTCCGACCCTTGGTCGACCAGGCGCGTGGCGCAGCGCGCCATCTCGCTGACGCCTGAGCGGCTCGGCTATCCCGGCTCGGCGCGGGTCCGGCGCGAGCGCTGCGTCAGCGAATGGATACCCGAGCCGCTGCCCGACCGTACGGAGTGGATCAGCGGGCCGGCGGGCGGCGGCGGGTTCGAGCCAGTCGACCCCGCCGACCGGGTCACCCTGGACGAGTCGGTGAACATGACCTTCCTCGTCGTACTGGAGTCGATGACGCCAGCCGAACGCGTGGCGTTCATCCTCCATGGCGTCTTCCGGTACCCCTTCGCCGAGGTCGCCAGAATCGTCGGCCAGGCCGGTCTGGTGCGGCATTTCAAAGAGGCGTGGGAAGCCAGGGACATCGAGGCCCTCGTCGATCTCCTCGACCCCGACGCCACGGTGATCGCCGACGGCGGCGGACTGGTCGGCACCGTCCTCCGCCCGGTCGGGGGCAGCGAGCACATCGCCCAGTACCTGATCCACATCGCCGACAAAGCCCCTGGGCTGACACTCCTGGAGCGGACGATCAACGGCCAGCCCGGCCTCGTCGCCCAGCACGCCGGCGTCACCGTGACCGTGGCGGCGTTCAGCCTCACCGGCGGCCGCATCACGCGCATCTGAACTCCGAACGTGGACGAAGAACGAACAGAGCTGACCCCGCGCCATGAATCTGATCACGCGGTACGCGCCAGCAAGGCACCAGAAGGACGCCCAGCGGCTGCTCATGGCCATGAAGGGCGACAGCCAGAGCGACGCCGGAGTTCGGCCTCGGTGCCGGTAACGACGCGACCGGGTGTTGGCCTCAAGCGCCGCTGGTGCGTGGCCAGCCGTCCACCCAAAAGTCTTCCGCTCCCGGGAAGCCGCCCCGCCTGACCTCGACCAGGAGATCCGGAAGAGCGAGGGGAAGACCCTGAAACCCTCGACCGGGAATTTAGGCCCTTTTCCCGAGCTCACGCTGGGTGCCGTCCGAGTCCTGTTGGCTCCCCTTCGTAAACGAAGGGGATTCCTGACTCAGGCTGCCCGGCGGAACTGCGTTCCGCCTGGTCTTGTGCCCTCAGCGTCAGCCGGGTCCAGGCCTGCCCGGACGAGCATCACGCGCGCGGAGTTCTTGTCCCGGGGGGACGAGGCTCCGCAGGCGGTGCAGGTGTAGGTGCGTTCACCCAGCGGCAGGGCGTGCTTGGCTCTCGCTCCGCACTGCGCGCAGTCCATCGTGGTGTTCGCCGGATGTACCAGGTGCACGATCCGGCCGTGCTTGCGGGCCATCTCGAGCAAGGCTTGCTTGGTGGCGCCGATGGCGGCGTCCGCGGCCTTACGGGCCATGCTGCTCTTGGCGAGGAACTTCGGCTTGAAGTCCTCCACCGCGAGGACATCATGATCCCGCACAGCCTTCTTCGCCCACTTCCTTCCCGTGTCCTGGCGTTGGCGGGCGGCCTTCTCATACGCCTTGGCCCGCTGCTTCTTCGCTTGCCGGTAGCCGCGGGAGGCGGCCTGGCCCTTCTTCGGATTGCGGCGGGCCATCATCCGGTCGTAGCGGGAGATCTTCTCCCGTGCCGCACGGCCGTGGTGGGGGTGGGCCAGATCGTGGGCGTCGGAGGTGGTGGTGGCCAGCTCGCACACGCCCCAGTCGATCCCCAGGGCCCGGCCCGTGTCCGGCAGAGGTTCGAGCGAGGCAGGGACGACGAAGCACGCATACCAGTGACCCAGCACGTCACGGTGGATCCGGACCGAGGTCGGGGCTGCGGGCAGGGGACGCGACCAGACCACACCCAGCGTGATGCCGCCAGCCAGGTGCAGACGCCCATAGTCCTTCAAACGGAACCCGTTGCGGGTGTAGTTGAGACTCGGATGCTTCTCGTGCTTCTTCTTGAACCCCGGCATCCCCGCCCGCCGCAGCAGCGGCAGCCGGGCCCTGACATCCTTGATCGCCTTCGCGCGGGCGCGGCCGAAGTCACGGATGGTCTGCTGCTGCGGCACCGAGGACCCCTCGGCCAGCCACGGCATCCGCCCCCGCGCCTGGGTCAGCATCCGATCCAGCTGGGCCGGACCACAGGTCTGCTTCTCCTGCGGATGGGCGCGGTTGTACTCGTGCACAGCCTTCGACTTCCCCACACACTCGTTCCACACCCAGCGACACCGCGTCCACTCCTGCTCCGACAGTCCCTGCGCGGTGGATGACACACGCAACCGGTAGGAGAACCGAGCATTCCCGGAATCCTCACCAGATGACCCCCGTGTCGTCATATGGCCAGACTAACAAGAGAGTTGAGCCCGTCGATGCCCATTGCGGATACCCAACGGCCCCGCAATCCGCAGCGCCGCACAGACCACCCGCCCCGCCTCATGCGGGGTGTGAGGGGTGCGCTGCCCGGCTCCGCCGGGACGCGATACGGGCGCTCCGCGCCCACTGGAACAGGAGCCGCTGCGGCGCTCCGCGCCGCAGCAACGACAGTCGATTCCTCCCCCGCGTGAACACCGGGGCATCCTCGCCAGAATCAGGGTGAACACCCACCTGTATCAAGGATCGGCAAATGCAATCCATCAAGGGCTGTCCTCCGTATTGATTCACAGGAGGCAACCCTTCCTGATCAACAACTCCGCGATGCAGAGCTCCGCGTGACGGTCCGGCGTGGGGCGCCTCCGGGCGGCGCCGCACGCACACGGGTACATCCTGGTCGAACAGCGGAGCGGAGCACGCGGAATCAATTGGGCCCGCAGAAACGCTCGATGAGTCCGGTTTCGAGCCGGAGGCCGACGCGCCTGCTCATGTGCGGCTGTGTCACTGCCCTTCCCCTTTCCTCAGGGCGGCCAAGGTCCCGTAACTCTGCTGCGGCGTCCAACAGGCATTTCTGACCGGCTACCTGCGCGGCCTGGGAAGCGATGCTCGCCCTACGATGCGGCTCGTGCCCGTCGAACCGCGGAGCAAGGACACGCCCGAGGCCGTCTCCCAGTGCCCTTCTGTTCGATGCAGCTCAAACCCCCGGAGTCACGATGAACTCCACCCAAACAGCCGAAGTCACATTGAAAGGACTGGCGGTGTGCTGCGCCATCGGCAACGCGGTGCTGCATACGCTCCTCGTCCCCGATCATCTTGAGGAGATGTTCTACGTCGGCGTCCTGTTCGCCGTGGGAAGCGCCGTCATGCTCGTGGTGGCAGTGGCGCTCGTCATCCTGAAACGACACACGGCCGCGTGGCTGACCGGGGCACTGGTCAGCCTCGGCATGATTGTCGGTTTTCTGCTGTCGCGGACCGTCGGTCTGCCCGGCGGCTACTACGAAGCCGGTTGGGAGCCGCCGTACGGCCTCCTGTCCTTGCTCGTTGAGGGGCTCTTCGTCCTTACGTTCATTGCCTGGCTCGGCGAAAGGACAGCACACGGCGCCGCGCCCCATCCGTACAGGGCAGTTGACGAGCCGGTCGCGGCGGGCCGCGGCGTATCAAAGGGCCGGTGATGCTGAGCCTGATGGCAAACGATGCACGCGGGCTCGCGAGCCAGACCCACCGTGCAGGTCAGCCCGTGCTGACAGGGCCCGCCCCGCTTCCGCTGAGCCACTGCTCCCAGCTCAGGTTGAACGCGGCGTAGCCATTGTCGGCTGGGGCTTTCCCACGCGGGGATCCCGTGACGGTGACCGGATCGCCCTGTTTGACCTGGCCGTAGAACCATTTGGCGTCGGACAGCGACAGGTGGACGCAACCGTGCGAGCCTCGGGCGCTGCCGCTGCCCGGGTTGGGGTCGCCGGTGGAGTAGTGGACATAGGTGCCGGACTGGGTGAGGTGCACGTCCCACGGGAGGGTCAGGTCGTAGTAGTCGGCGCTGCCCTTGCTGCAGCTGATGCCAACGCTGCACGAGGTCATGTGGACCTTCTTCTGCTTGTCGATCACCGCCATCGTGCCGTCCCAGGTGGGGTACTGAGCACTGCCCGCGTTGATGGACAAGGTGCGCAGCAGGTTGCCGTTTTTCGTGACCTTCATGGTGTGGCCGGTGGCGGAGACATCCGCTCGGACGTCGTCACCGACGGTGAAGGTGTGGACATAGCCGTGCGTGCCGTAACGGCCGTTGCCGTTGGCAACTCCCTCCAGATTGGCGTCGATCTTCACCTTCGTGCCGGAGGGCCAGTACGTCTTGGGCCGCCAGTCGACGCGCCGGTCGCCGAACCAATGCCAGGCCCCGATGGCGGGTTGAGAGGCGGTCACCTTCATGTGCTTCTCGATCGCGGCCCGCGCTTTGGTGGCCACCGGATTGGTGAAGACCACCGAGATCGGCATGGCGACCCCGACGGTGGTGCCGGTCTGGGGCGTGATCGTCTCCAGCAGCATCGGCGGTCCCTTGGGTTTCGGCGGGGTGGTGCTCGCCTTCCCGGACGCTCCGTCCTTCCCCTCAGCGGGCCTCTTCGCCGGGCTCCCGCTGCCGCAGGCACTGGTGCCCGCCAGCACCGCGCCCATCATGAGTGCAATCCCTATGTTGATGGTGCGTTGCCTCACATCTACCCCGCTCGTCATCGTCTGGCCTCAACGTCCTCTCAGACGGCCGAGATCTGGCCGCGGTTGCTACGAACTGGCAAAAGCGCGCATCCTTCCTGCTCGGCGGTCGGAATTACTGCCTCCCACGGCTGAGCTACTGCCCGGTCGGGCCGCCACCCATACCGTCCAAGTCTCGTTCCCTGCTCCACCTGGCCCTTTGGCTTCAGCAACTCGGCGGCCTCCCGCAGGGGTCGTACATCGCCGATCTCGGCGGCGTGCATGGTCTAGAACTGACCTGGCGTCAGGACAATCGTTCGATGGAGGCGGCCTCATTGTCATGCCGCCCCAGCTTGGCTGCCGAGCATCAATCGGGGTCGAACGACCTTGCGGTTCCGGGCTTGTCTCAAACTGGGTTGATCCAAGTGACGCAAGCCGATGGCGCACAGCACTCGACCGCCTCCACTCAGTACTTGCTCGCGCGCCGACGCCGGCATCCTGCCGTTCAGCATCGAGCCATGACGCTGCGTCACCATCCGTTCGGGCGCGCCGACAGGCGTCGCCACCGTGGCAGCGGCCGCATAGCGCCCGTGCACGTTCGAGCCGTAGACACCCGCGCTCCCCAGCGGCCCAAGCCGCAGGGACTCCACCCGCTCCCAGCCGGCCACACGGGGAAGTCTGGCGAGCAGACCGTCCGCCAGCTCCTCGATGAAGGCGAGACTGCGCCGCCAGGGCCCTCTCGCAGATGGCGGTGCCTGGGGCGGGAATGCCTCAGGGTCGCCGTCGAAGGTGCGGCGCAGTTGTTCGGCTGCCTGTCGCAGTGTTTTCTCGGTCAGCGGCATCCGCACGGACGTGAACCGGCCGGTCTGCGGGACGTATACGAACGCGGTCAGGTCTTCGTGGCCGCAGAACTGGGACACGAAGGCGCAGTTGGCGGCGCTCGGATGCCGTTGCAGCTACCCGCGCGACCCAGGGAAGCGCACCGGTGTTCCACTCGCCCAGGGCGTGGGCCCCGCGGGAGGTGATCCGGCTACCCGCCCGCCCCCTCGCTCGTCCGCACCGACCTATTGGCCGAGCGGCAGGCCCCGCTCGGAGCGTAGGCGCTGTACCTGCTCGACGGGCACGCCGCCTCCGACGGGCAGCGGACGATCCCGGACGGATGCCGGCGGTGTGGGTTGCGAGTTGCGAGCGATAGAACCGCCGCCGTCATGCTCGATGAACACCGCCCCCGAAGTATTGGAGACCTCTCACCACCAGAGGTTCTTTATCGGGCTCTGGACCAGCTGATCAGACCTCTTTCCGGAGAAGAGGACCTTCCATGGCCCATCTTTACTCTTCTCGACTTCTCCAACAGCCCACCCGACGTGTCTTCCGAGTCTGTCAAGACACTTCCAGTAGATGGGCTTCCCATTCAAGAATTCTACGGTTCCGCCGGCCACCGAGGAGCATTCGATCATTTCGCGGGGATTGTTCGGGTTCTGGATTTCCAGTCCCCACGGGATCTCTACATGCGGCATCTTCTCGTATTCTCCCACTCCGGATGGGAGGTTGAGTATCGTGACCTTCCGGCTCCAGGGATTCGCCAAGCAGCCGACGTGACCGGGGTCCCAACTTCCCTTCGGCCAGCACGGGTCGAAGATATAGTTCTTCGCCGTACATCGCAGTGCCCCAGGCGATTTGCTGACCAGGCTCTCCTCCCAGCAGCGCGCAGGCCCTATATGTTCAGTGACGGCATACTCGGGGCTCAGGCTGCCTTCGGGGTCGAAAAGGGTCACGAGATGCTCGGAAGAATGATCGATCCTCGGAGGCGGGTTGTCGCGGAAGATCCCTACCACTCCGGACACTGCGCCGTCGGCAAGATCAGCCGCGATGACAGTGATGATCGCGACTACCGCAGTCGATATAAGCTGAACCCAATTCACGCGCCGCGGCCGGCCCGCCCCCGGAGTGCTCATACGGAAAGGGTGCGCAACTGGCACATGGCCGAATGTCGCGGAATCTCAACAGCCGTGCAACAGTTCGCACCATTAGGATCTGCACTTCCGGGAGACCCAAGGGACGCATCATTCCTGATGCCTTACAGCCGTTAGCCTCGAAATTTCGTGATGGTCCGTCGGTTCTTCCGGTGGGCGTTTCGGCTTGTCGGGCAGATTGCGGGCAGGGTGGTGGCCCGGCTGTCGCGTCGGATGGGCGCCGGGTTCCACGTCTCCGGTTGGTGTTGCTGGCCGTAGGGACGGGTCGTTTCCGTTGGTCAGCCGGGGTTCGGGAGAGCCACGAGTCGCTGCATCGCGCTGGTGATGACGCTGGTCCAGGGCCAGTGGTGGGCGAATCGCAGGTGCTGGCGGCGAGCGGTGGTGATCAGCTGGGAGGCGGCGGAAAAGAGGCGGAGTCGTAGGCGGCGGGGTTCCCAGAGCCGGGGCTTTCCGGTCAGGGCGAGCAGAGGCATCCAGGCCAGAAGGTCGAGTGCGAGCTGTACGATCTCCAGCCAGATCCGGTTCTGGGCCGTGTCGTGCAGGGGAAGGTTGCGCAGGCCGGTGGCGCGGGCGGCCCGGATGCGGTCCTCGGCCCGTGCCCGCTGTCGGTGCCGCAGTTCGAGTGCGGCGATCGGGACGCTGGTGGTGTTGGTGGCGAAACAGGTGAGCCGCAGGCCGTCGGCGTCGGTGAACCGCAACTGGGCGCCAGGGTGCGGCCGTTCCTTGCGGACGATCAGCCGCAGCCCCTTCGGCCAACCTGTCAGGCAGTCTCCATCGAGCTCGGCGACCCACGCGCCGTCGCGGATCTCGCCGCCTGGTTCGACAGCGGGCGTCCATGCGGAGGGTGGGACCATCAGCACAGCCTGGTGAAGCTCCTCGGTGATGGTCATCCCCACCGAGTACGACAGCCACCGGCCCCGCTTCGCGAGCCAGGCCACGAACTCGTGTGTCCCTCCGCCGGAGTCGGTACGGATCAGCGTGTTCCGCCCGCGCAGGTGCCTCTTGGGGAGCTGGGCCAGGGCGAGCTGGGTGGCGGTGATGTGGTCAGCTGCGGTGTTGCTGCCCGCGTTCCCGGGCCGCAACAGCGCGGCCACTGGCTCCCCGGTTCCACCACTGCCGTGATCGACGAACCCCATCAGCGGATGATGTCCGTACGTTCTTTTCCAGGTCGCCGCCGCGTCCTGCTTGTCGGAGTGCGCGACTACCAGAACCCCGTCCAGATCCACGATCACCTGGCCTGCTGCGTTCGGCGACGAAGTCCCGGCCAGCTTCCAAACCTGCTCGCGGATTTCGGCCCGGACCGACCGGATCGCGGTCAGAGCCCTCGGACCAGCTGCGGCAAGAGTATCGACGAGCCGGGAGACGGTCGGGTCGGAGGCCACCGGCCCGAACACGGCCGACTCAGCCCGCAGCATGCCGACGTCGGCCAGGCAATCTCCGCCCAGCGCGACCGCGAGTGCCACATCCAGCAGGATCTTGCCCGGATCGTGCACCGCCCGAGGACGCCGCCACGGCGCGAGCGCCGCCGATATTGCTCCGTCCAGGCCGGTCTTGCGGACCGTCTCGACCAGCAGCACCCCGCCGGCCTGCGAGACCACACCGCGACCGCCGCCCTCGGTACGGACACGCGGGTAGTACCCGACACGCTTCTTCACCTGAGGAGTGCTTCTTTCCATGTGACGACCTGAACCCAAGACAAGTACCACCGTTGCAGGTCAGGGGCGCTCTTCGCGTTTCTGGTCACCCATCGGACGCCCAGCCACGTGAACGCGCGGGAGCTGTCCGACGGCAGATGCTTTCCTGGGCGCGTAGGGCGGTGAGCAGGGAGAACCAGCCCACACGGCGCACCCCTTTCCCACCTCCTCGCGTGTCGCCAGCCATCGGCCACTGTCCGCCTGATTCCCGCACGACGGGGTGAACGCGCGGAGAGTGTCCGTCGGGAGCCCACGCGCCACCCCCATTACCAGTCCGAACGACTGACTGTTGCGGTCTGTCTCGCCAAGGTTCGCGGCGAATCACCGCAGGTCGGGTTGAGTGACGGCTGTGCGCGGTCGGCCCGGCGCCATCCGTACCAAAGGGCTGTCCGGACGGGATCGAAAGGAGCCGCTCATGGAAGGTGTACCGCCGGATGCCTGGAAATGGGAACTCGACCGTACGTCCGACCCGAGGCGCGAGCCCGGGCCGATCAACCTGCAGCGGTATGCGTTCGTACCGGCTTACGCCGGGATCGCCACGTTCTTCGGGCTGCCGCTGTGCCTCAATCCGGACGACCTGCGTGCCGGCCACGTCGATGTGGCAGTCGTCGGGGCGCCGGTGGACATGTCCACCGGGCACCGGGGGGCGGCCTACGGGCCACGTGCGATCAGGGCCGATGAGCGGATTCTGCCCAACACTCCGCAGATGCTGGTCAATCCCAGCACCCGCATCAAACCGTTCGAGGAGTTGACGGTAGTCGACTACGGCGATGCCGCCGTGGACCCGTTCAGCATCGACAACTCCATGGAACCGATCCGCGCTCTGGTCCGCGAGATCGCCGGAACGGGCGCGATCCCGATCGTGCTCGGCGGGGACCACTCGATCCTGTGGCCGGACGCCGCGGCTATGGCCGACGTGTACGGGGCGGGCAAGGTCGGCGTGATCCACTTCGATGCCCATCCGGACTGCTCCCACGACCTGTTCGGCCATCTCACCTCGCACGCCACACCGATCCGCCGGCTGATCGAGGACGAGCATGTCCCCGGACGCAACTTCATCCAGATCGGCCTGCGCAGCGCGATCGCGCCTGACGACGAACTGTTCGACTGGATGCGCAAGCACGGACTGCGCGCGCACTTCATGGCCGAGATCGACCGACGCGGATTCGACGTGGTCCTCCAACAGGCTATCGACGAGGCGCTGGACGGGCCGGAGCATCTTTTCGTGTCGCTGGACATCGACGTGCTGGACCCGGCCTTCGCGCCGGGCACCGGCACCCCGGAGCCTCCCGGCCTGACCAACCGCGAACTGCTGCCGGCCGTCCGACGAATCTGTCACGAGACACCCATTGTGGGCATGGACATCGTCGAGGTCGCACCCCACCTCGATCCCGGCTACACCACCACCATGAACGCTCGCCGAGCCATCTTCGAGGCGCTGACCGGGATCGCAATGCGCCGCAAGGGTCTGCCCGGTCCCGACTATCTGCACCCGGAGGTCGCCGGACCGCCGCCCGGGCAGCAGACATAGCCGTCGCCCTGAACGGCGAGCAACCCGATACGCTTCCTCAGCCTGAGGGGTGCGTCTCCCCAACCCACGTCCAGGGCCCAAGACAAGTTCATCGTCCCAGGTCAGAGACCGCCTCGCCTCTCCGGCCCTTCCCCCGAACAACTAGCCTCGTGAAAGCCCGAGGTTAACCTCGTGGGAGCCCCGCCGTCTCCGGCTCCGCCTCAATCCGGCGCCCACCCGGCGCGGATCCGGCCCAGCGTGGCTTCTTGTTCCCGTTCCGGCATGACCAGCACCCCCGCACGCGTCGCGATGGTCGCGACGAGAGAGTCAGCGGTGCGGCGCTGCCCGTGCGGGAACTCGGCCTGCTCCGGCGAGCCGAACCGGGCGGCCACGCCCGTCTTCGGAAGGTTCATGTCGGCCGTCTCGGCGCGCCAACTGGCGGGCGTGTCACGCGGGCCGATAGCCGCCCTCCCGCTGACCCGCGCGAGCCCGGCAACCCACTCGGCCCGGTCGTCCATGACGTTCCACAGGCCGGCCAGGATGCCGCTGGGTGCGAGGATCCTGGCGATCTCGGGTCCCGCGACAGCCATGTCGAACCAATGCATGGCGTTGCCGGCCAGCACGGCATCGACGGAAGCGTCCGGCAGCGGTATCGCCTCGGCGCTACCCGGCAGGGCACGGACAGCCGGCAGCGAGCGGCGCAGCTCGGCCAGCATCGCCGGGTCGGGCTCGACCGCGATGACCTCGGCACCCAGCGCGATCAGCGTGGTGGTCAGCTTGCCGGTTCCGGCGCCGAGGTCGAGTACGCGCGGGCCGGGCGCGGGCTCGAGCGCCCAGCGCACCGCGGCCTGCGCGTAGTCCGGACGGTGCTCAGCGTATGCGACCGCCGCTGCGCCGAATGACGAGGCGTGAAGTAGCCGTTCGTCCTGATCCACGCGGTTACGCTATCGGGGGTGCTGGCGGTCGGCCACCCCGCCTCACCACTTCGGCGACGGCAACCGGATAGCGCTACTGGCCTCGCGCTCACCTCAAAAGTGCCTCCGGCTGGCGCGGGAACGAGGGCCTCGACAATCATCATTCTCGCTGGTCAGAGGTACTTTTCGCTGAGCTGACCACCTGCCGGACAGCCCGCTTCATGAAAGCGCGAAGTTGACCCAATGAGACGGATCGGTCCTGGTTGCCATGTGCGGGGCCGGAGTTGAGGGTGCGGTCCGGTGTGGGGCATCACCGTGGATCGTGCCGGATCAGCTGTGGGACCGCGTCGCCGGTGCGCGGCCAGGTGGGCTCCAGCACCAACATCGCCGGCTTCCCCTTCAGCCACAGCATTACTTCCGGGATTACGGGACCAGCAACGGCCGGTCAACTGTTGTCAGGCAATCGGCAGTCCGGTGATGGCGCTGATCAGGTCGGCGGTGCGGGCAGCGGCGTCCCGCGGCTCCATGCGCTCGGTGAGCACGGATTCCAGGAGCGTGCGGAGCTGTGCCGAGACGCGGGCGTAGGGAGGTGTGGGCGGGCGCACCACGGCCTGCTCCAGCATGGTGCCCGTTGCCTGCAGAAACGGGGATCGTGCGGCGGCCGCGTCGAGGGCGGAGCGCCGGGGGGCCAGCTGCCAGGTGGTCTGGGACATCCGGGACAGCGCATCGACCGAGGTGACGGCCCGCAGCAGACGCATGGCCGACCGGGGTGCCGAGGCCTGCCGGAACACGCAGTACACCATGCCGCCGGCGAGCGTGGCGGCGCCACCGCGCGGCCCCGCGGGCATGGCGATGAACCCGAACTGATCGAGCACGTCTTCCGTGGCCAGCGACGCCGCGGCGGCCAAGGCCGGGGCGTCGTAGCTGCCTCCGATGGCCAGGCTGGCTTTCCCTTCGGCGAGTTGCCGCATCGGTCGGTGGCGCTCGTAGCTCACCGCTTCGGCGGGAACGACACCGGCGTGGAGGAGTTGCCGCAGGAAGGTCAGGCATTCGGTGGCGGCCGGAGTGTCAAGGGTGACGACACCGTCGCCGAGGACTGCAGCGCCGTTCGACGCGAGCAGCGACAAAAGACAATAGGTCGCCGTCTCGCCGGCCAGCGGCCCGCCGGGCAGGGAAAGCGGGATGGAGGCGCCACGCTCGGCCAGCGCCTGGCCGACTGCGGCCAGCTCCTGCCAGGTCCGCGGCGGCTGGTGCCCGGCGGCGGTCAGATCGGCGCGCCGGTACCAGATACCGGCGACGTCGGCCTCCGCCTGCACGGCGACGGGGCCGCCGTCGAACTTGTTCGCCGTCCGGAACGGCTCGACGAAGTCCTGCTCGTACTCATCGCGCACCCAGTCCGGGTCGAGCTCGTGCAACGGGGTGAGAAACCCGGAGGCCGCGAATTCGTGCACCCAGACGGAGTCCATGATCGCCAGGTCGGGGGCCCGGCCCTCCGCGACCGCACGCACCAGGACCTGGCGCAGCTCGGAGAGCCCGACCTGGTGGATGTTCAGGGTGAGGTCTGGCGGCGCCGCCGCCCGCACCATCGCCTCCCAGCTGCCCTCGGGGACAATGACCTGGACGTCGTGCGGGGACGTGAGCGGAGGTATCCACTCGGGGTTGACGAAGGAACCATGCCGGCGCTGGCGCAGCACGATCCCCTCCTCGGCCATCTCGGTCAGGGCACGGTTGACCGGGGTGCGGCTGATGTTGTACAGGGCGCACAGTTCCTGCTCGGTGGGCAGCCGGTCTCCGGGGCCGTACCGCCCGTCGATGATCTCCTGGATCAGCAGCGTCTTGAGCTGAACGTAGACCGGCAGCGGCTGCTTGGGGTCAATCGCCGTGCCCATCAGCGGTTCCTCGTCTTCCCATGCGTCATCTGTTCGGATTCCCACCGGTTATACCAAAGTGCAGGACCCCCAACACAGCGGCCGGCCAGGCGAACCAGTGACGGGCGAGCCAGTCTCCGGTGTCCGCGTCATAGGTCTCCGGCAGCAGGCCGTCCACGCCTGCCACCTGGTCGATCCGGTGCAGCACGGACGCTGCGCGGGTTTTGTCGCCGGTGGTTTCCGCGACGGCGAGTTCCTGGGCGTCGCCGAGGGTCCACGTTCCGGGCGTGTGCGCCGATCCCAGTCCGCCGTGGGGCCCGCTGACGTAGCCGGGATTGTGCCGAGAGAACGCGAATCGCATGGTGGCTGCCCACCGGTCGTCGAGGGCGGAACAAAAGCCCCATCGGGGTGCGAACGCGGTCGGTAGGTCGTTGGCGTCGTGGTAGAGCCGGTGGTGTCCGGCCCCATCGGTCTCGTACGCCCACTGCGGTCCGAACGGCCCCTCGCAGGTGAAAGCCTGGGGGACTGCGGTGCGCAGGTCTTGCGCGGTCTGTGCAAGGCGCAGGGCGTCGAGTCCCAGCTCGGCGGACCAGGGGGCGAGTTGGGTGGCCGTGTGCCAGTAGAGGACTTGGGTCGACAGGGCGAAAGGCAGCTCGCTGGGGTCATCCGCCGGGTTCTCGGCGCCTGCCAGCAAGCCGTCCTTCCCTTGCCGTGGAAGGTCGCGCCAGACTTCCGCGATCAACTCGCCCCATAGCTTGCCCGGTTCGGTGCCGTCGTCTTGCGGGGGCAGCGGCCACCGTCCGGTGACACGCCGGTAATCGGCGAGTTCCAGCATCGGGTAGAGCTGCTGGTCGGCCTGGACCGCGAGGTCCTTGGGGCGACCGTCGGGCAGGTGGCTGCGCATCCAGGGCGTACCCGAAGCACGTCCGCGGCCCCAGAGCCAGCGCAGGTGGGCCTGCACCACATCGGTGACCGCGACGTCGTCGGGAGCGGCGCACAGCAGGAGCAGCGCCTGGTAGTAGGCGTCGCGGGTCCAGCTCAGCGGCAGCAGCCGGTGATCAGTGAGAATCGTGCGGTCTCCTCCCCCGACGTCCAAAGCGGTGCAGCCGAGGATGTACCGCAGCGCGCCGCTCACGATCCCCTCCAGACCGCCGGCCCGGTCGCCGATCCGCGGCGGGGTGACCGTGGCGGCGCGGTGCGGGCTGCCCGGCCAAGCGGGCGGTTGCAGTGACACGGTGACCGTGATCTCCACCGCTCCCGACCCGCGTGCGCCGGCCTCGATCTCCCACACAGCTTCCCCATCGGGAGCGTGCGCCCAGCGACCGGCAGGGGCGTCGACCGTCACGAGCGCGGAAGTGGCCAACTCCGGAGCGCTGACGGCCACGTCAATGCCCCTGACGTCCACCTCTGGATGCACCTCGAGGGACGTGGGCGGGTTGACCTCGGTGATCTCCGCCAGCGCGCAGCGGTCCAGCCGACCGCTGAACCGCAGGACCGCGCGTACCCCCGGCGCCGCCTCGATCACGTACCGCTGGACGAGCACCTGCCGGTTGAGCAGCGCCCACGCCGTGGCGGAGCAGGACCATCCCTGTCCGGTACGGCGCCAGACCGGTCGGCCTTCCTCGTCCACGCCGACCCGGCGCCCGGAGACCTCCTCATCGGGCAGGTCCAGGCGCAAGAAGGCGTACCGGTCCTCGGTGAGCCAGCCACGATACCGGCGCACAGCCGCGGGGTCACCGCGCCAGGACTCCTCGAACGGCGGCGCTCCTGACATCTCCACGAACCCGTGGAGAGGGTGCGGAGCGCCGATGGACAGCCACGACCCGTCGGCGCCGAAGGACGCGGCGACCAGCCCGTTGCCCAGGTCGAGCGGCTTGGGCAGGCCTCCGGCGGTCAGGGCGCCGTCGACGGTGCGGTACGGGCTCACCGGTCGCCGACCGCTGCGGCACCGAGGCGCTCCACCGCGTCCGCGCGGTACAGGGCTTCCTGACGCATGCTCAGTGCCGGCTCCTGATCGCGCTCCCGGGTGATCACGCCGAGGTCGATGGTGACCCGCAGCGCGGTCTCGTCCACGGCCGCCGCGGCCAGCACTTCTCCGGCCGGGTCGACGATCAGGGAGTTCCCGCTGAAGCCGCTGCCGGTGAGGTTGCAGGCGATGGCGAACATCTGGTTGTCCTGGGCCCGGGCTCGCGTCCGCAGGGTCAGCAGGTACTCGTAGCCGATGGGCACGGCCGACGGGATGACCAGCACCTGCGTTCCGGCCAGGGCCAGGGTGGTGGCCAGTTCGGGGAAGGCGTGCTCGAAGCAGATGAGCGGGCCGAGCCGGCCGGCCGGCGTGTCCACGGTGAGCAGCTCCTCCCCCGCGCTGAACCGGGTCAGTTCGGCGGGGTAGAGGTGGGTCTTGCGGAACGGGTGCACCGCACCGTCCGGAAGTATGACGGCGGCAGTGTCGTAGAGAGCGTCGCCGTCACGCTCCAGGATTCCGAGGACGACGGTCGTCTCCAGTTGTGCGGCCACCTCCGCCACAGCGGTCACGGTGGGTCCGTCGAGCGGCTCGGCGAGTTCCCTGCCTCGCTCGTCGAACATCGCCAGGTCGTAGCCTGTCGTGACCAGTTCGGGCGTCACCACCAGGTCGGCACCGGCGCAGTGCGTGCGCAGAGAGGCCAGCAGGCGCTTCACATTGCCCGCGACATCACCCGGCTCGGCTGCCAGTTGCAGGGCGACAACATCCAGCACACTCATCCTTTGACTCCTCCAGCGAAAAGCCCACGTACGTAGAACCTGTTGAGAGCGATGAAGAGCAGCAGCGGCGGCAGGATCACCATGATCGAACCGGCCGAGACCAGGTTCTCCTGCGCCAGGTGGGGCGACTGCAAATTCGCCAGACCGACCGTGAGGGGCTGGTGATCACGGTCGAGCAGGGTGAGGCCCAAGAGGAGGTCGTTCCATACGAAGACGAAATCGATGATCGCGAACGACACCAAGCCGGGCAGGGTCAGCGGCAACACCATGTGTCTGAGCTGTTCCAGGTGCGAAGCTCCGTCGAGCCGGGCGGCTTCAAGCAGTTCCTCGGGCACGTCGGCGAAGAACGCCGACATCATGAAGACAGCCCAGCCCGCCCCGAATGCGGTGTGCACCAAGATGATGCCGACATACTGCAGATCTCCCTCGGCCAGTCCCAGCGTGCGCAGCCAGGGCAGCAGCGGGATGAGGATGATCTGCACCGGCACGATCATGGTCGTCAGCAGCAGGAAGAACGTCAGCCGCTTGAAACGGAAGTCCAGCCGGGCGAAGGCGTACGACGCCAGCGAGCCGACCGCGAGCGAGACGGCGACCGATCCGATCGTGATGACGAAGCTGGCCACGACGTACTGGGACAGTCCCTGGCTCCACGCATCCTTGTAGTTGGCGAAGGTCAGCTCCGACAGGCTGCCCTTCCACCAGCCGTCACGGGTCTGGCCGATCGGAAGGACCGAGATCGCGAGCGCGGTGACCACGGGCACCATCCAGACCAGGCTGGCGACGGTCAGAACGCCGTAGAGCACCGTGAGGGTGAGCCGGTTCCTCCTCACCGTGACTCCTTCCGGGGAAGCATTGACTTCAGGTACGGGAAGCCGAGAGCGATCAGCGCGGCGGACATCAGCACGGCGACGGCCGCCGCCTGTCCCGCCTGCGGCGAGGTGAGGTAGGCGAATGCCTGCTGCCACGGCAGCAGTCCGAGCACGGTGGAGTCCGTTCCCGGGCCTCCCGAGGTCATCACATAGACGATGTCGAAGGTGCGCAGCGCGAAGATCACGCTGACCACGAAGACGATCCGCATGGGCTGCCGAAGGTGGGGCACGATGACGTGGCGCACCATCTGCAGCGTTCCGCATCCGTCGACCCGGGCGGAGTCGACGAGCTCCTGGGGCAGCGACGACAGCCCCGCGCTGAACGTGATCACGCCATATCCCGCGAACGCCCAGGCTGCGGCGACGATGACGAAGACGTTCACCAGGTGGATCTGCCCGAAGCCCAGGTCCAGTGCGCCCGCGTCGGCGAGCCACTGCCCTGTCTTCAGGTGCAGGGGTCCCCAGTTGAGTTCCCCCTGCAGGTGCAGTGCATTGAGAACTGCGTTGAGCACCCCGATGTGCGCGTCCGGGTTGTAGACGAAGGACCAGATGACGCCGGCCGCCGCCAGCGAGATCGTCATGGGCAGCACGAACACGGTGCGGTACAGCACGGACCAGCGCCGCGTGTGCCAGATGGCCACGGCTCCGACCAGGGAGATACCGGTGACCAGGGCCGGGAAGAGGATCAGCCAGAGCAGCGAGTTGGCGCCGGCGTGCCAGAAGTCCGGGTCGCTCAGCGTCCGTTGGTAGTTGGAGATCCCCGCGAAGTGCCAGGTGGATCGGTCGAACACGTTCCACGGGCGCAGCAGTCCCCAGGTGAAGAAGCTGCTGATCAGGCTCTGCACGGCCGGCCACAGATAGAACAGGGTGAAGACGACCAGCAGCGGGGTCACGAAGGCGTAGCCGGTGAGGCCGCCTCTCTTACGGGTCGTCCGAGGAGATGCCGGCTTGCGGCCGTCGCCCCGGGGGTTACCGGTGGGCCGTGGACCGCTCGTGCTCGATCGTGTCTTGGCGGAGGTGATCATTGGCATCTCAGTGGCCGGATCGGGTGTCGATCTGCTTCATCTTCGAAATGAAGGCGCTCACGTCGGTGTCACGGACGAACTGCGCCAGCGCCTGCTCGTACTTGACCTGGACTTCCCCGCCGATCCAG
Organism: Streptomyces sp. NPDC050564; assembly: GCF_044457265.1. Taxonomy (NCBI): domain Bacteria; kingdom Bacillati; phylum Actinomycetota; class Actinomycetes; order Kitasatosporales; family Streptomycetaceae; genus Streptomyces; species Streptomyces sp. NPDC050564. Next base: position 30,687 of record NZ_JBITGS010000046.1, on the reverse strand, counting down.
TCGTCGAGGTCGTATCCGGCCTCCTGCGAGGGGTTCTTGGGCCACAGGGCGGCGGCATTGCGGTCATTGACGTTGGGGTACGCACTGGCCGGGACCTTGGCGTTCGGCGCGACGTACCCGCCGATCTTGGCCCAGATCTCCTGTGCCTGCGCCGAACCGAGGTATTCCAGCAGCGCCTTGGTGGCCACCGGGTTCTTCGAGTCCTTGGCGCCCATGAACAGGTCACCGCTCACGAACTTCGGCGCCGGGGTGTTGCCGTAGGACGGCATCTCGAAGAAGGAGAGATCCTTGCCCGGCACCAGGTCCTTGCCGCACTCCTGACGGTCGACCAGGTTGATGAAGGCGCCCTGGTTCTCGAAGAGGTACTTGCCTGCAACCCTCGCGCAGGTGGCGTCGGCGAACGTACTCGACAACGTTGTCGAGGGGAAGTACGCACGGACCATGTCGGCATAGACCTTGAAGGACTTGACGATCCGCGGGTCGTCCCAGCCGATCTCGCCTTGGGCGAGATCGTTGAACGCAGAGGCACCCGCCACACGCAGCAGGAGGGAGTCGGTCCACTGGGTCAGCGGCCACTGGTCCTTGCCGCCCACCGCGAAGGGGGCCACACCCTCGGCCTTCGACTTGTTCAGCACCGACGTGAACTGCGCCCACGTCTTCGGCACCGACAGGTTGAGCTTCGCCAACTGCTTGGGGTCGTACCAGATCAGCGCGTTGACGTTGCCCTTGAACAGAACGGAGTCGGTGTGACTGTCGGCCCCGTCCGCAATCTTCCTCACCGCCGGGGTGTACTCGCCGTCGGCGATCCACTTGTCCCAGGTCGAGTCGAGGTTCACCAGCAGCCCCTGCTCGGAGAACGTCCTGATCAGTCCGGGCAGCGCCACGGCCACATCCGGAGGTGAACCCTGGGCGTACTGCTGGGTCAGCAGCGCCTGCCCCTGCTCGAACGGAACAGTCTCGATCTTGACCTTCACCGACGGATACTTGGCCTCGAAGCCCTTGATCACCTTCGCGAAGGCGTCCCCCTCGCTGCCGGTCCAGTTGCTCAGCACGCGCAGGTCGCCTCCGACCTTGCCGCCTCCGTCGCCGCTCGAAGCGCTGCCGCCCGAGCCGGCGCATCCGGCAACCCCGCCGAGGAGCAGCGCCACAGCGGCCCCCGTCGCGGCTCGCGCGCCTATGCCCGTCATGAAGCTCATGTGGTTCCTCCGGGTCTTCTTGTGAGCAGCGTTGCCGCCGCATTTCATTTGTCATTGCTCAATGACGAATGGGTGGCGGAGATTCTGCGGGCAGGCGTTCGAACCTGTCAAGACACTTTGTCGCCGAGCCGCCAGGAGACAAGAGCAGCAAATGCTCACATCACGTGCCGCAAATAGTTAGAGACATCCTTTTTATGGAAATTTGCGCTTCTCCGCCGCGGAAGCACTCCGCGCCCCCGAGCAGCGGCGACAGCGGCCCCGCACGGGCGTCGACTCCAGCAAACGCTCGGGCTGCCGCAGATGGGTGATCAAGCGGACGATGTCGTGGCCGTCCGGCTACCGCGGACTCTGTCCCCGCTACGAGCGCAGCCGCTCCAGACGCTCACGCAGCCGCGACGACGCCCATGCCATCTGGCAGGACTTTCCACCGGCCACGCTCGCTGTCGACGATCACACCTCAATTGCCGTCTCGCCCCAGTACCTCACCCGGCCAGGACCGACACGCACTGCGACGATCGTGACCGCGGCCACCGCAACCATCACCGTCCTCACCCCCGGCCTCTCGGGCGGGTTACCCTCACCCTGCCTCAGCAGTCTCCTCGGACGCCGGGCGGGACTCGTACAGGACCGCGTGATAACGACCGGACGCCTCCCGGCCCGACGGATCGAGTCCGGCCCGGACGACGTCCGCGAGGGCCATGCGCTGCTCCTCCGGACCGGTGAACAGGCGCTGCGGGTAGGTGCGTGAGTGGTCGACGGCGGTGTGCAGCCCATGGGATGCGAGGACGGCTGCGATTCGGTCGTACGGGATGCCGCGCAGGACGAACGCCGCGACCTGTGCGGGCGATTGGGTGCAGGCCAGGACAGCGCCGAAGGTCCGCTCGGTGATGTAGCTGCCGCCGCCCGTCAGTGTGAGGAGGCCGACACGGGAGGCGGCCCGGCGTAGTGCCGTGCTGGGCGGGCGGCGTTCGAGGTTCTCGGCGTAGGCGTCGTCGAGCAGTCCCACGGCCACGGCGTACTTGATCGCAGGCGCGGACACGTCCAGACCGACGACCGCGACGGCGTCGTCTCTTCGGTGGGCTGCGTAGAACTCCTTGTCGGAATGGATGAGTTCGGCCGCAGTCAGGCGGGTGGCCGCGGGGCTGGTGTAGTGCGTGTACAGGTCGGCAAGGGTCAGGTCGTGGTTGAGAAGGGCCGCGTTGATTCCGTACGAGCAGCAGATGTCGAGCACCGTGACATCCCGGCGGCCTGTGCTCCGGGCCCTGCACTCCTCGACACTTCTCCGGAAGACCGGCTGAGCGTGATGAGGGATCTCGTACTGCAGAGGTGCGAGCCGCCTGAAGTAAGGCCGGGGATCGGGCTGCTCGTAGATGTCGTCGAAGCGTGACTTGCCGGACAGGTGCGACACGATGGGCGATGCCTCCACGGGGCGGGAACACCGTGGCCGGAGCGGCCACGTCCCTCCGTTCCTTAACCTCCTCAACCGTGCCATCAGCGCGCGATGGGCCATCCGGCCGACGGTGGCGCCATCGCGAGCCGCCCGACCAGCAGGCGTAGCGGGCCCTGCTCGCCCGGGGATGGCACAGCTACGCGGGATCAGCGCCGGCGCCCCGACCTGCAGCCGACCGCACCCCGTGCGCGGTCGGCTCCCATGCCTCTGGGGCTCCGCGGGTCCTGAAACCGGTCAGGCGGTAGGTTGACCGTGGAGTAGCCATGGCCGATGAGGTACGCATCCGGCTCCTCGGCGGTTTCGCTGTGACGGTCGAGGATCGCCCGGTCGCCGCCGGGGCCTGGCGGCTGCGCAAGGCCCGGAGTCTGCTGAAACTGCTGTGCCTGTCACCGGGCCACCGGATGCACCGGGAGCGGCTCTACGACCTGCTGTGGCCGGACCTCGACCGGACGGCCGCGTCGAACAACCTGCACCAGGTGATGCACGCCGTGCGGCGTGCGCTGGCCTCCACGGGGGCGCGGGGGGATGTCGTCGTGCTCCGCGACGACATGGTGCTTCTCGGCGCCGATGGCGGCGTGCGGATCGACCTCGACGAACTCGACGAGGCGGTCCGGCGGGCCTCGCACGGCGGCGGGACGGCGGATTTTCGTGCGGCGCTCACGCTGGCCGATCCCGGGCTGCTGCCCGAGGACCGTTACGAGCCATGGGCCGGCGAGGCGGCCGCGGCGCTGGAGGTGCGACGTACGACGCTCATGCTGGGGCTGGCCGAGGCGCTCGAGCACGATCACCGCACGACCGAGGCCGTTGACGTGCTGCAAGCCCTGGTCTCCCGGGACCCTCTGCACGAGCCCGGCCACCGGGCGCTGATGCGGGCTCTGGCCGACGCCGGGCGGCGCCGGGAAGCGCTCGCCACGTACGAGCGTCTGCGGGACGCACTCCGCCGTGACAGCGGCGCCGATCCCGACCCGCAGACGCGCCGCCTCTTCCGGCTCCTGCTGGCCGACTCGGTCGAGGCGCGAGAAGAGCGGCTGGATGTCCCGCGGCACAATCTGCCGACGCCGGCGACCGCCCTGATCGGCCGGGAACGCGAGATGGCCGAGGTGGAGAAGCTGCTCGGGCGGAGCCGGCTGCTGACCCTCACCGGGGCCGGCGGCTGCGGCAAGACCCGGCTCGCGCTCGCTGTGGCATCCCGTCGGGGCGACGACTTCCGGGACGGGGTGTGGTTCGTGGACCTCGCCGCGCTGACGGAACCGCATCTCGTCCCTGAGGCGGTGGCCGCGGTCCTGGGACTGCAGCTCCCGTTGTCCGGCCGGGCCCGGGAAGCGCTGATCGCACAGCTCGGCGGCCGGGACATGCTGCTGGTGCTGGACAACTGTGAACACCTGGTCGACGCGTGCGCCGCCTTGGTCTCGGAGGTCATGGCACGCTGCCCGGGCGTCTTCGTGCTCGCGACCAGCCGGGAGCCGTTGCGCAGCTATGGGGAACGTACTTTCAGGGTGCCGTCCCTGGGTCTTCCGGATCCGCATCGGCTGCCGTCCGTGGAGGAACTGGGCCGGTTCGCCTCCGTGCGGCTGTTCGTGGAGCGGGCCGCCGACGCCGCCCCCGGCTTCCAGCTGACCGCGGGGAACGCGGCGGCTGTGGCACAGATCTGCTTCCGGCTCGACGGAATGCCGCTGGCCTTGGAGCTGGCTGCGGCCCGGGTTCACGTACTGGCCGCCCGCCAGATCGCCGAACGGCTCGACGACGCCCTGGCCCTCCTCGGCCGCGGCAGCCGGCATGGCGTGACCCGCCAGGAGACGCTGCTGGCCACGCTGGAGTGGAGTCACCGGCTGCTCGACGACGAGGAACGGCGCCTGCTGCGCCGGCTCGCGGTCTTCGTGGGCGGGTTCTCGCTCGCCGCGGCCGAGGAGGTGTGCGCCGACGGCACCCAGCACACCTCGGTGCTGGACCTCCTCGGGCGGCTGGCCGACAACTCCCTGGTGTGGGTGGAGGCCCGGCAGGACGAGGCCCGTTACCGGCTGCTGGAGACCATCCGGCAGTACGCCGCGGAGCGCCTGCGGTCCGCCGGGGAGCTGGCGGCCACCGAGGCCAGGCACCGGCGCTTCTACCTGGAACTCGCCGAGGCGCGGGACAGCGAGGCGCCCACCGGAGTGTCCGGGGCGACCTCGCTGGAGCTGGAGGCCGACTACGGGAACCTCCGGGCCGCCCTGCGCTCGTCTCTGCGCCATGAACCGGACAGCGCGCTGCGCCTGGCGGTCGCGCTGCGATCGTTCTGGCCCGAACGCGGCCGCCTCGCCGAGGGTCGGCGCTGGCTGGACGACGCCCTGGCCGCCGCACCGGAGCCGACGCCGCAGCGCGCCAGAGCGCTGATGGGGCGCGCCGTGCTGGCGATCCGCCTCGGTGACGGATACCCGTTGGAGGACATCGCCGGGCAGATCGTCGAGATCCACCAGCGGCGGCCGGAGCCGGCCGCGCTGGCGTTCGCCTACTTTCAACAGGCGGTTCTGCTCTGGATGGGCGGTACGTGGGACGGGGCCCGCACCGCTCTCGACCGGGCCCGCGTTCTCGCCCATGACGCGAGCGAGCCCTCGGTCCTCGCCGCTGCCGCGCACCTCGACGGCGTCTGGGCCGTGTGCCGTGGCGAGGGCCCGGTGGCCCGCGAGGCCTGCACGGAAAGTCTGCGGCTGCTCGATGACGTGGGAGCAGGCAGTGAGCCGTCCTTCCCGGTCATGACACCGGGGTACGCGATCGAGGACGACGAGGCGGGGCAGGTGTCGCTGTTCTTCGAGGAGACGGTGCTCGCCGGCCGCACGGTCGGCCCGTCCCGGGCACGCGGCTATGTCCTGGCGAATCTCGCCTGGGCGGACCGCCTGCGGGGCGACACCGCCGCCGCCACGGCGGCCGCCGAAGAAAGTGCCGACTGCTTCCGCGCGCTCGCCGACCCGCACGGGGAATCCCTGGCCTTCAACACGCTCGGCAACATCCACCGGAGCCGAGGCGACCACGAGGCGGCAAGGAAGTACCTCGACGCGGCACTGGCTATCAGGCGTCGGCTCGGCGACCGCCGGGAGGAAGGCATCACCCTCGGTTGTCTCGGCCTGCTCCACCTGGCCGGCGGGGACACCGACAGCGCTCAGACCACCATCGCCCACGCCCTTGCAGGCTTCGAGGAGACCGACGACATCCCAGGCGCCACCAACAGCCTGCTCCACCTCGGCCTCGTGGCCCGGACCGCGGGTGACTCGGCGCGAGCCCGCACCCTGCTGACCCGCGCCCAGCGGCTGGAACACGTCGCCGGGTCGCCCTCCGCCGCCGGATGGGTCGCCCTCATGCTGGCGCAGCTGCAGCGGCAGGCGGGTGACCGCGGCGCCGCCGAGACGTCAGCCGCCCAGGCCGATGACCTCTTCGCCCAGCTCGGCGACGCGCGCGGCCCGGCCGTCCTGCGGCGCACGGTGCCACGGGCGCCTACCGGGCAAAGCGGCTGCTGAGTGAGTGCTAAGCGGCACGGCCTACGGTCCTGACCATCAGCGCAAGCACTCGTACCGAGGAGCCGACCATGTCGATCGACACGGCAAGGGGCGTTCTGGGGGATGCCACCATCGCCGAACTGGAGTCAGCACTGCGCGGCACCGTCGTCCGTCCAGACGACGCCGCCTACGACGAGGCCCGGGCGGTCTGGAACGCGGCCCACGACAAGCACCCTGCCCTGATCGTGCGCTGCGCCGGGACCGCGGACGTGATCCGCGCCGTCGAGTTCGCCCGCAGCCAGGACCTGCTCGTCGCTGTGCGCGGTGGCGCTCACAGTATCGCCGGATTCTCGACCTGCGACGGCGGCATCGTCATCGACCTGTCGCTCATGAAGGGCGCCACAGTCGATCCGGTGCGGCGCCGGGTCGTCGCCCAGGCAGGTATGACGTGGGGCGACCTCGACCATGAAACCCAGGCCTTCGGGCTCGCCTTGACCGGCGGACTGGTCTCCTCGACCGGCATCGCCGGCTTCACTCTCGGCGGCGGCGTCGGCTGGCTCCTGCGCCGCCACGGTCTGGCCTCCGACAATGTGACGGCGGCCGAGGTCGTCACCGCGGACGGCCGTGTGGTGCGTGCGGACCCGCGAGAGCACGCGGAGCTGTTCTGGGCCCTGCGCGGTGGCGGCGGCAACTTCGGTGTGGTCACCTCGCTCGAGTACCAGCTGCACCCGGTCGGGCCACAGGTCCTGGCCGGCCTGATCTTCTACCCCCTCGCCGAGGCCCGACAGGTGATCACGGGCTGGCGCGAGCTGACCGGAGACATGCCCGACGAACTCACCACACTCGTCGACCTGACGACGGCGCCTCCGCTGCCGTTCCTGCCCGAGGAGGTCCACGGCACCCGCGTCGTGGTGCTGGCCGGCATGTACGCGGGCGACCCCGCGGCCGGCGAGGCGGCCGTAGCTCCGCTGCGTACGCTGGGGACACCCATCGCCGACCTCATGGGTCCCATGCCGTACTTGGGCATGCAGTCACTGCTCGACCCGCTGTGGACGGCCGGCGCCCACAACTACTTCACATCGGCGTTCATCGAGCCGTCCGACGCCGCGATCGACGCCCTGCTGCGGCACCACCTGACGACGCCCACACCCTTCAGCGAACTGCATCTGCACCAACTGGGCGGTGCCTACGCCCGCGTCCCAGCCGAGGCCACGGCCTTCAGTCAGCGTGGGGCGAGCACCCTGTGCAACGTGATCGCACGCTCCCCCGACGCGACGGGGTTTGACGCCCATGTCACCTGGGCCCGCAACGCCCGCCAGGAGATCGCACGCCACGGCCACGGGGCCATGTACGTCAACTTCACCGGCGACGCCGCCGAGGACAAGGTCCACGCCTCGTACCCGAACGCGGTCCACGAACGGCTCGTGAGAGTCAAGGACACCTACGATCCCACCAATCTGTTCCGCCTCAACCAGAACATCCGCCCCTCAGCCGCGGCGTGACCAGGAGCTGGTGTTCACCGGCGGGGCGGCGAACTGCTACAGCCTGGTGAGCCACTCGACCGTCCCGGTGCGCGGACCTGGATGCCGTGATGGACGCGGTGGTCGGCGTCGGCCGGGGCGGTCGCGTTGATGAGGAACTCGTCGACGAGGCCGGGCGACTGCGACTGTGCGCCAATTCCAGCACGGACAGGTTGGGGATCTGGACGAGGCCGCCGACGGGAGCGGAGCCGGAGTGACGTCACGTGATCACACTCAGCCTTGAGGCTCCTGCGGTTTGGCCTCGACCTCGCGCAGACTCTGGCCCGTGAGTTCGGTGCGTGCCTCAGTACGGTGCCCCCGGGCGACGTAGTCACGCACGACTGCTTCGACGGCATCCTGGGGCGACCCGATCCCCGCCAGAACCATCGCTTCCACCACCAGTTCGGCATCAAGACTGATGTTGACCTTGGCCACGAGCGCCCCCTCCGTCGGACCGGAACTCTACTGGCCTTGTTGGTGTGATGCCGCGGGGGGCTGACATGCTGTGGTCGTCGCGGTAGGCCGGTCACATGAGGTATCCGCAAGGGGGCGGGCCGACCGCGGAGCGACGCTCGTTTCGGGACGGCATGGCCTGTGGCGGCCCTCCCCGGTGATAAACGCTAGTAGGACTCCGTTGGGTCTTCCTGTCGGGCGTGTTCGGGAGCATGTTGAATGCATGGACCGCATGAAGTGAAGCGTGTTCGGGCGACGTTGGCGTTATACGTGGCAGATGTGTTCGCCTCGGTGTCGCGGAAGGAGCAGCGGGCCAAGGACGACTGCTATCTGCGGGGACTGATGCTGGACGAACGCCGCAAGTCGATCCAGGCCATGGCTTCGCGGCTGCCGGATGGCAACGAGCAGAACCCGCAGCAGTTCGTGAACCAGTCCAGGTGGGATCCGCTGCCGGTGCAGCGGCGAATCGCCGAACGGATGCGGCCGCTGATCAACCCCACGGCCTTCGTAATCGACGGTGCGTCAGTCCCCTAGGACGGACGGATGTCGGTCGCCGTGGCCCCGCAGTGCGGCGAATTCCAGGGCCCTGAGCACACGGGCCGACGGCCAGGTCGCGGTCAGCGTCCACGTCGCGGCCGACTCGGCCTCCTGCCTGCTGCAATGGCGGCTGTTCCTGCCCCTGTAATGGCGGCTGTTCCTACCCTAGGAGTGGGCACCGGGCACCGACCGCGCGACCCTCACCCGCATCCCGCCCGAGGTCACGCACCGCGAGAGGTGGCGCCTGGCGTTGGACATGCTCGAGCACGCTGGCCGGCTGGGGCATGACGCCGCGCGTCGTCGTGTCTGTCGCCGCCTACGGCACCAACGCGCACTTACGGGGCGCACTGGCCTGCGGGAGTCGAGCCGCTGGAGCCCGATCCGCGGGCCTCGCTCGGAGGCCCGCGCCGCCGGATGACTCCTGTGATCCATTGTCAGAAGCCGTGGCCGAAGCATGAGTCGGCGCGTCACTGCTCATCGAGGGATGGCTGTCGGGCGAGGAACTCCTCGAACGCCGCCTTCTGCTTCGGGTCCATGAAGCCTTGGCGGACATTGCGGGCCTGCTCTTGGAGCCAGTGCGCCTCGTCGGGGTCCAGGAGCTCGGCAACCACCACTCCTCCGCGAGCGACCGCCGTGCGCCCTCCCACGCGACGACGAAAGAGCGTGAACGCGCCGAACTCCGCTGGATGGGCCAGTTCCGGCTTTTCCGTTTCAGCCCGGTTCTCGTCCCCAGCGTCACTCGTCGGGTAGGCGGTGGGGGCCCAATGCTCCCAGAGCGCCAGCGTGGCCGCGGGCACTAGCACGGCGCGTTCCGTCTCTTCACGCCCCTCCCACATGAACGTGACAGTGACGGGCTCGCCGACCGCCTCGGCCAGCCCGAGCACCCTCTCCATTTCATCGTTGATCGGGTAACCCGCCACTACATCGATCTCAATTCCCATGGTGCCTGAGGCTACTGGCCGCTTCCGACATGCCAGGCCCGCTGCTCCTGCGCCTCGTCGACCACGGCGCGACACCGGTGACGTCACCGACTGAGCGCCTGTCCGAGGCAATACTGCGACGGAGAGCAGCCGCTCCACACAATGTGGGCCAGAGCCCCCTCTCGGATACGAAGCCACTGCCTGCGGGTGCGGGAATTCAGAAGTCGCGCGTCAGGCAATCCAGCCCTCGCGGTGTCGATGCCGGTCCAGCCCCACGGCTGAGAACTCGTCCTCGCCGGCGCCTGCCACTACGCCCAACCGCCGCAGCGCTCGAGAGATCGGACTACCGGCAGGCGGAAACGGCTGGCCCTCCTCCACGTGGAGAGGCCCCAGCACGATAGTGCCACCGTCCCACACAACAGCCCGCTGCTCGCCCACACCGCCGAAGTACTCAGCTTCCACGTAGGCCACCGGCCCACCGGCTGACCAGTCAGCGAGGACCTTCTCGAACCGTCCCGGCAACCGCCAGAACCCCAGCGCCCCTACACCGCTGTTGTTTGTGACGGAATCGAACAGGGCGTCTGTCATCGGCATCAGCGAGAGGCCCTGTCCGATCGATGCCAGCCGAGCAGCAGGCAGGTCCCGCGCCGCGTCGCGCAGCGCCTCCCCGTCAGCGATCACTGCTTGCAGGTCGTAACTCATCCCAAGCCCCCTCCAGATCGGGGGCGCATCTTGTCCCACACTGCGAAGCGGAACCCGCGCGGTATCCCCGGCCAGGACCACCACACCCCCAGCGGGTTCTCACCGGAGCACCGTCCAGATACCTCGAACCCGCTGGTTTCGGCGTACGACTGGGGCACCGCTCCTGACGGTATAGCGACGCCGCCAGTTACGCGCCCTCGGTCTGCGCCCCGCTGGTCAGGAACCGATCGTGCTGCGCTGCCGCGCCTGCGCCTACTGGCCCGGCCTCCTCTGCACGTGGCCCGCCTACCTGTACCGGATCGACCGTGCCCAACCCGTACGGGCCATGACCCTGGCTCAGGAGCGGGTGCTGGACCGGGCGATGGAGGCACGGCAGTGCTGTCCCTGTGCCGGCGCAGGTATCACCATTGTCTGCTGCTGCGCACTCTCGGCAGCTGCCTGGAGTGCCACGAGGGCACTCCGGCCGATCCGAACAGCTACACAGCTGCCCCTGCCGAACACCACCTCACCGCCTGATCAACGACGATCCCGAAGGAGAAACCACGCATGGTTCACAGCCTGCCCACCCACCGCCTCGCCGGAGCCGACCCAGCGAAGGGGACGCCGGAGGGCGCGATCGTCGTCCAGCGCTACCGCGCCCTCGAGGGTGCCATCGTCCTCGTCTACACCGCCGATGCCGACACCATTCGCCCCCGCTGTGCCACCGCCTGCCTCAGTTATCCCGGGTCCTCGTCAAGCACCTGGCATGTTGACCGAACTAACTTGTGAATCCTCGCAGGTCAGTTGGGGATTCTGCTAGCTTCCCGGCATGCCCGGTGAACAGCGTCCCGACAGGGATCTGAAAAGCTTTGTGCTGCCTGAGTTAGGCAAGTTGCTGGGGACGGGAGACCCTTGGGAGCCGTACCAGGTGCTGGACCCGCTCGGACGACCGATCGAGCCTGTCGCGACGTACCTCAGAGACCTGATGGCAGCAGACAGTTCTCCGTTGACGCCGCGCTCGTACGGGATGGATCTGCTGCGCTGGTGGCGCTACATGTGGGCATGCGGAATCGAGTGGGACCGCGCGGTTCGTGAGGATGCCCGGGACTTCATGCTGTGGATGAAGCTGGCGGACAAGCCGGTACGTGTCCACTGGCGTCACCGCGGCAAGGACCCCGCCGAGATACCCCAATTTGCCCGGACCGGCAATCCGGCTCTGGGATCCCCGAACCCGGTGACGGGCAAGCCCACTGTCGGCAAGAAGTATGCGCCCAATACCCGGGCGCACTGCGAGACGGTGCTGCGGACCTTCTACGACTTCCACTTGGAGCGCAACACCGGTTCGCTGCTGGTCAATCCCTTCCCTCTGGTCCGCAATCGGCGCTCGGCGCGAGCCAACGCCCATCACAATCCCGAGAAGGAGCATAAGCAGCAGCGCACCGGCCTCTATCGGCCCAAGGTTCCCAAGCGGATCCCGCGCCGTATCCCCGACGAGAAATACATTGAGGTCTTCGAAGGTCTCCGCTCGCACCGCGACCGAGCCCTACTGGCCTTCTGGGTCGCCACCGGCGCCCGCGCCGAGGAACTGCTCACCGCCAGGCAGAGCGATGCGGTCGTCGGCCAGCAGACCATCGGCGTGATCCGCAAAGGCACGCGCGATTACCAGGAGCTGCCCGCCACTCCCGACGCGTTCGTCTGGCTGCGGCTCTACCAGGAAGAAGCCTGGAAGAAGGGCGTCCCCCGCCGCCGCGGGCAGCCGCTGTGGTGGACTCTGCGCCGTCCCTGGCGGCCGTTGGAGTACGACGCGGCGCGCATGATGTTCAACCGCGCCAACGAGCTCTTGGGCGCCAACTGGACTCTTCACGACCTGCGGCACACGGCGACATTCTTGATGCTCGACGACCCGAACATGCCGCCGGTCTACGTCCAGCACATCCTCGGCCATAAGCATCTGTCCACCTTGGACCTCTACAACCGGCCCACCAGGGACGACGTGATCTCGGCAGGTCTTGCACACCATGCCCGCCAGGAGCGCAAGCGCAACGACCCGCCTCCTGCCCCGCCCGCGCCGGCCTATAACCGCGATTCCCTCAACGTTCTCTTCGGCGGGAGGTCCAGGTGACGACTGCCACCGTCTCTCTCGTCTCCCCGCCGGCCCGGGCCGCGAGGAGCCTGACTGGCGGAGAGATCGATGCCTATCTGCAGATGTTTCCGCCACGTAGCCCGGGAACCGACTGGGTCACTACCCGGATCTCCCGTGAGGAGGTTCTCCGCAGGCTGGAGCAGCCGCCGTTCAAGAACGGCAAGGACTCCACCCACTCGATGCGAATGGTCGGTGCGCGCCTGCTGCTGCGATGGCTGGAGACCTTCGAGGGCGAGACCTGGCAGCAACGCTGGAACGCCAGCCCGGGCTCCGCCACCTCGGCCGGCTGGACCGATGCCCCCCTGGCCTGGGGGATCGCCTACGGCAGGAAGCCGCAGAAGGCAGGGCTCGGTTCCGGGCTGCTGGCACTGGTCTGCGCTGATGTCATCCGCCCCAGCATGGTGTGGCTCGCCAGCAGCCTGTCGCCCCACCTGCGCGAAGCCATCGAAGCCGCCCGCGATCCCAGAGGCTTCGCCGCACTGCGTAACGCCCGCATGCCCGGACAACCGGACCAGCGACGTACTTCGAAGGCGCTCAAGGCCCTGGCCCGCATCCTCGCGGCGAAGCGTGGCGGCATCGACGACATCGTGGTCGGCGATGTCCTCGAACTGCTGTTGGTGGCCACGCCGAACTCCACTAGTCACACTCGACTCGCCTATGCCCTGCTTCAGAGCCGCGGCAAGTTCCCCCCTGACGCGCCCAAAACGCTGCGGAGCATCGAGAAGCGTGCCGGACAGGTGAGCCCGGCCCAGCTCGTCGACCGATTCGATGTGAAGTGCAGGCCGATCCGCGACCTGCTCGTCAGCTACTTGACCGAACGCCAGCCTTCAGTCGATTACGTCACATTGGTGCATCTGTCCAGGAATCTGGTCGGCTACTTCTGGGCCGACCTGGAGCGGCACCACCCAGGGATCGACAGCCTTCACCTGGCCCCGGAGGTGCGCGACGCGTGGAAGGCCCGGATCGCGGTCAAGACCGTCAAGCACCGCATGCCGAACGGCACCGTCGCCACGACAACGGAGCCACGCATTGGAGCCTTGATGATCAGGATGGCGGTGCGGGGTTTCTACCTGGACATCGCCGAATGGGCTTTGGACGAGCCCGAACGCTGGGGGCCGTGGGCGGCGCCGACCCCAGTAACCGAAGACGACTGCTCCGCCAAGCAGGCCGCGCAGGAGGTCCGCGCCAGATCCGACGCCCGCACCCGGGAGAGGCTGCCCGTCCTGCCCGCGCTGGTACAGGCATCTGCCCGCCGGCTGAAAGAAGCCCGGGAGCGCCTGGAGGCATTGGAAGCGGGTGACCTGGAGGCCACCATCACGGTGCACGGCGAGAGCTTCACCCTGCCCCGATCCACCGAGCGAGCCGACGGCAAACCTTCAAAGGTTTTTGATGCCACAGGAACACCGCGCGACTTCCGAGCGGAGGAGAAGCTGGCCTTTTACGGCTGGGCGACCGTGGAGATCCTCCGGCACACCGGGATGCGCATCGAAGAGCTCAAGGAACTCGGCCACCACAGCATCATCAGCTACAAGCTGCCGACCACAGGAGAGGTGATACCGCTCCTGCAGATCGCGCCGTCCAAGACAGATCAAGAGCGCCTCCTGCTCGTCAGCCCAGAGCTTGCCGACGTTCTCAGTGCTGTGATCAGCCGTGTTCGCGGGCAGGACGGCCGGGTGCCGAGCATCCCGTCCTACGACCTACACGAGAAGGTCTGGAATCCTCCTATGCCGCTGCTTTACCAGTGGTCTGTGGGCGGCGAGAACAGGGCGATCTCCATTCACACGATCCGCTCGTCGCTCCACACGCTGCTGGCGGATACCGGCATCACCGACGCCAGCGGTCAGCCGCTGACCTTCCAGCCGCACGATTTCCGCAGGATTTTCATTACCGACGCCATCCTCAATGGCCTCCCGCCCCACATCGCGCAAGTTATCGCAGGTCACGACAGCATCAACACCACGATGGGCTACGCGGCGATCTATCCCGCAGACGCCATCGAAGCCCATCGAGCCTTCATCGCCCGCCGACGCGGTCTTCGACCCGCCGGGGAATATCGGGCAGTGACCGACGAGGAGTGGCAGGAGTTCCTCGGGCACTTTGAGCGGCGCAAGTTGGCTCTGGGGCAGTGCGGCCGAGCATACGGAAGCAGCTGCGTCCACGAGCACGCCTGTGTTCGATGCCCAGTACTGATCGTGGGGTCTGGTGAGCGGCCCCGCCTGGAGGAGATCCGCGTGAACCTCCACGCCAGGATCACCGAAGCTGAACGCGAAGGATGGCTGGGCGACGTCGAGCAACTGACCGTCAGCCTCGCCGCCACCGATGACAAGATCAGCCAGATTGACGTCAACGAGAGACGGAAGAGCGCGCCGGTGTTTGTCGGCACGCCAGCGATCAGTGAACTCGTAGTTCGGGAAGCCGAGAACCGGGATATGACGGACTGACTGCGACACGGCTGGACATCAGCCAACCTATGTGGCGGTAGTTCGCAGAAGGTGCGTGAGACAGGTCGTCAGCGCACTCCCATGCCTAACGGGTATCAGAGGGGGGTGTCAGGCATGTGGGGACCGATCACGGTGTAGCGGACGGTCAAGAAGGTGGAGTGCAATAGCGCATTCGTCATGGCGGGCCAGGCAGTGAGGCTTTTCCAACCTCAGCTTGACGTTGCCAAGTGAAGGGCGAGTACGGCCTTGATCAGGTCAGTGACGCGGGTGGTGCTGCAGCGGAGCTTGCGCAGCAGCCGCCAGGACTTCAGGGTGGCCAACGCCTGCTCGCCAACCGCGCGGATCTTGGCGTGGGTGACGTTGACGGTTTTTTGGCCTGGGGAGAGCTTCTCCCAACGGCCGCGGTAGGGGACACGCATGGTGCCGCCGGCGCCCTGGTACCCCTTGTCCGCCCAGCACCGGACGTCGGCCTCGGCCAGGGCGTCGATGACGCCGTGGGTGCGGGCGGCTTTGATGTCGTGGACCGCGCCGGGCAAGGCGGGTGAGGCCCACAGCAGGTGCCCGAACGGGTCGGTGATGACCTGCACGTTCATGCCGTGCTTTTTGTGCTTCCCGGAGTAGTACGGGCGGTCGGCGGCGATGCGGTCGATGGGCAGCAGGGTGCCGTCGAGGATGACGAACACCTTGCGTGCGGCGGTCCGGGCGGCCGTGGCAAGGTCGGGGGCGACGGCGGCCAGGACCTCCACCGCCTCGGTGACGTAGCGGTAGACGGTGGCGATCCCGACACCGAACCCGGCCGCGAGCTGGGCGTAGGTGTGCCCGCACCGCAGATGGGCCAGGACCAGCAGGGCCTGCCGGTCCGCGGGGAGCCTGCGCCACCGCGTGCCCCGCTCCCGGCGTCGGGTGGCCAGCAGGCGGGAGAGGTACCGCAGGGTCGAGGTGGACAGATCGATCCCCGATGGGTAGACAAGCACGTGAAGCTCCGGGCGGACAGGTTGCTCTTGGTCGAAACCCATCTATCAGGGGCTTCACCCTTGTGTCAGGCCAACTCCGAGACGAGGGAGGCAGGTTGGAAAGGCTGACTGAGTGGACGCCTCATTTCCAACGTGGCGCGGAGCACGGTCTCCAGTCACGAATCCCCGTGACGCCGGGCCGCCTCACCGGGTGCGGCGACACTGCAGGTCGCGTTGACGCCGGGGAACGTCCGTGCGGCGCCGCGCCCGGCCCTCTCGTTACGCCACCTTCGGCCTGCTCATGTCCGGACGTCGCGGCACGGGACGGTGCCGGACCTCAGCCGGCTGCGAAGAAGTCGAGGTAGGCCTGGGCCAGAGCGGTCGGGTTCTCCAGCGCGATGTTGTGACCAGCCGCGGGGATGATGACGCCGTGGACGTCGTCGGCCACTTGCGCCATCTGCTGTGCTACCGCGTCCCCGAGGTATTCCTCGGCTCCGACAGCCAGGACCGGGCAGCTGAGCGGGTCGGCGTAATGCGGGCGGTTCTGTTCGGCGTCGGTCTGCCGGGCGCGGTACATCTCCAGGATGGCCCTGGTGCCGCCCGGCTGCTCGGCCGAGTGCACGATCTCGTTGACGTCTTCCTCGGCCAGCGCGCTGGGGTCCCACATCTGTCGGCGGGCGTAGTACGTCCAGAAGGGCCGTTCCCGTCCTGCTAGCAGCAGTTCGGGGATGTGCGGCAGGCTGAAAAAGCTGAAGTGCCAGCCGGTGCGGCCGTCGTCGGGGGCGAGCGAGGGGTCGGGGCCGCCGCCCGGCATTCCCGGGCCGACCGGAAGTCCCGGCAGGAGCGTTTCCTGGAAGACCAGTTGCCGCACCCGGGGCCGGTGGAAGGCGGCGACGGCATAGGCGATGGCCGCGCCCCAGTCTTCGCCGGCGACGCGGAACCGGTCGAAGCCGAGGTGGGTGGCGAGTGCGGCGACGTCGGCGGCCATCGTGGAGGTGTCGTAGCCGCGCAGGGGGCGCTGGGAGCCGCCGGCACCCCGGTTGTCGAGCACGATGACGGTGTAGTGCGGGGTCAGCAGCGGTACAACGTGACGCCAGTAGGCCATGGTCTTCGGCACGCCGTGCACCAGGAACACCGGCTCGCCGGTGCCGCCGATCGCGTAGTGGATCTCCACACCGTTGACCTTGGGCTTGCCGTGTGTGAGCCGGACTCCGGCGTGGTCAGTGAGGTTCACCTCAGTGACCTCCTTCTTCTTCTCATGGGCTGTGCAGGCGCAGACCGTGTGGCGGATCGTCCGGAGCGGCGTTTCTTCGCCGCCGTCCAGCCGGTGTCCGCGGTCGGCGTCAAGCTTCACCCCCTTACAACCGCGCCTCCATCGCCGCTGATGTCGTGTGCGTCGCGCTTGCCTCAGATGGAGTCCATCTGACGATCAGATGGTGGCAGCGCGGGCGCCTGCGCAGCCGCGCCGCTCCGGGGTCGGCAGGGCCGCGGTCGCCGACGGGCGGCGGGTCAGCCGCCCGCCGAGCGGACGCGCAGCAGTTGATCGGCGAACCGCGCCGCTGCCGGGCTGGTCTCGCCCGCCGGGGGCAGCATCAGGTGGATGTGCCGCTCCAGACGCACGCCCTCGACCTCCACGAACCGCAGGACGCTGTCCGGGGCGGTCAGCACCGGGTACTGCAGGCCGGTCGGAGCGAAGCCGATGCCGACGCCCGCGCCGACCAGTTCGAGGAACAGTTCCCAGTCGCCGACCTCACAGGCGATCCGGCGCTGGATCCCCTCCGTGGCGAACGCGGCGTCACTGAGCAGGCGGGCCGTCCATCGCGGGGGCACCTCGACGAACCGCTCGTCGGCCAGTTCCGCGATGGTGACGTCGGACCGCTCCGCCAGGCGGTGATCGGCACGGCAGACGAGGCGCAGGGGCTCCCGCGCGAGGCCGGTCATCCGGATGCCGGGGACCCGGTCGACCGCGGGTCCGATCACACAGTCCAGCTCTCCGGTCCCGACCATCGAGATCATCGTCAGCGCGGGCCCGTACTGGAGGCGCAGGTCGATACCGGGGTGATCGCGGGTGAACTCGCCGAGGTAGGAGGCGAACGGCACCAGATGCTGGGCGGAGAGCCCGACGCCCAGACGCAGGGTGCCGATGAGCACGTCACGGGTGTGGTGCACGGCCTCTTCCGCCTGCGCGGCGCTGATCACGGTCCGGCGTGCCGGGCCGACCAGGGCTTCGCCGGCCGCCGTGAGCCGGACGGGCCTGGTTCCGCGGACATAGAGGGGCGTGCCGAGTTCGCGTTCGAGGGCCTGGAGCGAGTTCGACAGGCCCGACTGCACGATGAGCTCCCGCTTTGCGGCGCGGGTGACGCTGCGCTCATCGACCAGCGCCAGAAAGTGCCGTAGCTGTCGGAGTTCCATCGGCCGCCGCCTCCAGGACTGCGTTGCAGTGCATCCGGACAGTTCCATCTGTGGGACAGATGCAGCCTATCTCCGCACGCTGCCGCCGGATCGCCATCGACCTTCCGACGTTCGTGGTTGACCCCGACGAACCAGTAAGGAGCACCATCAAGGACAGGGGATTCACCATGCCGGACCGCTCGGCGAAGCACGCCGCGCCTCAGCCCGCCGGAGGCGGATCGCAGCGGGCCGCGTTTGTCGTCGCACTGATCTGCGCCGCCCAGTTCGTGCTGCAACTGGACTTCAGCATCGTGAACGTGGCGCTGCCGTCGATTCAAAGGGAGCTGGGCATGCCCGCGGCGCAGTTGCAGTGGATCGTCACCGGTTACGCTCTGTCCTTCGGGTCGCTGCTGCTGGCGGGCGGCCGCCTGGCGGACCTGCTCGGCCGACGGCAGGTCCTGGCCCTGGGCCTGGCCCTGTTCGGGATCGCGTCGCTGGCCTGCGGGCTTGCGCAGTGGCCGATCATGCTGATCGCCGCCCGGATCGTGCAGGGCGCGGCCGGGGCGATGGCCTCCCCGGCCGCGCTGTCGCTGCTGACGACGACCAACGCAGAAGGGGCGACGCGCAACCGGGCCCTGGCGATCTGGCAGGCCACCACCGCGGCGGGCGCGACCGCCGGGATCGTGGCCGGCGGGCTGCTCACCCAGTACTTCGGCTGGCGGGCGGTTTTCCTGATCAACCCGCCGGTCATCGCCATCCTGCTCGCGCTTGTCCCCCGGCTGCCGGCCGGGACGCGGTCCGGCGGCGGCAGCCTCGACGTGCGCGGGGCACTGCTGGTGACCACCGGCATCGCGGCGCTGATCTTCGGCCTCAGCACCGGGCAGCAGCACGGCTTCACCGCGCCCGACACCATCGTCGCTCTCGCCCTGGCGGTACTGCTGACCACGGGCTTCGTGTTCGCCGAAAAGCGGTCGACGGCTCCGATGCTGCCTCTGTCGATCCTGGCGGAGCCGGTCCGGCGTGCCGCGATCGCGGCGATGCTGCTGATCGGCGCGATCCTGGCCGGCTACGTGTACTTCGCGTCGCTGTACATGCAGAAGGTGCTGGGGTTCAGCCCGGTGGCGACCGGCCTGGCGCTGGCCCCGTCGACCGTGACCGTGGTGCTTGTCTCCACCTTCGGTACCCGCCGGCTGCTGGCCCGGTTCAGCATCAAGGCCGTACTCCTGGCTGGGCTGGCCTGCATAGGCGCTGGGCAGCTGTGGCTCACGCAGATCACCGCCGGGGCCAGCTATCCGGCGGCGGTGCTGCCCGGCCTGGTACTGACCGCGGCCGGGGTCGGGCTCGCACTGCCGACCGCGTCGATCGCGATCACCAGCGGGGTCCGGGCCGGCGACCAGGGACTGGCCGGCGCGCTGTTCACCACGAGCCAGCAGACCGGCGCTGCGGTCGGGCTGGCGATCCTCGCCACCGCCGCCGCCGCGGCCACCGACGGCCACGGCGGCTCCCTGGTGGACGGCTACCGCCTGTCGTTCCTCATCGGAACCGGGCTCGCAGTCCTTGCCGCGATCATCGTCGCGCACCAGCTCGGCTCGACACCCCGCCGGGTCGAACCCCAGTACCGGCAGCCCGGCCCTGACGGAACGCCCAATGCGCGGACCGCGGCGCAGCTCGACGAGAGGTGACAGGACGCCCTGCATCTGACCAGCTCAGGCCGATGATGGAAAAGGCTCAGTTCCTCGTCGCTCCACACGCGGCCGAGGCGCTCGCCGCGCTGCCATAGCCACCCATGGAAAGAATCTTGTGGAGGGAGTCAAGAATGCCGGCGTCTTCACCCTCTTCAGTGGTGTACGGCTGAGCCCCCGGCCCGGGGCGTCAAGGAGCCGCATCCTGAAGGAGGTTGCGCAGTGGAGTTCGTCGCTATTGCACTGTTCGTCGCCGTCGTGCTCGCACCCGGAATCCGATCTCTGTTGGAAAGTGCGGCCTTCCGTAACCGGGCTCGTGGAAAGTCCGAGATCATCCGCGCCAAGGGTGAAGCCCGGGCAGCCACGTGCAGCGAATCTCGGGGGAAGCGGGGGCAACACCGTGGCTGAGACTCGAACGAGTCAACATGTGAACGCAACAGTGCTAGAAGCTGTCTACGGCGCCTATCGGGATGAGATGACTGCGGTGGCGACCCGTCTGCTGCGTAGCCGGGACATCCCTGAGTCCATGTTGGGCTCGGAGGACATAGTGCATGCGGCGTTCGAGAGGGCGCTGTGTGCTCGGGAGGAGTTGTACCAGCCACGCGCGTACGTCTACACGACTCTGCGCCGCGAGGTCGTCCACCAGGCGAAGCGACTGCACCAGGTTCGGGCGCTGGAAGTTGAGCACCTGGGGGAAGTCGAAATGGCCACCAAGAACGGGGAGGACTTCGCCTGCCTGGTCGCCGAACGGATGTTGGTATGGAACGCGCTGCGCCGACTGCCGGAGCAACAGCGCATCGCGGTCGCATGGACCAAAATGTACGGTTACACCCAGAGCGAGCTGGCGCAGATTGTGCGGCGACACCCAGGCACGATCGCAAGGGCAGTTGCGCAAGCGCTCAGTACGGTGAGAAGCGAGGGCATGCTTCATATGAGTGAGATGCTGCGACTGCGCGGCCGGCTGCGCGAGCATCCGCTGCGTGCGTGGTACCGAGCAGTAGACCTCGCGGGATACGACAGCCAGGGAGAACTCCGGGTTCAGCTCATAGCCCTGAGGCTGGAGCTGGAGGCAGAGCTGGAGTCGGAAGAAGCCAGGCTTGGGCCGACATGGACCGTCGCGGAAGCCGACACGATTATTCCCCCGGGCGGGTGGTTGGCCCTTCACCGGGCAGATGAGCAGCGCGAATGCCCTCCATGGTTGCGTCAGCTCTGAACTCTTTCCGGCGACCGGGTGGTCGGCGCGCACCGTAGTCGGATGTGCGTCGGCCGCTCGATCGCTGGCTGTGGGACCGGCCGTTGCGAAGGGAAGTGCGGGTAACGGTTCAGTCGAACCGTTACCGGCACTTGACTCATATCCCTCCGGGCCCCAAATGAGTCTGACCTGCACGAACGGGCGACATCCCTAGATAACTGGGGCCCCTGAAGAACTCTTCAAACACCCGCCGCCACGTCTCTCAGATGGCTCCCTCCGCAGTTCCCCGCGCGACGGCGTTCTCCCCAGGACAAGTCGAGATCGAGTTGGTTCGGAGAAGGCACGTGAGGCAAGTGCGACGGCGGTTCCGTGGCCGGCCGTGGTCATGGTGGTGGAGTCAGAGCTTGAGGACATTGCGGGCCTCTTTGGCGGCGTCGGCGACGGTCTTGAGGTCGGCACCGGATGCGGCGGTGACGACGGCTGCGACCGCTCCTTCGACAAAGGGCGCGTCGACGAGGGTGACGTCCGGGCGGGGGTGGTCTTCCAGGACGGTGCGGGCGGTCAGGACGGAGCTGCCGAGGTCGGGAAGGACGATGACGCCGCTCCCACGGTCAGCGTCCTTGATCGCCTTGAGGACGAGGTTGTAGCTGGTGCCGATCCGGCCGTCGTCGGTTCCTCCGGCGGTGGCGAGGGGGACGTCCTCCGAGCCGATCTGCTCCACCAGCAGGCGAAGGCCTGAAGCAAGCTCGGCGCTGTGGGACACAAGTACGATGCCAACAGGTGCGTTCATGAACAGCTACGTTAAATCTCGGAACGTTGTTCATCAATACGGAACCAGTGGGGAATTTTAGGAAGCCCTCAGGACAGCCTGCGCGGTCAAGGAACAGGAGTCTGCCATCGGGGAAGCGGGGGGCCTCTCTTGCCTTCGACCGCTCCGGTGAGGTGATGGGCGCCATCAAACTTGTCGGCCCCGCTGAGCGCCTGCTGGCCGAACCGGGACGTCAGGAGCTCGCAGCGGCCGTGCGGGAGACCCCCCGCCCGCCCGCACCCCTGTCCCGCAATCTGGGAGCTTCCAGGCCGCTGCCCGCGTCGCAAGCACCTGATCCGCCGGCTCGGCTTCATCCGCGCCCGGGCGGCGACCGTCGCCACACTCGTCCACCTCGACCCTCGGCGCGTCTTCGGGGGCGTTTCCGCGGTCTGCTGCTCGGGGTGGTCGCCGAACCTCTTGACAGGCGCGAAACGCGGACTTAATTTCTCGGAACACCGTTCATCAATGGTGAACCGTTTGCCCGGATGCCTATGGCCTTCCGGTTTCCCCTGAGCCGGCCGCCAGGTTGCCCAACCCTGACCACCTGGCGGCCTCCTCCCTTCACAGCCCGCTCATGCGGAGGAGGTGAGGCGCCCATGCAATGTGGCACGGGCGCCCAACTATGGAAGAGAACACCTACTCACAGAAGCTTCTCGCCGAGACGCTGGGCACCGCAGTGCTGGTGTTCATCGGCGTCGGTTCGGTCCCCGCGACGCTCATCGTCGGCGGCGATGCCCCGTTCACCATGGCGCAACTGGGAATGATCTCGCTGGCGTTCGCCACCGCGGTCATCGCGATGGTCTACGCGATCGGCCATATCTCCGGCTGTCAGATCAACCCGGCCATCACCCTCGCCCTGGCCGCCACGAAGAAGATGCCCTGGCGGGACGTCCCCGGCTACATCGCGGCCCAGGTGGCCGGAGCAGTGCTGGGCGCTCTGGCGATCGTCGGGGTACTGGGGAAGAAGGCGGTCGACGTCGGCCTCGGCATCGCCGCCTACGGCACCGGAGTCGGCGCCGGGCAGGCCTTTTTCGCCGAAGCGGTCGGCACGTTCATCCTCGCGTTCGTCGTGTTCGGCGCCATCGACCGGCGCGCGGCCGGCGGATTCGCTGGCCTGGCCATCGGCCTCAGCGTCTTCGCGATCATCATCCCGGTGGCGCCGACCACCGCGGCGTCCATCAACCCCGCCAGGACACTCGGCCCCATGATCACCGGCGAGCTGTTCGGGGGCACGGTCCACTGGGACCAGCTGCCGATCTACCTGACCGCCGAGGTCATCGGCGCGGTCGCCGCCGGCCTTCTCTACGTCGCCCTCAACGCCCACCGCAATGCAGCCGCCTCAACCCCCGCCGCGAGCCAGGCGGCCCAGCCCGCCACGGCCGAAGGAGCCCTGTCGTGAAGAAGCTCATCAACGCTCCCGAGGCGGTCCTCGGCGACGCCCTGGCCGGTATCGCCGCCGCCCACCCCGGGCTGAAGGTCGACACGGACAACAAGGTGATCACCCGCGCGGGCGGCACCCGAGCGGGCAAGGTGGCCCTCCTGTCCGGTGGTGGTTCCGGGCACGAGCCCCTGCACGGCGGTTTCGTGGGCCTGGGCATGCTGGACGCGGCCTGCCCCGGAGAGGTGTTCACCTCCCCCGTCCCCGGCCAGATGCTCACCGCAGCCCAGGCCGTCGACGGCGGCGCGGGCGTGGTGTTCATCGTGAAGAACTACACCGGTGACGTCCTCAACTTCCAGATGGGCGCCGAACTCGCAGCCGAGGAAGGCATCACCGTGGAGACCGTCCTGGTCGACGATGACGTCGCCGTCCAGGACTCCACCTACACCGCCGGCCGCCGGGGCACCGGGGCCACCGTCTTCGTCGAGAAGATCGCCGGGGCCCTCGCCGAGCAGGGCGC
Organism: Streptomyces sp. NPDC050564; assembly: GCF_044457265.1. Taxonomy (NCBI): domain Bacteria; kingdom Bacillati; phylum Actinomycetota; class Actinomycetes; order Kitasatosporales; family Streptomycetaceae; genus Streptomyces; species Streptomyces sp. NPDC050564. The sequence continues at coordinate 6,955 of NZ_JBITGS010000046.1, read as the reverse complement.
CGACCTTTCCGCCGTCGCCGAGATGGGCAAGCGGGTCAACGCCTCCTCACGGTCCTTCGCCGTGGCACTGACCGCCTGCACCACCCCCGCCTCCGGCAAGCCCGGCTTCGACCTGCCCGAGGATGAGATAGAGGTCGGCGTCGGCATCCACGGCGAGCCCGGCCGCCGCAGGGAGAAGCTCCGCACCGCCAAGGAGATCGTGGCCACGGCCCTGGACGCGATCCTCGAAGACCAGCCACTGGCCGCCGGGGACGAAACCATCGTCATGGTCAACGGCCTGGGCGGCACACCGCTCATCGAGTTGTACGTGGTCTTCAACGAGGTGGCCGCCGCTCTCGCTGCCAAGGGTGTGGTCATCGCCCGCAACCTCGTGGGCAACTATGTGACAAGCCTGGACATGGCGGGCGTCTCCATCACGGTGTGCAAGGCCGATGCCGACATGCTGACGCTGTGGGACGCGCCCGTGAACACCCCCGCCCTGCGCTGGGGCGCCTGAACCGAGCCGGGGGCGGGTCACACCCCGATACGCGAGGACCGGGCCAGAGCCTCCCCGCAGTCGGCTCTCCCCGGACCGCCCTCCTCCGGATCCGGCCCCCCTGCCCCCGGCTCATCCCCTCGTGAACCTGCTACGCAAGCCATGAACGGAGACTCCGTGGACATCGACCTCGCCCGCGCGTGGGTGCAGGCCATCGCCGCCACCGTGGACCAGCACAAGGACCACCTCACCCAGCTCGACTCGGCCATCGGCGACGCCGACCACGGCGTCAACATGCACCGCGGCTTCTCCGCCGCCGCAGCCCTGGTCGGCATGGAGCCGGACCCCGTCGGGGCCGTGCTGGTGAAGGTGGGCACCACCCTCATCTCCAGCGTCGGCGGAGCCTCCGGCCCGCTGTACGGGAGTGTCTTCCGCGCCATCGGCAGGATGCTGGATACCCCCACAGCCACGACCCAGGAATTCACCGCCGCACTCGCGGCCGGCCTGGAAAGCATCGAAAAGCTCGGAGCGGCCGCACCGGGCGACAAGACCATGATCGACGCCTACGCACCCGCGCTGGCCGCCTTCCAGCAGCGGGCCGACGCCGGAGCCGACCTCGCCGCGGCCGCCCTCGCCGCCGCGGACGCCGCCGAGGACGGCATGCGCGCCACCACCCCGATGCAGGCCCGCAAGGGCCGCGCCTCCTACCTCGGCGCCCGCAGCATCGGCCACCAGGACCCCGGTGCCGCCTCCACCGCCCTGATCTTCCGCGCCCTCGCCGAGACGGCGGCAACCCGATGACCAACCGCCGCACCTACGAAGGGCACACAGCCGCAGCCGGTATTGCCCTGGGCTTCCTCCGCCGCACCGACCGCCCCACCAACCGCAGCTCGCTGCCCCAGCGCACCAGCGGCCACCCCGCCCAGCAGATCACCGACGCCTTCGACGCCGTCGCCGCCCGCCTGCTCGACCTGTCCACCTCTCTGCGCGAACAGGGCAAGGACGAACAGGCCGACATCATGGAAGTCAACTGCTACATCGCACAGGATCCGGATCTACGCGACCAGGCCGTCAAGCGAGCAAGTGAAGGCCGGCCCGTAGCCGTCGCCGTGAGGCAGGCCATCGACGCCTACGCCGGAACCATCGCCGCCCTGGATGACCCGACCCTCGCCGACCGCGCGGCCGACGTCCGCCAGGTCGGCCGCCGTGTCCTGGCCTACCTGTACGGCGACTCCGGCTCGGCACCCGACCAGCCGCTCGTTCTGGTTGCCCACGAGATCGGTGCCGCGGATCTGCTGGAACCCGGTCAGACAGTGACCGGCGCGATCTCCGTCACCGGCGGCCCGAACTCCCACGCTGCGATCGTCGCCCGCTCCCAGGGCATCCCTCTCCTGCTCGCTGTCGACCCGCAGTTGCTCGAGTTGCCCGACGCGCAGGAAATCCTCCTCGACACCGACCGGGCCACCGCAGTCGTCCATCCCGACGACAACGAACGCGCTACCGCTCTTGATGCCATAGACGCTGCCCGGATCCGCAGGCTCGCGCTCGCGGAAGAGCGTCACCTGCCGGCACGGACACTGGACGAGCACGACGTCGTTCTGCGGGCCAACGTGGCCACGCCGGCCGAGGCCCGGGCAGTCCTGACCGCCGGCGCCGACGGGGTCGGCCTGCTCCGCACCGAGCTGCCCTTCCTCAACCACGCCGCCTGGCCCACCCGCAATCAGCATGCGGCCGCCCTCGTCCCCGTCCTGCGCACGCTCACAGGACAGACCGTCACCGCCCGGACCCTGGACTTCGCCGACGACAAACTGCCGCCGTTCCTCGCCCAAGGCCGTGAGGGCGAGCGGCTCGGCCGCGGCCTGCCTCTGATGCTCGCTCAACCCGACGCCTTCGCCGACCAGTTCCGCAGTCTGCTCAGCGCCGGAGCCGACACCGACCTGCGCGTCATGATCCCCATGGTCGCGAGCGTCGATGAACTGCGCGCCTGCCGCGCCCTTCTCGATGCCGCAGCCGCCGAACTCGGCGTCAGCGCACCCCCGCTGGGCATCATGGTCGAACTAACCGAAGCCGTCGCCGCAGCTGATGAACTCGCCCGCGAAGCGGCCTTCATCTCCATCGGCAGCAACGACCTCACCAGCCAGATCCTGCGCATCGACCGACGCGACCCCGCCGCCGGCCCGGCCATGGCCGCACACCCCGCCGTCCTGCAGGCCATCGCCCAGGTCGTCACCGCCGCACACCGCCACCACCGCCGCGTCTCCGTCTGCGGTGACGCCGCCGCACACCCCCTCGTCACCCCCCTGCTCATCGGCCTCGGCTGCGACATCCTGTCCGTCGCCCCCGCCGCGCTCGACGAAGTCCGCGCCCGCATCCGCCGCCTCAGCCTCGACACCTGCGCTTCCCTGGCTGCCGTCGCCCTCACCCGCGAGAGTCCCGAAGAAGTCTGGGATCTCGTGCAGCAGTCCTGCATGCCGTCGCTGCCGTGACGCCTGCCGCATCGGCGGCCCAGCGCTCCGCCCCGGCTCAGACCCCTGTTCGCACCGGACACCCCGACAGCGAGCCGAGGCCCCCCCTTTCCCCAAGGGCTATGCGATCCGTCAGCCGCGAGGAACGAACCGGGGCGAACAACACCTGTGGGTGCCTTGAATGCCTCGCAGCCGTGCCCCTCGCGCGCTTGGGCCCGGGACTAACCGCCGTCGGGCGCCCCGGCTGCCGCAATCTGGGCCGGGACACCGATCTGCCCGCGGCCCGCTCGGCCGGCGCACTGCGGGCTCGCCCCCACCAACTGCTGAACGCCTACGACCGGGGCGTGCGCTACATCGACACCGCCCGCTCCTACGGCTTGGCCGAAAAGTTCCTCGCAGCCTGGATGCGTTCGCGTCCCCACGCTCACGATGTGGTGATGAGCAGCAAATACACCTGCACCTCCAACTCGCCGAGACACGCGCGCTGCTCGGCAACCGTCTCGGCCTCTACCAGATCCACTCGGTCACCCCGGACAGCCCGTCGCTGACCGACACCGCCCTGCACCAACGGCCGGCAGCACTCGCCGCCGAGGGCGTGACCATCGGCCTGTCGACCAGCGGCCCCGGACCTGGCTGACGTCATCCGCGCCGCGCTGACGATCACGGTGACCAAAAGACCGCTGTTCGCCAGTGTCCAGGCCACCTACAAACTGTGGGAACGGTCGGCGGGGCAAGCCCTCGCAGAAGCGCACACTGCTGGGTGCACAGTCATCGTCAAGGAGGCCTTGGCCAACGGTCTCCTGACCGATCGCCTGCCAGGGGGCCGGCCGCGGCCGCGCTGCGCGTGACATCGCGGGAGGCACACGTCTCCCGCGATGCCGTGGCACTCGGGGCAGTCCTCGCGCAGCCCTGGCGGACGTGGTGCTCTCAGGAGCCGCCGCATTCGAGCAACTCACCGGCAATCCCACGGCGGCAGACCTACACCTCGATCTCTGCCAACTCAACCGGCCGGCCGAGCTGACCGAGCCAATCTGGGGCTGCTACCCATTTGGGCTCTTGCCGGGATTTCTAAGCTCGGGCCCACGTTCCACGAGGCGGGACAGGGCGGGAAAAGCGGCGGCGATCGCCTGTCGTTCTGCAGGCATCAGCCAGGTGATCAGCGGGAGCAGGTGACGGCGCCGGTCCTCCTGCCCGGCCTGCCGGGCGAAGGGCGGGACGGGCGGTGGACTGCAACGGGGAGGACAGCCCGGCCGGCATCGTCTGCCCGGTCCACACCGTGGGCATATCGACGTCACGCCCCACGTAACCTCCTTCCCATGTCAGCTTCCCGCCTGCATCGCGTCGCCGTCCTGGTGCTCGAGGGTGCGAAGCCCCTCGATGTCGGAATTCCCGCGCAGGTGTTCACGACCCGCGCGAGCATGCCGTACGAGGTGCGGGTGTGCGGGGCGACACCCGGTCTCGTGACCGGAGGCGACGGCCTGTCGTACTCCGTCGCCCACGGCCTCGACGCGCTTGCGTGGGCCGACATCGTCTTCGTCCCCGGCTACCGGCACCCGGACCGCGAAGACCCGCCGCAGCCCGTCGTCGACGCACTGATCGCCGCCCACGCGCGCGGCGCACGGCTCGCCGCCATCTCCACGGGCGCCTTCGCGCTCGCCGCCACGGGCCTGCTCGACGGCAGGCGCGCCACGACGCACTGGCACTACACGCGAGCACTCACGGCGAAGCACCCGCTCGTCCAGGTCGACGAGAATGTCCTGTTCGTCGACGAGGGCAGCGTGCTCACCTCGGCCGGCGCCGCCTCCGGCATCGACCTGTGCCTGCACATCCTGCGCGGCGACCTCGGAGTGGCCGCGTCCAACCACGCGGCCCGCCGCCTGGTCGCTGCTCCCTACCGCAGCGGCGGCCAGGCCCAGTACGTACCGCGCAGCGTCCCCGAGCCGCTCGGCGAGCGCTTCGGCGCCACCCGCGAGTGGGCGCTGCACCGGCTCGACGAGCCCCTCACCCTCGACATACTGGCGCGCCAGGCCGGGGTCTCGCCGCGCACCTTCTCCCGGCGCTTCGTCGAGGAGACCGGCTACACGCCGATGCAGTGGGTGATGCGCGCCCGCATCGACCTGGCACGCGAACTACTGGAGCGTTCGCAGCGCAGCATCGAACAGATCGCCGCCGACGTCGGGCTCGGCACCGGCGCGAACCTGCGCCTGCACTTCCAGCGCATCCTCGGCACCACACCGAGCGAGTACCGGCGCACCTTCACCCAGGGCGATTGACATGCTCCTCGGGCTGAAGCCTGAGGATTCTGGCCGTTCCTACCGGTTGCTGTGCCGCTACGCGGCACGGTTTTCGGCGGGGATTCCGTGGCTTCCTGTTTCTTTACGCTGTGCCAGAACGGGTTCTGGTCTTACCGGCGCTCCGCAGGCCGATGCCGCCAGTCCGGCGGCCGTTTTCACGTTCTGTGCGGCGTTGTGGTCGCGGTCATGGACCGTGCGGCAGGCGGGACAGGTCCACTCCCGTACCTCCAGGGGTTTGGGCCCGTCTCGGTGGCCGCAGGTGGAGCACACCTGGCTGGTGGGCTCGAACCGGCCGATCTTCACGAAGGTCCGCCCGTACCGCTTCGTCTTGTACTGAAGCATGTCCACGAACTGTGACCAGCCCGCGTCGTGCACACTCTTGGCCAGCCGGGTGCGCGCGAGTCCCGATACCGCCAGGTCCTCCACCGCGATCGCTTGGTTCTCGCGGATCAACTGGGTGGAGAGCTGGTGGTGGAACTCCTTGCGCGCATCCGCAACTTGAGCGTGGGCGCGGGCGACCTTCAGGCGGGCCTTGGCCCGGTTCTTCGATCCCCTCTGTTTGCGGGACAGTTCCCGCTGCGCCTTCTTCAGCTTCTTCTCCGCGCGGCGCAAAAACCGCGGGGAATCAATCTTCGTGCCGTCGGAGAGGACCGCGAAGTGGGTGAGTCCCAGGTCGATGCCGACCGCGCTGTCGGGGTCCGGCTCCTCCCACCGGGCTCGGTCACTCTCGGCGTCGGTGTCGATGACGAAGGAGGCGAAGTACCTTCCCGCCGAGTCCAGGATCACCGTGACGCTGGACGGCGTGACCGGCAGGACCCGGGACCACTTCACCCGCACCTCGCCGATCTTCGGCAGCGACAGCCGCCCACCACTGGTGATCTTCCAGCGGGCGTTCGCGGTGAACCGGATGGCCTGCCGGGCATCTTTGCGGGACTTCAAGCGCGGCGCACCCACCTTCAGGCCCTTGCGCTCCCCCTTCAGAGAGGCGAAGAAGTTCTTGTACGCACTCTCCGCGTCCCGCAGGGCCTGCTGCAGGACGACCGAGGAGACCTCGGCCAGCCAGGAGCGTTCCGCCGTGTTCTTGGCGCGGGTGATCAACTGCTGAGACAGGCCTGCGGCCTTGGGGTAGGGCAGCTTCGCCGCGCGGGCGTCCTCCCGGGCGCGCACCGCGTCGTTGAACACGACCCTCGCGCACCCGAACGCCCGTGCCAGCGCCCTGCGTTGACCGGGCTCCGGATACACCCTGAAGGCGTACCGAAGCTGCATGACCGGCATCCTACATAGCAGGAGTTTCCCGACCTGGTGCGGCACTACTGGCGCGCCAACAAGCTCTGGTCCGGCTCCTACTTCGCCGGCACCGTCGGCGGCACACCCTTGAGCATCGTCAGACAGTACATCGAGCAGCAGAACCGCCCGGCCTGAACCAAGCACTGCCCGGCTCCGCCGGGTTGAATGCTCCATCGCTCCGCACCCCCTCACCGGCCTGCTTCCGCAGGCACGTCACCACGACACCCCGCGTCGCTATCGCGAGATTCGCTTCACCACCGGCCTGAAGGACTCTGCTGAGGAAGGCGTGATTCGGGTGGTCAGGCCGCGAGCATGAGAGCTTCGAGGCGGGAGGTTCGGGTGCCACCGAGGGGAGTGCCGGTCAGCCATCGGTCGATGCGGATGAGGTTGATCGCGGTGGCGGCGAAGACGTGGCCGAGCCGGGTTGTGGGCAG
>NZ_JBITGS010000045.1:0-70998 GCF_044457265.1 Streptomyces sp. NPDC050564 | reverse complement strand
ATCCCCACGATCGCTCATTCGTTCTCCTTTAACAAAATACCCACCAACCCCCCCCCCCCCCCCCCCCCCCCCCCCCCCCCCCCCCCCCCCCCCCCCCCCCCCCACCCCCACACCCCAGCCACCCACCGACCCGCACCCGGCACACCACCTCCCACCCCCTTGGGCAGGCCCGGCGCCCGCCGGAGGCACCCGCTTGAAGCCCGGCCCTCCTCGGACAGCAAGAGCAAGGCCGTCAAGTCCCCTCCGCGGCCCCCCTCTTGCCGCACCTCACAGCCGAGTCAGACTCCCCAGACGACCAGCACGCCGCCTGCCCACGCGACAACCTCACCACTGATCCCTCGGCAAAGCCGCACTCACCCGCACTCGGCCCCACCCGGGCCGAGGCCGGCAGAAGCAAAATCCACAGCCCTCACCCCTCAACCGCACGCCTCTCCCCCAACACCTCTCCCCCGCCCAAGCAACCCGCCATCCCATCGAAGCCGCATCACGATGCCCGCCGAACACAACAACACTGACTGCACCTGAAACTGACACCGTCACACAGCACAACGCCTCTCCCCGGCACCACCCCGCACAGAACAACCCCGCAGCAAACCCAGCCCGCGCAGGCGCAGCAGAACACGACCACGCAAGACGAACGCCAAGCGCTACGGACACTGCCCCTCAACCACACAACGAACCGACACCGTCGGCACCGCACACAGTGAGCACTCCGCCCTCAGACGGGCTGCGACCGGCTGCTCCACCAACTGAACCCCACCCCCAACCAACCCACACCACCACCCACGCTGCCCCGCAAGACGACCGCTCGCACACAGAACGGCAGTGCACTCCCCCCAACCCCGCCACCCCCTCCTCGGACAAGCCCCGACCGGACGGGCGGTGCGGAGCACCGCAACACCCCGCCGCGCAAGCGGCGAAACCAAGGCGAGCGCGGAGCGCACGCCACACCAAGGTGCGGCGCGGAGCGCCACACCCACCGCCGCGAAGCGGCGGAGCGACCCGCCTGCGGAGCAGGCCAAAGCCCAGCAAGCAACCCACCGCCCCGCTTCACCACGCACCCCCGCGCCCCGCGCAGCGGGGCGGCCTCCCTCCGGCACGCGGACCGCGTCAGCGGCCCGCCCAACACTCCCACCGAGGCCGCGCAGCGGCCTCGCCCCCCTTCCGGGCGCGCAGCGCCCAGCCCCGCGCAGCGGGGCGGCCCCCCTCCGGCACGCGGACCGTCAGGCCCGGGCGTGCCGTCCCGGGGCGGCCGTCAGGCCGGCTGCCGGAGCCAGCAGGCGCCAGGCCGCGCCCCGACCCCGGGGCCCCCGCCCGACTACACCCGCCCCCATCCCTCACTCACTCTCCAACACCAGCGCGCAAGAAGTGGCAGCTAAGGGGATGTCAGACCCCCGACCAAGCTCGAAAACCGTGGTTGACCTGAGGAAACGTTGTCCCTCCCTGAAGGGCTCGCGCAAGAGATGTTGCAAGGGATGGCGCAGGAGTAGCCGCAAGAGAAGGCGCAAGAGATGTTGCAGGATTCGGCGTTTCGGGAGCTTGCCCGCGATGCCGTCGTTCTTGGCCGTCATGATGAAGTCGGCGACGGCGAGGAAGTGGTCCGGGAACCGCAATCGACGTCGACTTCACCCCGCTGCGCGATGAGGATTCCGGTCCCCACGGTACGCGGCGTGCTGGGCTGCTGTGCAGGGGTCCGGCAAGGCGCCCGGCTACCTGCCGCTGGCCGGGTCAGTGGCCTGGGCTCGTGGCCTCGACAACAAGCGTGCCGACGTTGTCGGGGTCGGGGGCGTCGAGGATGCGGGCCTGGATCTGGCGGAAGCCGTGTTTGGTGAGGATGTCGGCCCATCCTTCGGGTTCGTAGGCCCATCGGTAGATCCAGGTGCGGCGGCCGGTGAATCCGGCGCCGTACATGCCCTGGATGCCGGTGGAGCCGGGGACCGCGGGGGCGTGGGAGAACACCAGTCGGCCGCCGGGCGCGAGCCGGTCGCGTACGAGGGGCAGCAGGGTTTCCGGGTCGGTGAACCACAGGGCGCCCCAGATCGAATAGATGGCGTCGTACGGCTCGCCGGGCTGGGCGAGGAAGTCGCAGACGTCTGCCTCGATGACCCGTGCGTCGGGGAGATCGCCCCAGCGTTCGCGGGCTTTGGCGCACTGGACGCCGGAGAGGTCGACGCCGTCGGCTGCACGTCGCGGGAGGCCAGGGCGGCTACCGCGTTGCCGCGGCCGAAGCCCAGTTCGAGCGCGCGGGCGGGGGTGCCGAGGAGCTCGGGGCCGGGCCCGTGCCCGGCGTACTGGGTCCAGCCGAACGCACCGGCCAATGCCTCCTCGCGCGTCTCGTCGGGGACGCCGTGGGCGTAGCGGTCCCAGTAGGCGGTGTGGTCGGTGATGGTGGGCATGGGGCGGCGGCCTCGTCGTGGGGCGGTCGGGGTCGGCCCACGCTACTGACTCGCTGCTCATGATCGCCGCTGGATGCAGCAGGTTCGCCCGGGGGTGTCGCTCCCCGGTCGGTGGTGACCGGTCCGGGCACGCTGCACGGGACGACGGCGGCTGGAAGGTGGCCGACTTCGAGCGGAAGGACGGCCCCCAGCCCACCGACGCGGCCGCCGAGTTCGACCAGGCCCCGCAGCTGTAGGCGGCCCTCGGAGAGAATCGGAACGGTCAGTAGCGACAACGGGCCCCACCCGGCGCCTGGTGGTCGGCAGCACTGCGGGCCCGTGGGAAACCGGGGGCGGCGCGAACACCATGGCGGGCAGAATTGGGTGATCAACCGTGCCCAACTGGGGGAACCCGTGCAGGAACTGCGCTTCGAGGACAACAACACCCGGTTCACGCTGGAAGTGGGCGAGCAGGTCTCGCTTCAACGCTCGATCGGCGGCCACGAACTGCACTTCCAGGCCGCGATCGGAGTGTCACCGCTCACCGAGGCCGGGAAGCTCCTGGCGCTGGAAGCGACCCTGTTCGGGTTCGCCGCTCCCCCGATCAACCGGGCACGCCTCGGCCGGACCACGGCGAACCTGGCCTACACCCAGGTCGTCACCGTCCATCGGCAGCCCCTGGTGTTCCCGCTGACGTCCTTGCAGCTCCACGCGATCGAGGCTGGCAGAACCGGCGACGTCAGGTTCGAGGTTGAGGTGGACGCGACTCTTCCGCAGGCGGTGGGCTACCCCGGCACCGCGAAGGCCACCGACTACATCACCATCCCGAAGAGCCGCTGGGAGGAGCAGCTCGCGCAGGTCTCCCCGTCCGCGGCGTTCGAGATGGCCGTCCCCTACCCGCTCCACGACTCCCGGCGTGCCGAGCCCGGCCAAGCGCTCCGCGAGGCCCAGCGGCTGATCACCACCAACCACGTCCGGGGCACGATCCTGGAAGTGCGGCGCGCGCTGGAGTGGATCCAGCAGAACGCAGGTTGGGACAATCCCGGCTCCAAGAAGCTCGCGAACCAGTGCACCCAGACCGAGCGCTGGTGGCGCATCCAGGACGCGCTGTACAGCCAGACCTCCGGCGCCATGCACAACGACGCGGTCACAAAGGACTTCGACTACAGCCGGGCGGAGGCCGAAACGCTGCTCGCGATGACCGCAGCGCTCCTGCGGAACGTCCCCGAGCAGCTCCCCGAGCCGGCCGACGACAGTGATCCGGAAGGCTCGTAGCCGTCGCTACTGGCCGTTCCGATCCGCACGCGAGATCGGATCAGGTGACCTGATCTTCCAGCTCACGGCGGACATGTCGAAGGCCCGCACCGATCGGTGCGGGCCTTCTTCATACGGGCGGGCAGAGGTCAGCCGCCCCGCGCGATCTGCTGCAGAAGGTCACGGTCGGCAATCTCGTACACCCGGTTCGTCCGTTCGCCCTTGCGGAAACGGAGTAGGGCACCTTCCCTGCGGAGCTCCCCCAGGGCCCTTTCAACGGTCGCGCGTCCGAGGGTGAGAGCCTCCGAGATGTCGTTCTGCGTCGGGCCCTCGACGATGGCGTTGCGCATCGGCTTCACGACGAGCTGCTTCTCCTCGTTCTCCACTGTCTTGGGCCGCATCACTGTGGTCTCGCCCGCCAGGTAGTCGAGAAGCGTGGCCACCCGGGACACCGGCGCCTTCCGGGTCACTGTGTAGAGCCGCTCGATGACGTTCGTCCTGTCCATCCCGATCCTGGAGATCATGAGCATCGTCATCGGATCGGACAGCGCCAAGGTGCGCAACTTGTCCCTGGGGATGAGCAGGCACCTGCTCTCGGAGAGGAAGTTCAGGTACCTGGTCTCGTTCGTCCTCGACGAGCCCGGGGAGAAGCCGTGGACGATCGGCTGCTCCCCGAAGACGGCACCGCTGCGCCACAGACGTACGGTCTGTGAATCGGTGGTCTCCTCCAGTGCGCACCCGTCGATGAGAAAGAGCACGTGTCCCGACGTCCTGCGGATAAGCGTGGACGTCCCACGGGGGTGTACGCGGTACCGAGCAACCGAGGCCAGCTCCAGCAGGCTGGAGACGGGCAGTACGTACCGGGCAAGGTCCGCCAACGCGGACCTGCCTGCCGCGCTCAGGTCCTGCACCTTCGTCTCGACGAGAGACTTCGGCATGCCCGCGAAGCCGGTGACGGCCTGGGCGTTGGCCGCCTGGAGGATACTGTCCACGGCCTTGAGATCGGCCTGCCTGCTGTAGGAGGCGATGGCGTTGGCCGTAGGGCTCAGGGAGATCTCCCGCGCGCCCATCACTTCACCCCGGTGTCAGTGGAGGGCGACGTGCTCGACTCTCCCGCCACGTCCGTGGGCGCCAGGGAGGGCGCGGTACTGGACTGGGCCGGCGCGGTCGGGGCCACCACCGTGGTGGCCCCCGGATCCTGAACGAGGATCTTGACGACGGGGACGAGCGCGGCCACCAGGGTCGCGAGTGCCACGATCACCGCGGCGATCCTCACGGGCTTGCTCTTGAGCAGCCAGATGGCCAGACATGCGGCGGTCAGTGTGATCCCGTAGATCAGCACCGCCGCCAGGAATTCCTGCGACAACGGCTTTCTCCCATAGGAGATGGGGGCCGAGCTTCGATCGTGCGACCGAAGCTCGACCGTCCGGCGGAATGGTCTCTCTCTGGTGTGCAGGCCGGTGTCGCGTGCGCCCTGGCGAGGAACTCACCACCGGTTATGCGCATGCTACGGCATGGCATCCGGGTGACCAATTGTCGGCTGTCCGTATATCCGCTCAGGAAGTGCCAGTTGAATGACAGTCAACTTTTACCCCGGCTACCTTCGTTGGCCAATGCCTGACGGATCGTCCGTCGCGATTCCCTGAACGAGTGCTTCCCCGGCGCCCCGCAGGGGCCTAGATACACGAAAGACCCCGCCCAGAGGGCGAGGCCTTCGCGATCTTCGGGCGTCCCCAAGGGAGCCACCCCCAGGGACACCTGATGCTGAGAGACCATTCCGAAGCCGTTCAGCACGCACTAGATAACCCCGTAGCGTACGCGAAAAACCCCTCAGTTGATTGATAGTAAGCGTGATGCGCTCCAGGACCCCTCACGTGATGGATTCCGTCGTGGTGTCGCCGTGTACGGAGTCCGGCTTGCCCGCTTGCAAATGCTAGGGCCATCGAAAGATCAATTTTTAAATGAAGTCATCTTTCGATCGATTGAGTTCACTCTCGATCGGCAACTTGACGTGATCAAGGATCAACTTGATCACTGAATCCGTGTGATCCTGCACGTCATTGGTGTGAAACCAGAGATGAGACAGCAGCGAGTAACTGGACAGCCCCGAACTATAGGATGCGGGCCGTCCGCAGGGCGGACTACTTCCCGTCCTGTATCCCCAGGGCGGACTACTTCCCGTCCTGTATCCCCTTCACGTCGCAGTGCACCGTGCCGCCGGTCACGCCGTAGCTGTTGCCTACGATAAGCGAGCCGCCGAAGGCGACGCCGGACTCCTCCGCTGCCTTCACTAGCGCGTCGGCGTCGCTGCTGTCGACCTGCTTGCCACCGAAGTTGAAGACCGCCGTGACTTCCTCCTGCGTAGTGATGGGTGGGTGGTGGTCGTTGTCGCCCATACGATGATCGCGTGACAGCCCGCCGCACCCTTGGCACCGGCCCCCAGGACGCGCACAGCATCCGCGCCGCCCAGGCCGACCTCCTCGACGCACTCCCCGGAGTCCGTCTCCCCGACCTTGACGAGCTGCGGGCCCGTGGAGTGCTCGGCGCCCACCCGGCGACGTCCCCGAGCGAGCGGCGGACCCTTGGAGCCGGCGGCCGCGCGATCGGCGATTCGCCCGACCTCTCAGCCTGACGCGTCCTCAGCACGCCGCGCACCTCTGGCCTCCGGTAGGCAGCGACTTACCGGGGGCCAGACCATGCGCTCCGGACCGGCGGCAGAGGCCGCCGCTTCACGGAATCCGAGGTCCCGAGCTTGTCGGAGCCGTCGGCCCTGGTGTCGGGCTGGGGCCCTGCGCCGTCTCGCCAGCGCCTCCTACGCCGAGGAGGAGGCGAGGACGGTGATGACGCCCACCGCCGTTCCGATGGCACCTACCAGGTCTCCCCGGGTCGGGGCGCCGGTATGGGTTCGAGCGGTGTGCCTGTAGACGGTGAGCCCGACGATGCAGCCGATGACGAGGATCATCACGGCTTGGGGGGCGATCTGTACGGTCACCGCCGGCCCGCCTCGCAGAAGTGCGGACAACTGATCTTTCCGTTCGCCGCGAGCCCGCGAGCAGTGCTGCGGAGCCGGCGGAGCCGGCCTTCGACCGCGCGATCGCTCATGCCGTCAGCAGAGCGCCGATTTCGCGCTGATTCAGCTCCGGGCGCCGCAGCATCAACGTGCAGATGGCAGCGGCCTCCGGGGTGGTCTCGCAGAGTATCCGCCGCAGCGTGTCGCGGGAGGTGATCGTCTCGGCGGGGTCGTCGAACAGGCTGAGCTGGCCGGGGAACACGGCGTCGACATTCGCGGAGTTGAGGAGTCCGGAAGCCATCAGCTTCACTTCTCGGCGCCGCTTCCGGGACCAGGTCTTGAAGATGTCTCCGAAGGCCATGACGCACCCGCCGCCCACGAAGAAGGTGAGCATGCTGGCGCCCTTGTCCGGGTCCCATTCGCCGCCGCGCAGCGAGCGCTCCACGAAGCGGGGGCTGCCGCCGTGATGCTGTCCACCGCCAGGACTTCGCACACCTCGGAGGTGCGGGCGAGGATGGACAGTTCGGCCTCGGAGGCGTCGAAGGCGACGTTGTGACGGTAACAGTGCTGGGCGATGGCGCCCGTGCGCATCCAGGCCGTCAGGGTTCCCTGACCGCAGCCGACGCCCTCGACGAGCCCACCACCACGGGGGGGCTCGCATGGTGTCCGACTCGACGACCAGGCCATCGAGCCGCAGCAGCCCGACGCCAGCAGCCAGGCGTACAGCTCCAGCCGGTCGGGCGCCGCGAGGTGCGCGCGGATCGACCGGGCAGGTGGTCCTTGGTCCCAGGCACCAAGCCGCGCCCACGGATTCAGCGGCCGGGAGTCGGCGGTGAGGCCGGTACGTACGGAGTCCCGCCCCCGGTCGGCGCCGGACCCGGAGGCTCCGTGTGGTCGCCGCCGAGGATGAGCACCAGCGCGGTCAGCACCGAGGTGGCGCAGACGATGGCGCCGACGATGGCGCCCTTGCCGGCCGGGGCCTGCTGGGTGTGCTTGTGAACGAAGTACCCCACGGCGAGCGCCACCACCAGGAGGACGCCGCCGACGGGGTCGATGTGCACGGTCAAAATCGGTCTCCCGCTCGCGGGCCGCGCTGCGGCCCTGGGTGAGGAGTCCGCGGTCGCGGGTCTCCAGCCCTTCGGCGGGGAAGCAGAGGGTACGACAGCAAAGAAGCCCAACTCATTTCGAGTTGGGCATCAGGTCCGCGTGCGTGGTGTCCCGGTGCCCCTGCCGAAGGACCCGGCGAGGCGCCGGGGTCGTTCGGGCAGACAGGTCCTCGGACTACTCCCATATGGGAGGTACACCGTTGCGGGACAGTTCCGGATTTTCACCGGATTCCCCTGCGACTGCTCGCCCGCAACTGTACTCCATGCCCGGTGCGGCACGCGGGACCACAACCCGCTCCTCCCCTCCCGCATGAGTCCCGGATAACGTCCTCGTCTCCGAATCCCAGAGTCATCGTGACGGGCACTCAGGAGGACAGCCGGGGCCCGCAACCGGGGTTTCCGGCGTCACAGTGTCAGCTGGACCAAGCTGGAGGCAGGATCAGCCCGACCGGCGGCGATCCTGATGGCACCAGGCCAGATGGCGCTTCGCCGGTCGCTCCGGAGAAGGAGACCTCGCCGCCGGAGAACGTCGCGTTGACGAAGGAGACCTCGCCGCCGGAGAAGGTGGCGTCGCCGAAGGACACACTGCCGGCGGAGAACGTCGCGTTGATGAAGAAGACCTCGCCGCCGGAGAACGTCGCGTGGTTGAAGAACACGTCGCCGCCGGAGAACGTCGCGTTGATCAAGGACACATCGGCGCCGGAGAACCTCGCGTTGACCAAGGTCACATGGCCGCTCGAGAAGCTCGCGCCGAAAGAGACCTCGCCGCCGGAGAACGTCGCGTCGTTGAAGGTCACGTTGCTGCCGGAGAAGGTGGCGTCGCCGAAGGACACGCTGCCGCCGGAGAAGGTGGCGCCCCCGAAGGACACTTCGCCGCGGCGGAACGTCGCGTCGCGGAAGGACACGCTGCCGCCGGAAAACGTCGCCCCTTGGAAGTCCATGTCGCTGCCGGAGAACTTCCCCCTGAAGAAGGACACCGAGCCGCTGGAGAACGTCGCGTCGCGGAAGGACACGCTGCCGCCGGAAAACTTCGCCCCTTGGAACTCCATGTCGCTGCCGGAGAACTTCGCCCCGTAGAAGGACACCGAGCCGCTGGAGAACGTCGCGTCGCGGAAGTTCCATTTGTTGCTGGAGAACGTCGCGTCGCGGAAGGACACGCTGCCGCCGGAAAACTTCGCCCCTTGGAAGTCCATGTCGCTGTCAATGGTGACGCCGGTGAGGTCGAGGTCGCAGCCCTGCCAGGAGCGGTGGGTTCCCCAGGGGCGTCGGTAGTGGTCGCCGATGAGGCGCAGGATGGTGTGCCGGACCTTGCGGAAGGCGAGGTAGCGGTGGTGTTCCTCTTGGTGGGCGGGGTCGGTGCCGGGGTCGGGGGTGAAGGGGAGCTGGAGGTAGGCGCACAAGACGTCGATGCAGGTCTGGCGCAGGTCGCGGGTGGGGGCGTCGTCGGCGAGGCCGGCCAGGGCGTGCACGCCGCCGAGGCAGACCGCGGCGGATTCGTCGCCGAGCTGGGAGACGGCGGTGGTGAAGCGTTCGGTGTGCAGGCGGGTGGCCTCGCGCAGGGCGCCGTCCTCATCGACGCGCTGGCGCCGGTAGGCCACCACCAGGGCGACCAGGGCGCCGGCCCCGGCGACCACGCCGAAGGACAGCTTCACCAGGTCGAAGAGCGTCGTGGAGTCGATGCGGTGCTCGGGCTTGAGCCCCCGGGCGCCGAGCAGGTCCCATCCGGTGTAGAACACCGTGGCGGCCACGATGATCGCGGTGGCGAAGGCCAGGACGAGAACGGCGCCGACCGGCCAGAGGCGCAGGCCGCGCCGCTCGGCCCGGCGCCGGGGCAGATGTGCTCTCACGCATCATCAAGACAATCCACGCCCCGCGCCGGTTGCGTCTTAACCTCTCCGCCTCATGCGCCCGCCGCGGGCACGCCCGCCGTGGACTCCGGATATGCACCCCATGTCCGGAGTCCAGAACAGGGCTTATCTACGGCATACGGGACGGATCATTACAGACAGTCGGGTAACAGTCGTACCGGTCGCCACCACCCCGGCGGCACCGGTCCGGCCCGAGGCATACGACACCGCGACCCGGGCCGCCCTGGAGCACATCGACGGACAGGCCGTGCGCGCGGTCGCGGACGGCCGCCCGGAGCGGACCCGCAAGGGCTACGCCCAGGACTGGGCGAGCTGGAGCAAGTTCTGCGCCGACAGCGGCGTACCGCTGCTCGCCGTCACCTCCGGCACCCTGGTGATGTTCGTCGAGTGGCTGTGGACCCAGCCCGGCTGGAAGAAGGGCACCTGCACCGCCCCGTCCACCATCGACCGCCGCATCTCCGGCACCGTCGTCTCCGCCCGCACCGAGCACGGCGTGAAGCTGGAGGAGGGCGTCGCCCGCCTCGCCCGCAACCGGCTGAAGCAGTTGGTCAAGGAGATGGAGGCCAACGGTGAGACACGCGGCCGCGGCCAGGCCGCGCCGCTGCTCGTCGACCACCTCGCGGCGATCCGCGCCGCCTGCCCGGACAACCTCCGCGGCATCCGCGACCGCGCCCTGGTCCTCATGCACTTCGCGGTCGCCGGCCGCGAGCACGAGCTCGCCCACAACCGCGTCCGTGACTACGCCGACGGCACCGGCGGACTCGTCGCCGACATGCGCGTCTCCAAGATCCGGCCGAGGGTCGTGCCCGTACCATACGGCTCCCGCCCCTCCATCTGCCCGGTCCGCGCCTGGACCGCATGGAAGGAAGCCGCCGCACTGACCGACCCGGACGACTACGCGTGGCGCCGCCTGCACTCCCGCTGGCACACCCTCATGGAGGGCGGACTACAGCCCGAGTCCATCGGCGACGTCATCACCCGCGCCGGCGAACGCGCCGGAATCGAGATCCGGTTCACCGGACACTCGCCCCGCCGCGGACTGGCCACCTCTTCCCGCCTCAAGGGCCACGACCAGATCGTCATCGCCAAGCAGGGCGGATGGGCCCCGCGCTCCAAGGTGCTCGCCGGATACCTCGAAGTCGTCGACCAGTCGGAGGACAACGCCCTGATCGGCGTGCTGTAGACGGGGTTGCGGAACACCCGCCCGCGCGCCCCCATGTACGGAGCGGCCAAGGTCATTGGCCTGCAGAGGAAACAACGGCTTCTTCGCGGAACGTCGAGGACGTCACTGTCGCCTTCGTCTTCTCCAAGGAGGGCAAGTCCACCACCAGGCGGAACGAGAGCCCGGCAGGAAGTGGCACCTGGTCGGCAAGGAGACAGGTAGATGTCCGGCCACTTTCAATGCGCCACGACGAAGCGGCGAGCAGGTCGTGATCGATGCCAAGCGCGGCAAGCTCTTCGCGAAGCTGATCAAGAACATCTGGTGCGGGTCTCGAGGCCGGTGGCGCCGACTACGAGACGATCATGTACGAGGGTTACGGCCCGAACGGTGTCGCGGTGCTCATCGAGTGCCTCACCGACAACCGCAACCGCGCCGCCTCGGACGTCCGCGTCGCCATGACGCGCAACGGCGGCAACATGGCCGACCCGGGCTCCGTGTCGTACCTCTTCAACCGCAAGGGCGTCGTGATCGTCCCCAAGGGCGAGCTGACCGAGGACGACGTCCTGGGTGCCGTGCTCGACGCGGGTGCCGAGGAGGTCAACGACCTCGGTGAGTCCTTCGAGGTCATCTCCGAGGCCACCGACCTGGTCGCGGTGCGCACCGCGCTCCAGGAGGCCGGAATCGACTACGACTCCGCCGACGCCAACTTCGTCCCGACCATGCAGGTCGAGCTGGACGAGGAGGGCGCCCGGAAGATCTGTTCCCTGGAACCGATGGTCGAGGTCATCGGCTCGACGATGAACCCCAAGAAGGCGCTCTACCTGCGAAGGAGACGGAGCGTCACTCCGACAAGGTGCTCGTCCAGATCGACGGCGTCAGCGATGGGGAAGGCGAAGGTTGACACCCTCCACGCCGGCGGCAAGTTCGACAACTCGATGGAGCGCACCATCGTCCGTTGTGTCGAGGGGCACGTATTCAGCACTGTCTCGATGACCTTCCTCATCAACGACTCCGTGGAGGAGGTCGTTGAGTATCAGGTAGATGGAGAGCTTGTTGGACGACAAGGACAACACCTTCTAGAAGGTCTTCCTGGCGTCTAAGGGCAAGGTCGTCAGAGGCTCGACAGAGGTCGCCGATAAGGGCTCCCGCCTGCGAAGAAGACGATTCGTCAGCCAGCAGCGGCGCGAACGTGGTGGGCGCACAAGAGCAGTTCTCCGCTCAAGGCCGACACGGACCGTACCTACTTCGTGTGGTGACTTCCGTCACGCCCCGGAAGGTGCGAGGCCGCCCCAGATGTCATCCCGACGAACGACCGGCACAGCTCTGAGCTGCACGAATGCCCATCGGCAGCGCTCGGGACGGAGCACGACAACCACGCTACACAACCATCGGAAAGACGTTCCCCCCGCTCAGTTCCTGACGGACCGTCAGGCACCCGACCGTACTCCCGCGTACCCCCTGGTTGTCAGCGTGCTGAGTAGGGTTTTCCTCACCGAAATCCCTTCGGCATGACGGAGGGGTCCCATTCGCGCTCCGGCCGAGTGGAGGTCCCTCTCGTTGCGTCGAGCGACCCGTCCTGCTGTGAGGAGACCTGACCGAGTGACGCCCCTCGACCGAGCACTGCGCACCCCCAGCTGTCTGCCGGGGGGTGCATCCAGCACGGGTGGCGTTACAACCGTCAACTCCGCACTGCGTACTCTTCTGCTCTGACCAACAGCACGGTGAAACAAGGACATTGGGGCCGAGATTGAAGCTAGCCCCGGTTGCCTGAGTCTCACCACCCGCGCCAACGGGACGTTGTGGGTCACCACGTAGTCCGATGCCCGCCCTCGACACCTGGAGGCAAAAAACGACCCCCCGCGCCAACGGGGGGCCGCTCACGTAGTCCGACAGTCCGCCACCCGACTCGTGCTCCTGCCAGAAGCCGACATCAAGATTGGATCGAAGCCATCAGCGCTGGAACCGAGACTAAGGGGCTGTGCGCCCTGAAGTCACACAGGGGGACCCCATTTTGCCCTTTCCCCTGCACGATGCCCTCTGCCAAGCCGCCCTTCGGCGGTGCCCGATGACGCTGATGCTCATCGTCGGCCTCGCGCTCGGCGGAGCCGCGGTCTACGCGGCCTACCGAGACCAGAAGCTGGGGGCGGCCATAGTGGTCGGCCTCACCGTGGTGACCGTCTTCTTCCTCCTCATGGACAGGGACCCGTCCGCCGCCATGCCGCAGACAGTGGCCCCGTCGGCACCCACGTCGACACCCATGCCGACGCCGGCGACGCCCTCGCAGTCGGGACCGCCCACTTCGTAGGAGACCCGCACCGAGCAGGGTGTGACCAACGGCCATGTCGGTCACACCCTGCTCGGTGCGGACGCCGACCATCACGGCCGCGGTCTCCTATCTCTGGCCCACGGTGCAAAGTAGCCGCGGGCCAGAGATAGGAGACCGGGGCCGAGCACGTACGTGATCGGTGTGCTGTAGGACTGCCTCATGGACGCAGGATGGGCGGCGGTCATCGCAGGGGCATCGGGAGCGGGCGGAGCCGCGCTGGCCGCGTGGGCGACTGGACGGGCCATGGTCCGCCAGGTCCACGTGCAAGCAGAGCAGGGGTTCGACCAGTGGCTCAGGGAGCGCCGGCAGGAGGCGTATGCGGCACTGCTCAGTGCGGGTGACGCCGTGTACGACGCGCTGAACACCGTCATCGGCCACACCGTCACCCAGCCGCAGCCCGAAGAGCAGCGCGCGGCCTGGCGCGCCGTGAACGCCGCACTGAGGGAAGTCGACCGGACGGACCGGACGGTCTGGGTCGTGGGGCCGCCGCGCGTCGCCAGGGCGGGACTTGCGATGCGCCATACCCTGTCCGCCCTTGTCGACGTCTGGCGTGATCCAGCGAACTCGGCAGCCGACCAGCGTGCCATCTCCCACGCGGCCGCCAAGGACCGGTGGGGGGAGGCGGCAGCGCACTTCCTGGAGCAGGTGGAGCAGGTCGTGCAGACCTTCGAGGGTGGCCAGCCGGGCTAGCCGCGCTTGCCTCGGGCCTGTTCGACGATCTCCAGGCAGGTCGAGCACAGCGGGCCGCCCGATCCTTTGCCGTAGCGGTGGCATCCGGAGACCGTCCGCCGGATGCTCGCCAACTCGTCCGATCATCCGGTGATGCCTGACAGGTCGCTGTCCAAGAACCGATCGGTTGTTGGGCAACGGCGCCTCGACGTCGACACGCCGGGCCGGAAGTGGCTTCCAGCGTCCAACAAGGGTGTTCAACAACGGAGGGCGTCCAGGAAGTACGTGCCGGAACTGGCGGCTGGTCGGGACTCCCTGGTGACCGGTGACGCGCCCGCCGCTCTGCCTGCTCCGCGCTGACTGTTAGGTCCGAGAACACGGGAGCCCCGGCATCCTGATGCCGGGGCTCCCGTGTGTGCCGTTCCAGTTGCAGCCGGTTCGGCGATCAGGTTCGTGTCTGTGAGCAGTGGTTGTGCAGCCCGTGCTTCGAGACGTTTTCCGCGTGTGGAATGAACCTGTTGGAGCTTCGCAAGGCGAGGCGTACGCCTGCAACAAGAATCGGGTTGCGACTGAATCAATTCTCCTTACCACGGGGCACTGACAATTGACGGAACTCGTTCCGCCGCAGGTCAGGGCCTTTCGGAACGACTCTTTCCGGAAGGCGTCACTTCTGTCACTAGGCGTACGGGGATGCCCGTGCATCAACGGTTGTGGCGGTACCCAGATCTAGTGCCACCATGCTCCAGCCGGGTGATTGCAGTCGCCCAGCAGTGTTGTGCAGCCCGTCCGTGACGCCAGAGGTTTCTCCTCTGGCGCCCCAACTCCCAAGGGAGATCGAGAAATGAAGAAGCGTCAGCGTCACGCGTGTGCGCAGAGGCCGACCGCGCCGGAACGGCTCAATGGGCCGGAGGCCGCCGTCGTCATCATCGTGATAACCCTGTGTGCGGTACTCGTGTATGCGGGGATGCCCGTCACCGCGATCATGGAAATCCTGGCCAGCGGTGGTCTGATCGGGATTCACGTGGCCCGCCGCGCTCCCCTTGCCCCCGGTATGTGAGGGGGCGGCGCTTGTGGGACGCCCGGAGAAGCCGATCACTACCCCTAACCGGAGCCTGGGGCGACTCGCCGTCTGGCTGCGGATCCATCACAGCAAGGCGGGTCTGTCGTACCGGCAGCTGGCCGAGCGGACGGTCTACAGCTCGACGACCTTGTCCCGCGCGACAACCGGGGAGAAGATCCCCAGACTGCCCGTGGTGGAGGCTTTCACGCGCGCGTGCGGGGGCAACGTCGCCCACGCGCGGCAGCTATGGCGGGAAGCCCGGTGGGAGGAGCACCGTACGAGCGAGGTGGTCCGCACCATTCCGCCGAAGCCGAGCGCGGTCAAAGATCCTGCAGACATGATCGCGGCACTGCAATACCTGTACTACAGAAGTGGCGCCATGCCGATCGAGGAAATCGAGCGGCGAGCCGGAGGGGACGGCCTACTTCCCCACACCACCCTGCACCGCATGGTTCTCGGGGAGACCATGCTGCAGCTCGAACAGCTCGTAGCTTTCCTCAACGTCTGCGACGTGCCCGAGGGTGACCGTGGTGCATGGCTCAAGGCGTGGACACGAGCGTGGAGGCGCCGGGAGTCGGAGAAGGAGATGCGGGTTCCCGCCCATCGCGCCGCTCCCGACGACTTGCCCATCTACGATCCCCGTCGCATTGAGGAAGCCCTCAACCCTCCCCTCCTTGAGCAACTCCTTGAGCCGGTTCGTTCCCTCAAGAAGGAGGTGTCTGGGCTGTGGCGCGGGAGGGATCGCGGCGAAATCGAATTCGAGGCGGCCAGCTGAGCGTCCTATCGACCCGTCTGGACTCCGGATATCGAGCTTATCCGGAGTCCAGTCCGGGAGCCCCGGTGTGGCTGCGGGTGGAGGTGCAGCCACCGGGGGCTCCGCGTCGCTCGCGCCCACGAGGGAGAGCGTCGAGCGAGTCTGTGCGTGCCATCCCAACGGCACTGCCGGGACGAGGCCTACGTCATCGCGAGCACCAGCACGGAGACGAGCGAGCCGGCGACGAGTACCAGGACCACGGTCTCGACGACCTCGGTCCTGCAGAATCTCACGGGGTCACCGTCAACTCGGCCCATACGCGCTTGCCCCATGGCTGCGAGCCGGCGCCCATGAAGTCGTAGCCCCACCGGTCGGCAACCGCGTCCACGAGGAATAGGCCCCGGCCCTGCACGGCGTCATGGTCGGTCGCACGCATCTGTGGCAGTTGGTGGGGCGCGCGGTCGACCACGGCCAGGTAGATCCGGTTGTCCGCCGGGCGGTTCACCGTGACGCGGATCTTGGGGCCGCGCGCGTGGCGGGCCGCGTTCGCGACGAGTTCGGACATGATCAGTGCCGCCGTCTCCGCGTCGTCGTCCAGGCCCCACGCAGCCAGTGCCACGCGGGTCAGACGCCGGGCTTCCTCCGCTGCCTCCAGGACACGGTTTTGCGTCAGCGTGTAGCCGGGGTGCCCGGTGCTGCGGGGTTGCGCTGCGGACGTGCGGGTCATGATCGACGCTCGTCGAGGTCCCCGACGGCCCGTTCGTTCAGCGGGCCGGGATGCAGGTAGAGGGTGAGCAGTGCTCGGCACTGCGTCGCGAGATTCCAGATGCGGGACGTCTCTTCCTGCGGCGAGGCGCCGGGCCCGTCCTCAAGCAGGTGACGTGTGCGGGTGATGACGTGCAGGGCGGTGCTCTGTTGCGCGCCTCGCATGCGGGGCACGTACTCGGAGACCTCCGGCAATAGGAGCTGGACGTGCCCGACTAAGAGGTCCCCGAGCTGTTCCTGTTCATCGCCCGGGGCGCCCGTCCATAGGACGGCCTCGTACGTCTGGCGGATCGTATCGGCGTCGACTTCAGCCGGACCGTCGGAGCACGCCGCTCTGCAGGGTGCTGTGCTCGCACGGATCATCGCCGTACCGCTGCTCGAAGCGTTCGCCACGGCGGCCTCCCTGATCAGGTGTTACGTCACGGTCCACGCAATCAGCAGCGGTGCAGCAGGCGCGACGCCAGCGCGATGCAAGAACGATGTAAGTCGGCCCCGGCGGGGTGAACTGTGGCCAAGACCAGGGCAGGAGAAGAGTGGGGGCGGTACGGTCGCCGCACCCGTCATCGTGGATGCCGCCCGGAGCCGGAATGGCTGACCGCCGCCCGAACCCCAACGCCCCGCTACGTGCCGTACGCGAGGGCGAGTTCCAGATGTCGCGGCACGAGTTCGCGCGGTTCATCATCGCGACCGGCGAGGAGATGGGCGAGTCGGTCGGCTGCACCGCGCGCCTGATCGCCGCATGGGAGGACGGGGAGGTCCAGCTGCCCCGCGGGGTCTATCGGCGCATCCTCACCAAGCTGACCGGACGCACCATGGCCCAACTCGGCTTCCGGACCAGCCTCCCGACAGCATCGGCTGCACCGGCCGCCGCGGTGAGCGGGCCGGAACCGCGGGAGGAACCGGTGGACCGTCGCGCCTTCCTGGTCGACGGCGCGGGCGCCGCCGTGACCCTGCTCCCCCGCCGGTCCTCACGGGACCAGGCCCCGGGCCGGATCGGCGCCACCAACGTGCGCGCCGTCCACCGGGCCGTCAGCACGATCTACGCGCACGACCACGACCACGGCTCCGCTGCACTGCGCCAGAGGGCGTCCGAGGCCCTCCACACCGCGTACGGCTGGCTGCAGGAGGGACGCCTTACCGACCGGACGGAGCGCCAGCTGCGCTCAGCCACCGGGCACCTGGGCATCGCGGCCGGGTGGCTCTCGTACGACTCCGGCCGCGCCGCCGACGCCCGGTCCCTGTACAACGAAGCCCTTGCCGCCGCCAGGGTGGCCGATGACCGCGGACTCGAAGCACACGCGTTCGGTTGCCTGTCCTTACTGGCCAAGGCATCCGGCCGCCCCCGCGAGGCGATCGCCGCAGCCCAGGGTGCACAGAGCGCGGTCCGCACCTACGGCTCGCCAAGGATGCTCTCCCTCTTCGCGATGCGCGAGGCCGGCGGCTGGGCCCTGATGGGCGATGCCGGCGCCACCGACCAGGCGATCGTCCGCGCCCACCACCTCTACGTCAAGGGCCCGGCGGAGGCGGACCCGGACTGGCTGGAGTTCTTCAGCCCCGGCGAACTCGCCGGACTCGAAGCCCTCGCTCGCGCCGACCTTGCCCAGCACGAACGCGCCGCCGCAGGCGCCGAGCAGGCCGTCCTGCTCCACGGCGATCAGTTCGCCCGCAACCGTGCCTTGTACCAGGCCGACGTTGCCGTCCAACATGCGGTGAGGGAACGCCCGGAGCCGGAAGCCGCGGCCGAGGCCGCCGGGCGCGCCCTCACGTACCTACCCGAGGTGCGCTCCGACCGTCTGCTGCAGCAGCTGCACAACGTCGGGAGCGCGCTCCAGCGGCACGCCGCGGTCCCCGCGGTCGCCGACTGGCTGGAGGAGTACCGCACCATCGCCGGCGTCAGCTAGGAGGAGACGGTGACCACCCCGAGCACCCGCACCGATGTGGCAGTCCGCGCCTACGGGCCAGGCGAGGTCCCACCGCTGATGGACGTCGTCGCCGACATCTGGGCAGACTCCCACCCCGAGTTGGTTGCCAACCCCGGTGCCGAGGCGATGGGCCTGTCCGTGCCCGCGCTCCACCGCCAGATCAACGGCCACCTCAAGTACCCCGGGTTCACCCTGGTCGTCGCCTACGCCGACGGCAACGCCGTGGGCTTCGGCTACGCCTTCCCCTGCTCCTCGAAGTATTGGTTCGGCCCGGGGCTGGTCGACCAGGTCCCCGAAGCGGCCCGGACCGAGCGCCTGATGGGGCTGTGCGAGCTGGCGGTCCGCCCACCGTGGCAGTCACGGGGCATTGGCTCCCGACTTCACGCCGAACTGATCAAGGCCATTGCCCCACAGTGGTCATCGCTGCTCGCACTTCCTTCCAACCGACACGGCCAGGACCTCTACGCCCGACTCGGCTACGAGTACGCCGGTCCGTATCGCAACGAGCCCGGTGGGCCGGAGTTCGACCTGCTGCTCCTTCGTGTCGTCGAAAGCGCAGCCTGACGCTGCCCTGCCTGCCGACGGAACGCCGAGTCGGCTCCTGGGCCGGCATGTGGGACCGGGCTCCGAGTTGCGAGGACTCGTGTCCCCCGCAGGTGCAATGATTTTGGGGCCGATCCGTCATCCCCATCCTGCCGCTGCCGTTCGGAACCCCGTCCATCGCCACCAATCCGAACGCCGCTGTGCGGGAGGTGGGAGCCGGCCCGGACCGAGGAGGAACTCCTGGACACGGGGCGAGCCCTCGGCCTCGCACCTCCCCGCCTGGACGAGCTCGGCTTCGCGCACACCAAGTGGAGGAACCTGCGTTCGAGCCGGGCAACGCCAGTGGAAGCACCTCCTGGAGACCCTGCCCGAGCGGTACGCGTACGCCGAAGCCCAGGAGGAGCAGCTGCGCGAGATGCTCGGCGACGTCAGCATCCTCCGTGACCGCCGCGGCGGCGGCAGCCGGCCGTTCCCGCTGAGCCGTCCTGCGCGCAGGGTAGGCGGCAACCACCAGGACGCCCCGGGCAGTTGTCCGGGGCGTCCCGCGTTCTGGCTCAACTCCCGTACAGCCAGCTGTCGTAGGCGGCGTTGTCGACCAGGTGGTAGAGCCCGAGGGCACCGGGGAAGAACACCAGGGCGAGGACGCCCGACCGTACGAGTACCGGCGCCATGATCATGACGCCGCCTGTCTGGCCGGTGATCGTGCGCCAGTCGCGCCAGCGCCTGATGTCACCCGCGCAGGCCGTCCAGAAGAAGCCCCCGATCACGATCCCCGTCCCCGCGAGCACCGCGGCGAACCCTGCCACCACGGCGAGGAAGGTTTCGCGGTCCTGATGGCCGGCGACGAACGGCGTGCCGGCACAGAGCAGGGCGACGGCGGCAATCCCCTGGACCGCACCTCGCACCACCACGTCCTTCAAGCGCAGCCGCGGCAGACGTACACCGTCCTCGTCCGTGGCCCCTGGAGAGGCAGGCTCTGCTTCGGTGCGCCTCGTGCCCGTCATGCAGGGCACGCTATCCGAGCGCAGGGCGTCCTCACCGGGCCGGAGTCCCTACTCCTCGCGGGTCACGCGGGCATGGTCAGTGACGACACGACGGAAGAGATCATGACCGGTGCGCCCGGTATGGCGCAGACACCAGTCCTGAGCCGCTTCCTGCTCTTCCAGAGGGCCGGATCCCTCGCCACAGTCCGCCGTGACGCAGGACGCTTCGAACGTGGCTCCGCTGCCGGGCTCATGCCGGATGCTGTGGCGCACGTAGCGCAGGACCGCGCGGCTCATCCGAACGCCTCAGCGGGCAGCATGGGGCTATCGTCGGTGCCGCCCTGGGGCAGGGCCAAGGGCAGCGCGTTGAGCAGCTTCACCGCTGAGTCGAGCGGGAGCGCTCCGACTTCCACATACGCGCGGCCCTTGCCGGTTACCAGGGCCCGAACGCGTCCGGCTGCCTCTTCGGGGATTCCGGCGCGTGTGAGGGCTGCACGCAAGAGAGCTGCGGTGTGCTCGGCCTCAGCGCGAGAGCTCTTGTACTGCTCCATGGGGATCACGAGCGGCGCCCCTTGTGCGGGTGGCTGCCGATCTCCACATTGCAGTCAGAGACCTTGGACCCGTCGCCCTTGACCCGTGCCGCGCTGCGCTCTCTGTCCAGCGCAGCGCACACATCGCAGTCGGCAACCGGAGGAGGATCGGCGTCGAGCGTCAGCGGCAGTTCAACAGGCGGACTGGGATAGGTCGTTGGGTGAGTCATGGGGCCGTCCCCTCGCGGGCGTCGTCCTGATGACGACAAAGCTAGGAATGGCGGAGAGCCGGCCTCAATGAACTTGCACGAGCTTGCGCACCGTCACCCGAGAGAGTCGATTGCCGACGTGATCAGGGCGCGTGCGGCGCCCCCGTAGACAGCCAGGTCGGCCAAGTCGGCGAAGGTTTGGGCGTACATGCCGACCTCGTGCGGCTGAGTGATCGTCAGAAAGGCAGACACCAACTCGACATTGACATGGGCGTCATCGAAGATCCAGAAATCTTCAACAGGCCACAGCGCCGTGCGGTCCGCGCTGAGGGGGATCACGCCAAGGCTGACGTTCGGCAACGTGGCCAGCGAGAGCAGATGGCCGAGCTGACCGGCCATGGTCGCAGCGCCGCCGATCCGGTGCCGTAGCGCGCTCTCCTCCAGGATCACAGCGAAACGGCGGGGCCCCTCGTGCAAGATCCGCTGCTTGTCCACGCGGACCTGAACGGCTTCCTCCAGGTCGTCAGGCAGCGCGCGCCTGTCGCGAATCGCTGTGAGTAGAGCCTCGATGTAGGCATGGGTCTGGAGCGGCCCGGGGATGAGCCACGACGAGTAGGCACGGAAATGCCTCGTTCGCTCCCACAGCGGGATGACCGACTCTTGCGCACGGCGCAGCCCGGACCGCTCCATGCGCCGCCACTCGACGTAGGCGCCCTCGATGTTGCGCGCCGTGGCGATCAGGTCGGCCGTCTGGTCCGCCATGCCGCAGTGCAGCGTGTACACGCGTAGGTCGTCGTCCGACGGCGCTGTACGGCCGTTCTCGATGCGGCTGCACTTGCTTTCATGCCAGCCGGCCCGGGAGGCGAGCTCCCGCGCTGTCAGTCCGGAGTCCTTCCGGATCTCACGCAGGCGCTTACCGAGAGCCTCTCGGGCTTGCTGGACGCTGGACGATGAAGTCACGTTCGACTGCTCTGTCAGACCGGCCGGTACTCCTCGTGGGGAGTCGCGCGCTCCCACACGGCAGCGAACGCGGACGCGCACAGCTCCACCACCGCGGGGTCAGTGACCAGCTCCTCGCCGGTCATCGTCCCGTCACCAGCGAAGTGGTTGAACAGGACCGACGTGCCGTCGAACAGCCAGAAATCATTACCAGGCAACGCCAGCCCCGAGGCTTGCCGACGAGGCAGCCAGCGCACGAGCTCACCGGCCTTGACGTTGTGCCCGCTGGTCAGCTCGTACTCATACCGCACGTACGGCGAGACCGGCTCGGAGACGACGCGCGCACGGCGCACGGCCACGCCACGGGCCACCGAGGCGGAGACGAGCTCGATCCACCAGGGCCAGCGCTCCGCAGGATCAAAGCGGCTGCCCGCAGCCCACTCCCGGTAGTCGTCATCGAGCCCGTATGCGTCCCTCATCTCCAGGTGATACGCGCTGTGTTGAACGGAGCGGAACAGATCCTCAAACGTCGGCTCCGTCGCCACCGCTCACCTCCGGGAAGAACTGCACCATGCGCCTCGGGAACTCGATCACCGTTTCATGATCCGGGACGTCCATCTGCGCCAGGCGCTCAGCGTCCGTGACGCGCCATCCTTGCAGGATGTAGTTCCCGGTCTTGTCGTCCAGGTACACAGTCGGAGAGCCGTTGTTCGGGCTCTCCGGGTCCTTGCCCAGCCGGTGCAACGCCATGGTGTCCTCCGGTGCCCTCGGTGACGATCGACATGACCGAGCTTGCGCCGGGTCACCCCCGCGCGCCAGCAACTTGCACGAACTTGCACGCACTCCAGAGCGACGAAAGCCTCCATTTGTCACGCCAGTTGGGGGGGTGAGGCGGGGGCTTGCATCAGGTTGTGGAGCGGCAGGCTCGGCACGTCGAGCGACGACCACCAGGACGACGACGATCGCGCACGAACCCTGAGCGAGGACGGGTGATTATGGGTGGCGGGTGAACGGGGGCAGCAGGCCGTCGCCTGGCCAGAGGGCCTGCTCGGCCACGAGACAGGCGAGGAACATGTCGATCTCGGCCAGGACGGCGGCGCGCTCCGTCGGCCCGTAAGCGATGAACTGGTCGGCCGCCGCGTCGTAGGAGCGCACGTGGCTGTGCGGGCCGCTACAGATGAGGGCCCGCGCGATCTCGGGCAGGCCGAGGCTCAGGGCATCGCACTCTCCTTCGCGGACGAGCTGCAGCAGGTCGGCGGTGACGCCTTCCCAGTCGCCGACCGTCGGCCAGGCGGCGCCGCCGTCCAGTTCGTGGGTGAGGGTGGCCAGCGGGATGATCTCTCCCGGCTGGCGCCCTTGGGTGAGGCGGTCGTGGATCTGGGCGCCGTCGGGCTGCCGTACCCGCGGGTGGAGCAGAGAGGCAGCGGCCACCAGGGTGGTATTGAACTCCTGGGCTCCGGGGCCGGGGTAGTAGGGCTCGTGAGCGTAGAGCAGGTATACGTCCGCGGTGCGAACGTGGTCGGGTTCGGGCTGGGCCATGGGGTGGTGTCCCTTCATCGGTGAAGTGCGGCGCGTGTGCTGAGGCGTTGGCCGTCTCGTCTGCTCGGAGCCGGGTGGGTACGGGCCCAACGGCCGCTCTCGCCTGCGGGGCTGGCTCGTATCGGCTGGGCTGTCCTCGGTGTGGGTGCGCTTCAGGGTCTGGGCGACCTGGTCGGCGAGCTGGACCATCAGCCGCTCGCGGGCGATGAGTTCGGCCGAGGCCGAGCGGGTGTTCTGGGTCTGGAGCAGGCCGGCGGCGTCCCACAGCATGTGCCGGCTCATTTCGGCCGAGCGGCGCAGCTCGTAGCGGTCGCTGCCAGCGGCGGCCTGGACGAGGTAGGTGTGCAGGGCGGCGAGGCGCTGCATGTACCGGCAGGCGCCGCTGCCTTCGACGCTGCGGACGTGCTCGCGGGCCCGGGCATCCAGTCGAGCCGGCAGCTGCTCGGCGAGCAGCGGCGCGAGCACCATCGCCGGCAACGCGACGTCAATGGGGACGCCACGCCCCATGGCGAACAGGCCGGCGACCAGGGCGATGAGCGCGACGGCAGCGGCGGAGACTTTCAGGGATCCGGGAATCGTGGGAGCCAGGGCGATGCGCTGGGCTGGACGCCTGGTCAGCCAGCGAAGGGCCAGGCGCTGCATACACGTCGCGTCAGGTGTGAGCACTCCAATCTGATGAGGGGTTTCAGGGAGAGTGCCGTCACTGGGGACGGTCCAGGCGAGCCAGCCCCACCGGGTGCGTTCGTACACCAGCACGGGCTGGCACTCGGCTGAGCACGCGGTGTCGCGGACGTGGCCGGTCCGCAGGGCACGTGATCGTTCCGCCTCCCACCGGCGCGGATCGAGGGTGAAGGGACGTTGGTGCTGCGAGGGTGCGGTCGGCGGTGCTGCGTGGAGCGTGTCGGTCATGAGCTGCTTCCTTCCAGTTGGGTCAGGGCGGAGGCGCACGTCGTGCAGCGGCCGTCGCTGTCGGGGTGGGCGCGCCGGGGGGTCGGCCCCGGGCAGGTGCGGCACAGCGGCCAGCCGAGGCAGGCCGGGCAGAGGTCTTCGCCGGGGGCGGTTGCGGGAACGCCGCAGCCGGCGCATTCGACGAGGGCCCGGTAGGTCAGGGCCTCGCTCACGGTGCGGGCGGCAGCCATCGTCGACCGCTCGAGGAGCTCATCCGCCGGCGGGGCGTCGTGATGGCCCGCCGCGATGGAAGGGGGCGGGTAGGCCTGGGCAGCTCGCAGACGGGCGGCGATGATCGCCCCGACCGAGGTACGCACTGGGTGCGGCAAGGGGCGGTCGGTGATGATGTGCCGGAGCTGCTCGCTGCTGAAGCCGGCGTCCATCATCACGGTCACTACTCGGCCCTGATCGGTCAGCGGCTTCCCGGTCAGCAGCAGTTCAGGACGGCTCGCCCCGATCTCGAGCAGCAGACGGATACCCGGATGCAGCTCGTCTGCCGGTGACGGGGCCATTGAGGGCGCTGTCGGTTCCGGCTGGTCCGTCGTTCCAGGCGTCCGCGCGGCTGTGCCGCGGTCGCACGGACGGAGGGGTCTGGTCTTCTGTTTGTTGGTCTTCTTTCTGTTCGTGTTCTTAGTGGGCCGATGAGCCGACGTCGGGTTATCCACCGGTGGAAAACCCGACTCTGGTTGCGACCTGTGGTTTTGCAGGCTGGGCAGGTCGGTGATGCAGTACGCGGTCGCGCCGAGGGTGCCGCCGGGATCGCGCTCGCGCTCCTGGGCCAGGAAGCCGTGCTTCTCCAGTTCCTTCAGCCCGCTCTTCACGGCTGCCTCGCCGTCGCGGCCTCGGCGGGCGATATCAGCGACGGTCATCCGCCAGCCGTCCCGGTGAGTGCTGAGCAGTCCGAACAGGCCCTTGGCTTTGAAGGACAACCTGGTGTCGCGGAACAGGCCGTTGGCGATCTGAGTGAACTGATCGGCCGCCATCGCGCCACGGCGGATCC
The DNA here is from genome assembly GCF_044457265.1 of Streptomyces sp. NPDC050564. NCBI lineage: Bacteria > Bacillati > Actinomycetota > Actinomycetes > Kitasatosporales > Streptomycetaceae > Streptomyces > Streptomyces sp. NPDC050564. The sequence continues at coordinate 46,036 of NZ_JBITGS010000045.1, read as the reverse complement.
CCGCCCCGAAGCCGCTGTCGTGCCCGGCCTCGGGGGCCGTGATCACCGGGTCGGCTTCGATCAGCGCGAAGTCCAGGGTGGCCGGGCGGTCGGTGATGCAATAGACGATCTCGCCGAGGGTGCCGTCCGGGCGGCGCAGGCGTTCACGGATCAGGTAACCGTCCGTTTCCAGCTCCTTCAGGCCGGCGCGCACCGCTTCGCGTCCGTCGGGGCCCAAGCGGACCAGGTCGGCGATCGTCACCTGCCAGCCGTCCCGGTGCGTACTGATGTGCCCGAAGATCCCCTTCGCCTTGTAGGACAAGTTGGTGTCGCGGAACAGGCCGTTGGCGATCTGGGTGAACTGATCGGCCGCCATCGCGCCACGGCGGATCCCCGCTCCGAAGCCGCTCATCGCGCTGCCTTCGACGCAGGCCGCGCCCGGTAGCCAAGGCAGCGCGCCGCGCCCACCGGGGTGGGGCGTCCGGTGGGCCCGGGTGCGGGGGCGTGCGTGTGTGCCATGCCGTCAGCTCACCCGCCGGCCCCGACCAGGCTGACGGCCACCAGCCCCGACCATCGGTCACAGTCCGGCAACGTGCCCGTCTAGCTGCCGTGGTTGGGCTCATGGTCGGGCCCACCACGTGTCTCAGCCCTGGCGTGCATGTGGTGCGCAGCCCGCTGCGCAGCCTCGGACGGGCGGTGCGCAATCGGGCTGCGCAACCGGTCGAGGTTCGTGCGCAGTCGGGTTGCGGGGAGCGGATGCGCATCCAGTCCGTGGATCCTCGTGTCCCCATGCGCAGGACCGGCTGTCTCGATGCGCAGGCTCCGGCCCGCGGCCGGAGCCGCGTGCGTCTGCGCAACGGTGTGCGGACTGATCGCCGTGAGGCACGCGGGTCCCGCGCCGGTCTTCGGCCTGGAACGTGTAGCCGAGCAGGTGGCCTGTCGCAGGCCCATGGTCGGGTCTGTGGTCGGGCCCGACCATGGGCTTCGTATCCCCATCGTGACCGTGGTCGGGGTCTCGTGGTCGGTGGTCGGGTCGGGGTCGGCGGGTTTTCTCAAGGTCGGCAATCAAACGTTCTGACCTGGGAGTTTGACCATGTCTCCTGGCAAGCAGGCCTCCAAGAGCGAGGCCGCTGCTCCGATGGCCGCGGGCGCTCGGCTGGAGCAGATGCGGCGCCGCGTACGCGTTTCGCGCCTGGTGGTCGTGACCGCCATCGCGGCCGGCCCCATCGCCCTGGGCGTCGCTGTCACCTCCACGCCGGCCGTCGTCGAGGCGGCCACGCCGACCAAGCCCGCCGCCGTGCGCACCGCGGCGGCCACCGCCGACCCCGGCGGCTATGCGCAACTGTTCCTCGGCGCGTGGCTGCGCAGCAGCGCCGGCGCCGCCACGAGTGCGCAGGCGCGGCTTGCGCAGTCGATGGCGCCGGACGTCGATCTGCCCGACCCGGTCTCCGGTGCGCAGTCGACGCCGGAGTCGGTGACGACGGTGCGCAGTGCGCAGGGCGAGGGCGGCACGTGGTCGGTGACGGTGGCTGCGCAGTACGCCGACGGCCGGGTGCGCTACTACGCCGTCCCCGTGGCCGCCAACCACGCGGGCAGCTCGTTCGCCGTGATGGGCGCCCCCGCCGTGGTGGCCGGGCCGGCGCGCGCTGCGACACCGAAGTCGGCGTACGGAGTGACCGTGCCGTCCGGTGATCTGTCCTCCGCCGTCGGGGAGTTCCTCGCCGCGTATCTGACCGGGGCCGGTGAGGTCGACCGCTATCTGGCGCCCGGCGTGAAGCTGTCGGCCGTCACCCCCGGGCCGTACGCCGCGGTCACGGTGGCGCAGGTGTTCGCCGTCGACAAGGTGGCGGCTGCCGAGCAGGTGCCGGCCGACGGTAGCGAGGTCCGCATCCTCGCTGAGGTGGAGGCCCGGGACGAGGACGGGCGGTGGCCGCTGGCGTACGAGCTCGCCCTCAAGGCCCGCTCGGGCCGGTGGGAAGTCGCGGCGCTTGATTCCGGGACCGTCCAGGACGGGGGTGCCCGATGAACGCGGTGCACAGCGTGGTGCTCGCCGGGCAGTTGAGCGATCTCGGTGACTCGTGGATCACGATGTTCAAGGACTGGGCGACCAAGGGTCTGCAGGCCGGTCTGGTCTGCCTCGTGGTCGTCATCATGATCCAGAAGTTCTCCTTGAAAGCCGGGATCGGCGCGCTGCTGCTGATGATCATCGCGCTGGGTCTGTACAACGCGCGCAACGACCTGGCGAATATGTTCACCGACGAGGTGAAGAACCCTGCCAAGGGTGCGCCTGCCATCCCCGGCCTTGTGCGCGGTACCGATCCCCTCGTGCGTGACCACTTTGCCAGCGCGGGAGGCTGGCTGTGAGCGCCGCGGCCGCCGGGCGGGTGGGGCGCTTTTATACCTCCGCCCGCCGCCATCCCTGGGTGCTGGGCAAGGTCGCGGACTGGCGTATCCCGCTCGGGCCTTACACGCCCGCGCAGATCGCGGTCGCCGTCGGCGGCGGCTTCCTTCTGGTCAAGACCATCAGCTGGTGGTCGTGGATGGGACCTGTCCCGATCGCGGCGTGGGTGCTGGCGATCTGGGCGGTGCGCCGAGCAACGATCAAGGGCCGCGCTCCGATGCAGGCGGCCCTGGGCTGGGCGCTGCTCGGATGGCAGCCGCGCGGCGGACGGATCGGCGGCCGGGCCGCCCGCGACCGCGCTCCCCGCGCACTGCTTGGTGGCTTCAGCATTGAGGAGGCGCTCGCCCCCGCCGCAGGGGCCGCACCGGCCCGTGCGCCGCGGCGGCCTGCCGGCCGGACACCGGGCCCAGCAGCACAGCGCCCGTCTGCTCGTCGGCGCCCGGCGCCGGCGGCTCCCGCGACTGCGGTGCGGCCGGTGTCGGGTGTGCAGCAGCTGCTCGCGCTGGCCGAGCAGGGGGGTGTGCGGTGAGGGTGCCGATCCGTCACATCGCCGGGCATCTGGTGTGGTCGACGCACGGCAGCGTGTGGGCCGTCTACCGGCTGCACCCCGGCCCGGATGCGCAGGGTCGCCGCGAGGAGAGCGTCCGGGGCACGTACGTGCCGGCCGCGGTCCGCGATGAACAGTTCGCCAAGATCACACACTTGATCCGCTCTCTGTCCGGGGCGCCGCGTCTGTTCGGCATGTGTGCGCAGGTTGATCCGGGTGAGATCGCCCTGCGCATGATCGAGGGCATCGAGCCGGCCGACCAGGTTCCGGGCGAAGTGCATCCGTGGGTGGAAAACGTCGAAGCGACGCTGGATCTGCTGGACAGCCAGGAGATGCACCGCCGCACCCTGTGGCTGGCGGTGCCGCTGCAGAGCGAGACAGCCGGCCTGCGGGTGTCTGCGTCGCTCGGCGCGGCGTGGGCGGAGCTGGCCCCGACGCTGGGCATGCGGGCCGCGCCCGTGGCGCGCCGCGACGTGAGCGCCTACCGCGAGCAGGCCTTGCGGGCGGAGGCCGCCCTCGCCGGCGGCGTCGCCTTCCGCCCGGCCCGCCCGGCGGAGATCGTATGGATGATCCAGCACGCCCTGCACCGCGGTCTGACCGAGCCGCTGCTGGCCGAGGCCGAGAGCAGCGATCTGTACGGCGGGCAGATCCGCAAGGGCGTGCTGCACTCCCCCAGCTACGCCGACCTCGGTCAAGTCCGCCTCCAGGAAGGCGGCATCGACCCCGCCCTCGACGACGTCGAGGACCTGGGGCGCGCGGATCAGATAACGCGGTCGGGCCGCACGGCCTGGTGGCGGATCAAGACGGCCTCCCCGCTGCGGCGGCGCTGGCTGCAGGTCGAGTCCGACGCCGGCGTGGGCTATCAGGCGCAGCTGGCGCTGGCCGAATGCCCGCCCGCGGTCAGCCAGGACGCCGCCGACCTGTTCGCGCAGTTGGAACTCCTGGACTTCCCCGTCGACTACACCGTCGACCTCACCCTCGTACCCGCGGAGAAGGCACGGGACCAGGTGCGGCGCAAGAAGAACGAGCTCATCGACCAGGCCGACCAGTACGACGCCCGCCCCACCGGCATGCCCGCCTCGCTGACCGAGGCCGCCCATGATCTCGGCGAGCTGGACGCCCGGCTCTCGCGTACCTCGGTCGAGGTCGAGGTGCAGTCGGTGACCGTGCTGACCGTGTGGGGGCCGACCGCCGCGATCTGCGACGCCCGCGCCCGTGCGTTGGCGGCGCTGCTCGGCGGCGCGGACTACCGGGCCGTGCGCCCGGCCGGCCTGCAGGAGGCCCTGTTCACGCTCGGCCTGCCCGGCACGGTGCGGCCCGGTGTCATACGGGAGTTCACGCAGCATCAGGTCTCCGAGGACTGGGCGCTGTCCGGTGCCTTCACCGTGGGCGAGGTCGGCGACCCGAACGGCATGTTCCTCGGCATCGACCTGGACTGCGGCACCACCCGCCCCGTGATGATCAACGTGGCCGATGCGCCGAAGCAGGACGCGAGCGCTTCGATGGGGATCGTCGGGGATCTGGGCGCGGGCAAGAGCGTCCTTCAGAAGCTGATCGCGGAAGCGGTGTGGGCGCGCGGCGGCTGCGCGATCTGCATCGACCGCACCCCGGTCCGTGAGTGGGCCACCTTCGCGCGCAGGGCCGCGAAGGGCCGCTGTCAGATCATCGACGCCGCCCAGGCCGAGGTGTCGATCGACCCGTTGCGCATGTTCGACGGCCCCGAAGGCCGCCACTACGCCCTGTCCTACCTCACCCTGCAGCTCGGCATCGGCCCGATGAGTACAGGCGGTGAAGTCCTGCACCACGCCGTCGAGCAGGCCGCCGCCAGCGACGCCCCCTCCATGCACCGCGTCCTTGAGGTCCTCGAGGAGATGGCCACGCGCGAGGCGGGCAAGCGGCAGGACGCGGCCGCCACCCTCGCCGGCCTCATCCGCGTGGTGGCCGGCAACTCGCTCGCGGCGATGGTGTTCGACCCGACGCTGCCACCGGTCCGGCTGGACGCCTCCAGCGCCTCCGACATGATCGTCATCACGACCACGGGGCTGAAGCTGCCCCCCAAGGCCGCGTTCGACAAGCCCGAGGTTCTGCACCAGCAGCCCCTGGAGGCGCTGATCGGGCGTGCAGTGCTCTACCTGATCGCCGCGATCGCCCGGCAGACCGCGTTCGAGGACCCCGAGCGGTTCACCGCGGTGGTCCTCGACGAGCTGTACTGGCTGACCAGCTCGGCGGAAGGCACCGCCCTGGTCCACGAAATCCTCCACGACGGCCGCAAGCACGGCGCCGGCCTGCTCGCCGGCTCCCACGACGCCGAGGAACTCGGCCCCGATCGCGGGCTGATGGCCTACCGGGCACTCGCCCGCACCGCGGACCGCGAACGCGCCCGCCGCGGACTGGAGTTCGTCGGGCTGGATCCCCACGACGGCGAGTTGCTGCGGCTGGTGACCACCGGCCTGTCCCCGGTCGGCCAGAAGGGCCGCGAGGGCGAGTTCCTGCTGACCTGCCCCCGGCAGAACACCGGCCGGGTCAAGGCCGTCATCCCCCGCATCGCGCGCATCGCCACGTCCATCACCACCACACCGGGACGCCGCACGAGCCCTGCCTCGCACCCGGGTTCAGCGTCCTCGCCGCTCGCCGGTGAGGCCGTCGATGCCCGTCCAAAGGAACGCCTCTGATGACTTCCTCTTCCTGGGACCGCTCCCGGCGCGTCGCCTCGGCCGCGAGCGTCCTCACCGTGATCGCCATCGCCGTCGGCGTGCTCGTCCTGGCCCTCGGGATGAGCGTGCCGGAGCCGTGGTGGCCGCACACCGGGCAGGCCTTCGCCACCGACGCCCACTCCGCGCACCAGAACCCGTGCGGCCTGATCGTGGGACCTGCCAAGGCCTACTGCGAGCGCGGCACCATGAACTCCGCCTCCACCGAGCACCACGGTGCCACCGGGGCGGCGTGGAGGCTGGTGCCGGCCAGCGCAGGCCTGGCCGCCCTCGTTGTGTGGCGGCGCCGGAGCGCACCTGGGCAAAGGCGGCGCTGAATGTTCCGTCCAGACCGCGGCACCCTCCGCTCGGCCGGCTTCGTGGCGCTGCTCACCGGCGTGTTCGTCATGGTGAACAGCCAGGTCGTGTACGCGGCGAGCAGCAACAGTGAGACCGGAGACCTCCTTGCCCCGCTGAACATCACCTCCTCCGAGGGGGTGCCGATCAACGGGTACGAGCTGAACGCCGAGGGTGGCTCCATCGTCGCCTTCAAGTCCCAAGCCCTGTCCTTCGCCCTGTCCGGTCTGTTCACGCTGATCCGGCTGCTGGTCGGACTTGCCGGGTGGGCGATCGAACTGGCCTTCCGGTTCCCGCTGCTGAAGATCCTGATCCGTCCGGCTCAGAAGGTCGCCGACACCTACAACAGCGTCGTCGTCGACACGCTCGGGCTGAAGGGTGTACTGCTGGCCTGGGCGTTCGTGTTCGCCGGATTCATGATTGTGCGCGGCAAGGTCGGCCGCGGTCTGGGCGAGATCTTCCTGACCCTGCTCATCGGGGCGTTCGCTGCGTCCGCGTTCGTCCGCCCCGACTACCTGCTCGCCCAGGACGGCCCGCTGGGCCAGGGCCAGCAGGTGGCCGCGGAGGTGGCCCAGCAATCCGTCAACTCCTACGACTGGGGCGGCAAGCTCGCCAGCAAGGGCCCCTGCGACGGTATGGCGGGCAACGCCGAGATCAAGTGCCTTCAGCGGGAGGGCGAAGGCCCCGTCTCTTCCGAAGAGGTGGCCCGCCCGATTCAGGACTCGATCACCAACGCGTTGATCGTCAAGCCGTACATGCTGCTGCAGTACGGCCGCATCCTCGACCCCGCCAAGGGCTCCGACCGCAAGGCCTACGCCATTCACCTGAAGTGGATCACCGGCGGCTACAAGCCGAAGTCGACCTCCTCGGAGAAGGCGAAGGACGCCTGCGGCCTGTTGCGCGGACCGGCCAAGAAGTACTGCGAGCGCGGCGTCGACGGCGAGTCGAGCAGCAGCGACGCGAGCAACCGTCTTCCGGAGCTCACCCCCGGAGGCGAACTCCTCGACGCCTCCAATGCGATCGTCACCAACGAGGACCGCTCGTTCCATGCCTTCCTGCAGGACATGAAGAAGGCGGGACCGGTCGGCAAGTCGTGCGCCGCGTACGCCGAGGAGCCCACCTGGTGGCGGGTCGGTGGCGCCGCCCTCCTGCTCATCGCCGCGCTATTCATCTGCGGCATGCTGCTCTCCAGCGCCATCGTGTTGCTGGGCACGCAGGGGATCTGCGCCGCGGCCGCAGCCGCCGGCGGCGTCACCTTCATCGCCGGCATGCTGCCCGGCCCCGCGCGCCAGTCGGTGTGGAAGTGGCTCTCCCTGTGGGGGATCGCGATCCTCGCGCTGGTCGGGATCTGCGCGTTCGTGCCGTTCTTCGGCATCGCCGTGGACGCCACCATCACCCACGGTCCCGACCTGATGGTGGAGCGGATCCTGCTGATCGACGTGCTGGCCATCGCTGGCGCGGCGGGGCACCGCAGACTGCTGACCGGGATCACGTCCTTCGGCCGGCGCATGGCCATGCGGATGCGCTACGCCAAGGTCGGCGGCACCCACATGCCGGGCGACACCTCAGAGCTCGGCGCGGCGCTCGCCATGAACTCCCCCGCCGCTCTGGGCGGCTTGGGCGGTGGGCTGCGCTCCTTCACCGGCGGCGGCCGGTTCGGGATGCTCGGCACCCGCCAGCGGCTGATGGGCGCCCTCACCTCCCTGTTCGACGGCGCGGGCATGCCGGTCGACACCGGCGGAATACTCGCCGACGCCACCGCGGAAGCGAGGCGCGGTCTCGCACCACTCACCGCAGCGGCAGCAGGTGCCGGGCTCGGCGCGCGGCTTGGCGCGAAGGGCGCCCACTGGCTGCTGATCGGCAGGCGACCGGACAGGGAACAGCTGGCCAAGTGGCGCAAGCCCACCGCCGACGGCGACCCGCACGCCGGCGGCCCGTCGGGCACTGGACCGGGCGGTCCGGGCAGCGGCGGGCCACGCAGGCCCAGCGGCCCGCCCGACCGGTACCGCAACGAGCAGGGCCAAGTCGTCGACCGCAACTCTGGTCAGACGCTGCACGACCAGAACAGTGACCGCACCCTGCTGTCGACCCGCGCGCACAACCGGCTTGTCCGCTTCCGCGGATACCGCATCCTCAACCGGGGTGGCCGCCTCGCCTACGGAGCGACGGTCGGGCTGCCGGCCAACGTGCGGCGGGCCCGGCGGGGCGGGGCGCGGTACCGCCAAGACGCCGGTCAGCAGCGGCGTGTGTGGGGCAACACCATCCGCGAAGACGTCCGGGCCTGGGCAGGCGGGGCCGGACAGGCCGCCCCCACGCCCGTGCCCACACGCCCGACCACCCCCTCCAGCAGCCTGCGCCTGTCCACACCCCCGCGAAACAACCCGCCCCGTCCCTCCCCCACAACACCGCCTCCTGCTCGGCGCCCCTCGCCCACTTCACCCCCCACCCCGCCCCCTGCCCCGGCGACCCCGCCGCGGCCGTTCGCGCCGCCCCGGCCCACCCCACCACCCAGGCCCGTCGTGCCGCCGCGGCCGACGACGCCGCCCCGGCAGACACACGATCCTGCGGACCTGCGGCGCCGCGTCATCGAACGCCTGGGGGGCGGCGACCCCGAGGTGCGCCGCCGGCTCCTGGACGACCTCAACCGCTCTCACGCCGACGGTTCGCAGCCCCGGCCACTGGAAGGCGACGAGGGGGGTGAGGGCTCGTGAGCCGCAGCAGCCGGAAGGCTAAGTTGGGCTGCCTGGGCGTGATGCTGCTGTTTGCCGCCGTGTGCTGCGCCGCCCCCGTCTCGAGCGCCATCGGCGCGGTCGTCGCGCTGCAGAGCGGCGCTCAGGACGAGGGCGGGATTGCCGAGGGCGGGACAGCGGCGGACATCCCGCCGCGCATGCTCACCGCCTACAAGACGGCCGTCCAACAGGTCGGCCGGCACGTGCCCAAGTGCCAGGGCATGCGCTGGCCGATCCTCGCCGGGATCGCCAAGGTCGAGTCCAACCACGCCGTCGGCCGGAACATCGCCGCAGGCGGTGACATCCGCCCGAAGATCTACGGGGTACTCCTCAACGGCTCCGGCGCGGGCGGCAACACCACCGTCTTCCCGGACACCGACAACGGCCGCTGGGACGGAACCGCTAGCGGTGAGCGGGCCGTCGGCCCGTTCCAATTCCTGCCCTCCACATGGGAGGGGATCGGCAAGGACGCGAACGGCGACAAGAGTGCCGACCCGCACAACGCCGACGACGCAGCCCTCGGCGCCGCCATCTACCTGTGCGGAGGCGGCCGTGATCTGACCCGGCGCTCCCAGCTCAAGTCGGCGATCCTGCAGTACAACCACTCAGGCGAATACCTCTCGAATGTGCTGGGCTGGATCGACCAGTACACGGCGGCCGCCAAGGACCCGGACCTGAAGAACGTGTCCGGGAAGGTCCGCGCCGTGATCGAGGCGGCGCTCTCCCAGCGAGGTGTGCCCTACTCCTGGGGCGGCGGCAACGCCAAGGGCAAGTCCTACGGCTTCTGCTGCTCGCCCGCCGGCAAGAGCGGCGCGAACATCAAGGGCTTCGACTGCTCGGGGCTGACCGTGTACGCGTACGCGAAGGCAGGCATCAGCCTGCCGCGCACCGCGGCCGCCCAAGCCTCCTCCGGCCAGCGGATACCAGCCAGCCTCGGCAAGAGCGCCCTCAAACCCGGTGACCTCGTCTTCTACGCCTATGCCCCGGGCCGCGATTCCACGATCTACCACGTCGGCATCTACGTCGGGAACGGCCAGATGGTCAACGCCGCCCGCCCCGGCACCGTCGTCCGCCTGGACGCGGTCGACGCGATGTCCGGCTACGCGGGAGGGGCCCGACTGCTATGACCACATCCTCGCCGCGCTCACCGCGCCTGCTGCTGACCGCCACTGTTGTCCTGGCCGTGGCCGGCCTGGTCCTCCTGGCCCTGCCGCACGAGCCGAGCGCACCACCTTCCTCGACTCCACCGCCCGCGGCCGCCCCGGCATCGCGACGCTCAGCAGCCTCCCCCACCGAAGGCCCTGTGGAGAGCGGCGCGCCCGCGGCCGCCACGCCGACGGAGCCTGCCGGCGCGTCGGCGCTGCCGCCGCACGGAGAGGGCATTGCCGGTGATCGGGCCATCCAGCAGGCGCTGGAGGCCGCCTGGCCCGCCGACCTTGCCGCCCAGGACGAGCGGCAACTGCTCGCGGCCGGCCGTGACCTGCTGGGGGCGGACGCCACCGGGATCGGCCGCGCCAAGTGGCCAGCGGTCTTCGGTGATCCGGACCAAGCGGTCGCGCCAGCGTTCGCGTCATCCCGCTTCCGGATCCAGGCCGCCATCGCCCGCCGCGACGACCGCGATGACCGGGCGGTGGTGCACCTCGTATGGGCGGGCGCCGACCGCGGCGGCACCTACACCGACGGCCGCATCACCGACCTCCACTTCACCCGCACGACCTCGAAGAAGGGAGCCTCCACGTGGACACCGCAGCCCCGTACGTGATCGGCCAGGCCGATGAGACGGCGGCCGGACAAGTACTCGGCCTGCTCACCCACCTGGCCAACGCCGCCGACTGGCTCTACGACCACTGGTATCTGCTCGCCCTGGCCATCGCTGTGACCTGGGGCGTGGGGGAAGCCGTGGTGCGCCGTCTCGCGGCGCGGGCCTCGGCCGACCGGATGGCCCTCGAGCTCGTACCCAACCGGCACTTCGCCCCGGGCCTGGAAGAGATCTTCCGCCGCGGAGTACAGCTCACCCGCGCGTCCACGGCCATGCCCTGGTGGGCGCCGCGAAGGGCGAAGACGGTGCAGATCCGGTTGCGTGCGGACGGCTCCAGCCCGCTGCGCTACCGAGTCGAAGGCCCGGCCGGCGGTGAACGGCTGCTGTTCATCACCCCGTTCGGGCCGAACGTCACCGTCAACCGGGCGAGGCCGATAGCCGATGAGCCGCGCAAGCACACCGTGCGGGCCGAGTTCATCCTGCGCGGCAAGCTCACCTCCCCGCTGCGCGAAGTCCCGCTGGACCCCGACCCGCTCCAGCCGCTCGTCGACGCCGTGTCCGATCTGCGCGCGGAACTCGGCGACCTCGCCGAGATTCGACTCGACATCCAGCGCGCCCCCAAGTGGGCGCTGCAGGCACGCCGCCTGCAGCTGATGGGCACCGCGCGCCGCACCGAGCGGCGGGAAGCCCGACGCGCCGCCCGCTGGCTGCGGCAGGACGCGAGCGGCTCCCTGGGCTGGCAGCTGCAGCAGCTGCTCAGCGACAAGCCCGCAGGAAGCGTCGGGCGGCGGCTGGTCATGCCGACCGTGCCGCGCCGGATAGAGCCGACCAAGGCGCTGGGCAAGCTCGCGGAAGACGACCACCTCGTGCGGGTCCAACTGCTCGTGATGTGCGCGTCGAACACCGAAGGCCGCGCGCAGGCGCGGCTCGCCCAACTCCAGGCCGCCTTCGACGTGTTCGGCGGCAGCTCCCGGTGGGCCATGCGCGGGTGGCGCCTGGGGCCGTGGCGGGTGGGCGCTGACCACTGGCCCACGCGGCGTGGTTTCGAGCGCCGCTGGCAGCTGGGACACTGCCGGCCGCCGCGCGCGAACTGGGTCCGGCTGGAGGAGCTGACCGGCCTGCTCAAGCCCCCCACCACGCACTGCCGGCTGCCGCTGCTCGCCAAAGACCTGCCGACCTTCGCCTTCGGCGAGCCGACGTTGCTGCTGCAGGGCATCCACCGGGGCCCCAACGGCCGGGAGCGCCTGGTCGCCACCTACGCCGAGGAGACGCTGTTCGAGGTCGGGGTGGGTAAAGCAGGCGGCGGCAAGACGGAGCGGGCCCTGGCGCAGGCAATCGGCTGGGCACACGCCGGCGGGGGGCTGATGTTCCTCGACCCGCACCGCGACTCCTGGCCGCGCGCCACCACCTTCCTGGCGCACGAGACCCTCATGCAGCGGATCGCGCTCATCGACCTGAACGGCCTGGGCCCCTGCCCGCGGGTGAGTTCGTGGAATCCGCTCGGCATGCACCAGGGCCAGGCGGCGCACGAGGTCGTCGAGGCGGTCACCGACGCCTACGCCTCCGCGCTCGGCTGGGACGACGCGAACGCCCCGCGCGCGATCACCATCCTGACCGCCGCACTGACCGTCCTGGTGGCCATCAACGAGGCCGCCTGCCAGGCCGGCCGGCCCGAGGACCAGGCCACGATCTTCCACGTGCGGGCCATGCTCACGGACGCCGCCTTCCGGAAGGCGGCGCTCGCCGCGACGGCGGGCCGCGTGGAGGAGATCCGCTCTTGGTGGCAGGTGGTGTTTCCCACCTTGCAGGCCGACGCGATCGCTGTGGTCCTCAACCCGATCGCCCGGCTGTCCGCCAACCCGGTCACCCGTGCGTTCCTCGGCCAGCCAGTCGGCGTCTACAACATCCGTGCGGCGATGGACCACCGGATGATCGTGTGGGTGTGCCCGGGCGGCAATGGCCCCACCGACCGGCTGCTGACCGCGCTGCTCGCCCGCGATCTGCTGCGCGCCGTGCGCTCCCGGCGCGATACCCCTGAGGACCAGCGGGTGCCCTTCCGCCCGTACTTCGACGAGTTGATCACGCTGACGGGTGCGGCCCCGGAGACCATCGCCGCCATGTTCGAGGACTTCCGCAAGTACAGGTGCCAGGTCCACGGCATGACCCAGCTGCTGGCCCGCCTTCCCACTGCGGTGCGGCTGTCCTTGGTGCAGAACGCCTCCACTCTGGCCACCACCGCCGGGTCGAAGTCGGCGATCGCGCCGATCACCGCGGAGTGGGGCGACAACCCCAGCCCCGACGAAGTCGCCACCGTGGAGCGCTTCGAGCACTACGTCTCCATGACCGTGCACGGGCGCCGGGTCGGGCCGGTGCAGCTGCGCGGACCGCACCTCGACGCCGTCTTCGCCGCTCAGGCCCGACCGCAGAAGGTCGACGCACTGGAGCAGGCCGCCCACGCGAACGCCGGGGCACTCCCCTTGGACCAGCTCACCGCTCGCGCCGCCCGCCAGGAGGGCCGCGTCGCCGCCTTTCTCGCCGAGCACGCCCCTGCCGGCACTACCTCCGTACATCTGTCGAAGGGATACCAATGACCACCGCCCAGCGTCCGAAGGCCCGTGCTGCAGCTGGTTTCACGCCCAGCCCTGTCGAGCCGCTCGCGCACCAGCTCCTGACCGCGCTTGCTCAGCACCGGATGGCCACCACGAACCAGCTGCACGTCCTGTTGCGGCCCGACCGCTCCCGCCAGTCGGTCTCGGAGCGGCTGAACGAGCTGCGCCGCGAGCGCCTGGTCGAGTTCGTCGTGCTGCCCCAGGCCCATCGCACCCGGGTCTGGTACCTCACGCCGAAGGGTGCCCGCCTCACCAGGGACTGGCCTGCCCTGCGCGGCCGCCCTCCGTATCCGATCACCTCGGCCACGGCCGCCTCACTGAAGACCCCCCACACCCTCACGGTTGTCAGAACCCACTTGGCATTCGTCGCCGACGCCCGTCGTCGCGGCGACGAACACGGTCACCTGGACTGGACGCCCGAGGTCTCCCACGCGATCGGCGACGGTGAGAGGGTCGTCGCGGACGCGGTCATGCACTACACCCTCATCGATGACCAACAACGCCGGAAGCTGAGGGCGTTCGTCGAGGTGGACCGCGCCACGATGGGCGCCGAACGCCTCGCGTCGAAGCTGATCGAGTACGCCCGGTTCTGGTCCTACGAGCCGCAGCCCGTCGGTCGCCGGCGGCAAGCCGCCGGTGCCGTCTGGCTGCGGTGGTATCCGTTGTTCCCACGGGTGTTGTTCGTGCTGACCGGCGCCTCTCGGCAGACGCTGGACAACCGAATCAGCGACCTGCAGGCCATGGCCGCCCAGCACCCGCTCGTTGCCGCCCTCGCCCGTGAAGTACCGCTCGGCGCCGTCGTTCTCGACGACCTCGAAGAACACGGGCCCACCAGAGACGTGTGGGTGCCGCTGGGCGGCGGCGAGCCACGCCCGTGGACCGAACTGTGATTCCGCGCATCCGGCCCGGCCGGATGCTGCGCCACTGCGGACCTCCGGAAACCCCTTGCCATTTGCTCACGCGAACAATAAATTTACCGTCGCACAGACGAACATGCGCTTCAAGCAGCCCTGTGGGCACCGAACTTAGGGATGTCAGATGACACACGCTACCAGCGAGATTCGCAGCACCAAAGTGTTCCTTGACGACGCATGGCCCATCCGGACGCAGGCCGTCTCGTACGTCGGGAACGCCTGCGTGGTCGAGGGGGTCGATGATTTCGATCTGGACGACCTCAAGAGGGTGCGCCACCACTACCCGGACCGGCGGGTCACCCTCGACGGCCACGTGATCACCGTGTGGCCGACCTCCCCCACCCGACCGGCGAGAGTCACCTCCGCCGGCTCCCATCGGCGGGATCACGGTACCTGGCGTGCGTGCCACCGAAGGTTGAACGGGATAGCAAATGCACAGAGCTACTTATCGACTTCCGGTTTCGAATGTGACCAGAAACATCACGAGTTGTACGAGTCAACTCGACTTACACGCTGGGAAGTTGACTGGCATATGCGTAATCTTGCGGCTACGGAAACGCATCACCGCAGGCTGGATCAGGTCGCGGAAGTGAGCTGTCGTGCGTCACCAGCCGAGGCAGCGGTCATGGCGCACCGCGTTGTACGGGGAGAGAGCATGACTCGAGAACCACGCCGACTGGCAACAGGACGCACTACTCTTCGCATTCGAAAGCGCGTAACCGTCGTGCTGATCACCGGCGGCTTGATGGCGCTGACCGCATGCGGTAGCAGCGACGATAGCGGTTCCTCCTCCAAGAGTTCGCCGCCGGCCAGCACGTCGGCCCCTGCGGCCACGTCGGCGAGCCCGGATCCGCAGGCCCAGGCCAAGGACGAGGTGCTCAAGGCGTACGACGCCTTCTGGGACGAGCAGGTCAAGGCGTACGCGCAGGCCGACATCAAAGGCACAGACCTGAAGAAGTACGCCACGAAAGCGGCCCTCGGCGGCGCGATGGGCGACGTGTTGGTCATGAAGAAGGCCGGCACGGCTACCACGGGTGCCCCCACGCATCGAGTAGAGGTCACGTCGCTGACGCACTCCGGCGAGACCCCCGAGGCCAGCATTCAGGACTGCCTGGACATTTCGAACTGGAAGACCATCAGGAAGAAGTCGGGGAAGGTGCAGCCCTTCCCGTCGAATCAGCCGTTGCGTTACATCACCACGGCGAAGGCGGAGAAGTGGGGGAAGCAGTGGATGATCACGGAGCTGACTCCGGAGGGGGACCGCACATGCTGAGACGATTAAGGCTCACGGTTCTGCTGTCCACGGCCGTGATCTCTGCTGCTGCGGCAACACCAGCAGCAGCCGACGACGATCCCGTCATCGGCGGAGCCTGCCCAGGCACAAGCAAGTTCGTGACGGTCTGTCGCCAAGAGCCTGGCTCCCCGGGAACTTCCGGCAAGCAAGACGGCTCCTCCGACAAGGACTCGGGCAAGGGAAACGGCAAGCCGTCACCCCAGACATGCGCCGTTGAACGCCTGGACCCGCAGCCGCCCGCCAGCGACCCAGTGTGGGGCGGACACAAGCCGGGCGACGGAGCGATCTACGAACGGGTCTGCTTCAGTGACGCCCTGGGGGCTGCAGCGGGCGCGAACGTGGTCCCGCAGGTCTTCTGGGCCGCCCAGGCCCCCGCAGTCAACGTCGATCCGGAGCAGCTGGCCCGGGAGGCGGTCGACAAGATGCTGTTGACCGGCCCGTCCATCGCTAGTCCGCGCGCGGCAGGCAAGTACATCGTCGGCGTGCCCCTGTGGATGTGGGTCAACCAGACTCCCACGACGTACGGGCCGAACACCGCTTCCGCAGGCCTGGCCGGGGTGACCGTCACTGCCACCGCCAAGGTCAGCAAGATCGTGTGGAAGCTGGGCGACGGCGAGTCGGTGGCGTGCAACGGGCCGGGCACGCCGTACGAGGCATCGTTCGGGAAGCAGGAGTCGCCGACCTGCGGCCACACCTACACCCGCACGTCGGCCTCCCAGTCCGGCGGCAAGTACGCGGTGACCGCGACGGCAACGTGGACGGTCGATTGGCAGGTGGCCGGAGGCGGTGGCCAGACCGGCCAGTTCACCGAAGTCCGGCAGTCCCAGATGCAGGTGGCGATCGGCGAAGTGCAGGTTGTCGGGTAACACCCCGAAGGGAAACGAGCGTTGAGCAAGACGAAGGAACGCACACCGAACGCCGCTCCGGGCGGGATACCACCGCAGGGCCTCGGAGCCGGACCGGTCGCGCCTCCCCGCGTTTCGGCTCGCAGGCGCAGGCCCGGCATGATCGCCCTGTCGCTTGCGCTGATCGCCGCGGGCGGCGCCGGTGTTGCCGTGCTGCTGCTCCAAGTCGGCCACCGTACGCAGGTCGTCACCGTGGTGCGCGACGTGCAGGTCGGCCAGGTCCTCACGGAACAGGACCTGGGCCAGGCGTCCATCTCCCTGGACCCGGCCGTAAAGACGGTGAAAGCCGATGACCTTTCCTCGGTGGTGGGCAAGCGGGCCGCGGTCGAGCTCAAGCCCGGCTCCCTGCTCACCCCCTCGCAGGTGACGAAGGACTCCCTGGTCAAAGCAGGCGAGCAGTTGGTGCCGATCGGGCTCAAGCCCGAACAGGTGCCGGCCACCGCGCTGGTACCGGGCCAGAAGGTGCAGCTCGTCCATGTACCGGCGCAAGGCGAGACGGCGAAGGAGTCCGGCACTGCGCCGGAGTCGATCGCGGGACGGGTGGTGAAGGCGTCCAAGGCCGCTCCCGGCACGGGGATCGTGGTCGTCGACGTCGCCACCTCCGCCAACGACGGCCCGACCGTCGCCTCGTGGGTGTCTTCCAGCACCCTCCGCCTGGTCCTTGATGCGCAGGACGGCAGCTGATGAGTGTGATTGCGCTGGCTGGCTGCAGCGGCGCGCCCGGAGTGACCACCAGCGCGCTCGCCTTGCTGCTGACCTGGCCGCTGGAGCCGGGCCGGAAGATGATCCTGGCGGAGTGCGACCCGGACGGCGGCGCGGTGCTGCACGGGCTGCTGCAGGGCACCCTCGGAGACCGGTATGGGCTGCGGAACCTGTCGGTGGCTGCCCGCAAGGGCGAACTGCAGGAGGCATTCTGGCGCCAGCTGATCGACCTGAGCACCGAGGAGGGCAGTAAGAAGGAGTCGCCTCGCGACCGGCTGCTGCTGCCGGGCGTGACCGACCCTGCCCAGGCGGCCGGGCTCGGCCCGGTGTGGGAGCCGCTGGCGGACATGCTCACCGGCATCGACGCCCTGCCCGTGCACGGCCATGACGTGCTGATCGACCTGGGGCGCAGCGGAGCCTTCGGACCGTCTTCCGTGGTCCTGGCGCAGCGTGCGGACGCGGTGATCGTGGTGGTGCGCAACACGCTGCGCTGTCTGCAGGCCGCCCAGGCCCGCGTGGAGGCGTTGGAGGAGCGTACGGGCAACGTCGGGCTGATCGTGATCGACGAGGGCCCCTACCCGGCTGGTGAGGTGCAGCGGGTGCTGCGGGTTCCGGTGGTGGCGACGCTTCCGTACGCGCCCAAGGAGGCCAGGGTGCTGTCCGACGGCGCCGAACAGCCCCGCCACTTCACGAAGTCGGCGCTGATGAAGGCGGCCCGGACGACGAGTGCGCTGCTGGTGCAGCGGGCCGCGGCGCGCAAGGCCCGGCTCGCTCCCCGCAACGCGGGTCCTGCCGGAGACGGGCGGGTGAGTCATGCGCGGTAAGCCGATCCACTCCGATCCCTCCGTGCAGCCGCTCCGGGTCAACGGCCATCCGCTGCAGGACGGTTGGCCGGCGCAGGCCGCCACTGCGCCCGCTGAGGGGGCCGCATCAAGCCCACAGAGGCTCGGCAACGCCGTGCCACAAGTCACCGTCGACTACACGGTCGCCGGGCACATCAAGTCGCAGGTCGCCAAGCAGCGTGAAGAGCTCCTCAAGACCAATCCGATGATGGACCGGGCGACCGAGGAGCAGCTCTGTCTGCGCTGGATCAACGACGCGGTGGCACTGTGGTCGGATGCCCAGGCCCTCGAGCGGGGCGTCAACCCGACGCCGGCCGAGGACGATGCGCTGCGTCGCGCCGTGTACGACCTGCTGTTCCGCGCTGGCCGGTTGCAGCCGTACCTGGACGACCCGGATGTGGAGGACATCTTCATCCAGGGGCACGACGAGGTGTGGCTCGACTACGGCAACGGACAGCGCAAGTTCGTGGGGGCGATCGCCGACTCGGAGGAAGAACTCCTGGAACTGCTGAGGGAGTTGGCCCGGGAGTCGGGGCACAGCGAGCGGACGATCTCCACGGCGAACCCGCTGCTGGCGCTGGCGCTGCCGGACGGCTCTCGGCTGCAGGCGATCACCGATGTGAGCCCGGTGACCTATGCGGTCATCCGCCGCCACCGGGTCGAGCACGCCGATCTGAACGACATGATGCGGCTGGGCACGATCGACCCGGTTCTCAAGGAGTTCCTGGCCGCCTGCGTGCGCGCCGAGAAGAACGTGATGATCGCGGGTAAGCAGAAGGTCGGCAAGACCAGCCTGTTGCGGGCGATGCTGAAGGAGTTCGACCCGGAGACCCGGTTCGCGACCATCCAGACCGAGGACGAGCTGCACGCGCACACCAACGGTTACCACCGTCAGGTCGTCTCGCTGGTGGCGCGCGAAAGCAATGGTGAGAAGGATGTCACCGGGCGCGGGGCCGGGGAGATCTCGCTGCTGGACCTGATGCATCCGGCGCTGCGGATGTCGCTGGAGCGGATCGTGGTGGGGGAGGTCCGTGGGCCGGAAGTCGTCGCGATGATGCAGGCGTTGACGAACGGTGCGGGCGGCAACCTGTGCACCATCCACGCGCGTCGCCCCGACATCGTCTTCGACCGGATCGCGGAGCTGTACGCGCTCGCGCAGGGCAACTTGTCCGAGCAGCTCGCGTACCGGCAGATCGCCAACGGCCTCGATTTCATCGTCTACGTGTCGATGGTCGACGAGACGCAGATCGGTGGACGCAGGCACCGGTTCGTCTCGCACATTGTGGAGGTCACCGGCATCGGCGAGTCCGGGCGCCCCGCCACCAACGAGATCTTCGCGCCGCGCCTGGACATCGGGGAGGTGCGGGCGGTGCCGCACATGGATCCGGCCTGTATCGACGATCTTCGCCGGGTCGGCTTCGACTCCCAGCTGCTGCAGCACGTCTACGGAGCCTGGAGCGGGCCGCTGCCGCTGAAGGTGAGGAGCGCATGACGCTGCTGTGGGCGCTGCTCAGCGGCATGGCCGTGGTGGGCGGCGTGATCGGCGTGGTGGCCGGACTGGCCGGGACCACCGCGCCCCGTAAAGCCCCGCTCGTGCAGCGGTGGCGCGCTGCACGGGCCGAGCAGGTGCGCTCCAAGGACGCCCGCATGCGGCGCCGCACCCTGGCGGCGGCCGCGGCCGGGCTGTGCCTGACGGTGTGGCTGATCTCGGGAAACTTCGTGGCCAGTGCCCTGCTGGGCGCGGCCGTGCTCGGGGTGCCCTGGCTGGTCGCCCCCGCCCAGGTGGCGCAGGTCCGCATCGGGCAGTTGGAGGCGTTGAGCGAGTGGACGCAGCGGCTGGCCGGGCTGCTCCGCCTGGGCATGGGCCTGGAACAGGCGATGATCAACAGTCGGAAGGGGGCCCCGGAGGAGCTCACCGAGCAGATCATCAATCTTTCCGACCGGCTGCGGCTGGGTTGGCGGCCCGAGGAGGCGCTGCGGGCCTTCGGCGACGAGCTGGACGACATCACCGCCGACAAGGTGGCGGCTGCGCTCATCCTGTCGGTTAGCGACCGCGGCCCGGGCCTCGCCCAGGCGCTGGAGGACCTCGCCGCCACGGTGCGCGACGAGGTCGCGGGCAAGCGGAACGTGGAGGCAGACAGGGCCAAGTCGCGGACCACGGTGCGGTGGATGACGTTCATCACGCTGGGGATCATCGTCGCCGGGTTCTTCGTGCCCTCCTACACCGCCCCGTACTCGACGCTGCTCGGGCAGTTGGTGCTGGCGTTCCTGACGGCCGGGTTCATCGCCACGCTCGCCCTCATGCGGTCGCTGGGCACGTTCCGGCGGGTGGCGCGCTTCCTGATTCCCGATCCGCGCAGCACGGTCCGCTTGCCGGCCCTTCCTGCTGTCCTCGACTCCACTGCTGAGCGCGAGGCGGAAGGGGTACCCGTCTGATGAACCTTCTTCCCACGGTGCTCGCCGGGGGCGCGGTCGGGGCCGGTGTGGCGCTGCTGGTGCGTGAACTGCTGCGCCCGCAGCCCGCCTTGGCGGCCGCTCTGGAACGCAGCGCGCCGGGCCGGCTCACCCTGCCCGAACCGGAGCTGGACCGCGACGAGGTGTGGGGCCGGTGGCTGCTCGCGCGGCTGGGTCGCCTGCCCGGTGTGCGCATCCCCACCAAGAACCTCGCCCTGCTCGGGCAGGGCCCGGGCCGGTTCATGCTGATCAAGACGTCGCTGGCCGCGCTCGGTCTGCTGTGCCCGGTGCTGGTGACCATCCCGTGGATCATCGCCGGGATCTCCCTGCCCTTCTACGTGCCCGCCGTGGTCGGCCTGGCCGCGGCCGGACTGCTGTTCATCACCCCCGACCTGGCGGTGCGCGACCAGGCCAAGCGGGCGCGGGAGGAGTTCGCCCACGCCCTCGCCGCCTACCTCGACCTCGTCGCGTTGAAGCGGGCCGCGGACGCAGGACCTGCCGAGGCGCTGGAGAAGGCGGCCGCGGTCGGCCGCGGCTGGCCCTTCCTGTATCTGCAGGGGGCGCTGCGGCGGGCCCGGCTGGAGAAGATCCCGCCGTGGCAGGCCCTGAGCGATCTGAAGGACGAGTACGACCTGCCGGTCCTGGACGACGTCGCCGACATCATGCGCGGCTCGGCGACCGACGGCGCCGCCGTCTACCAGGCCCTCAAGGCCCGCACCAAAGCCTTGAACACTGAGCTGCTCGCCGCGCAGGCCGCCGAGGCGAACGCCGCCAGCGAGAAGATGACCGCCCCCGGTGCCCTGCTCGCGGTGCTGGTCATGCTCCTGATGGCGTTTCCCGCGGTGATCCGCATGCTCACCGTCTGACCGGATCTGGATTCCCAACTCTGTGGAGGAGCACCCCTCATGAAGTACACCGCCGCCCGTTCCTACCGCGCCGTGCGCCGGCTGACCACGCGCCTGGAAGACGGGCTGAAGGAAGCTGCCAGGCGCCCGGACCGGGGCGACATCAGCATCACCACGGTCATCATCTGGGTGGCCGCCGTCACCGGCGCCCTGGTGATCGCCGGGACGATCGCCGTGGTCATCGCCAAGTACAACGGCAACCTGGCCGGCATCTGATGCAGCGCACGGCCCGGCTCAAGGCTTGGTGGAAGGGGCGCCGGTGGCACGACGACCGGGGGGATGCGTCGATCCAGATGGCGATCGTCTACCCGTTCGTGCTGCTCGCCACGATCGCCGTGATCCAGGCCTCCATGTGGTACTACGCGCGGCAGATCGCGCTGACCGCCGCACGTGAGGGCCTGGCCGCCGCCCGCTCCTACCAGGCCTCCCCCGCCGACGGAGCGGCCCGCGCGCAGGAAGTGCTGGGCCGCACGGCGGGCGACAGCCTGCGCGGCGCGGGCGTCTCCACGGCCGGGAGCAACGGCCAGCGGGTGCGGATCCAGGTGTCGGGGATCGCGCAGTCGATGCTGCCCGGTGTTCCGGGCCTGAGGGTCACGCAGTCGGCTTCTGGCGCTGTGGAGCGCTGGACCGTCCCAGGAGAGCAGTGAAGTCCGTGCTGAGCAGGGTGCGTTCGGGGCCGCGCGATCGTGGGAGTGCCGCGATCGAGGCCGCCATCATTGTCCCGTGCCTGCTGATGTTCCTGTGCCTGGCCATCGCCGGCGGCCGGCTCGCCACGTCCGGCGCGAAGATCGACGCTGCAGCCGAGGACGCGGCCCGCGAGGCATCCATCCACCGCACCGCGGCCGCCGCCCAGGACGCCGCGTCCACTGCGGCCGCGGAATCCCTCGACGACCAGGGCCTCAAGTGCGCCAGCCGCAACGTGAACATCAACGCGAGCGGGCTGAACGTACCGGTCGGCCAGGTCGCCACCGTGACGGTCACCGTCACCTGCACGGTCAACCTCTCCGACCTGCTGCTTCCCGGCGCTCCAGGAGCCCGCACATTGGAATCGACGGCCACCTCGGTCGTGGACCAGTACCGGCAGCGAGACAACTGATGCGCACACCCCGGCCCTTCGCCGGCCATGTGGACGACCGCGGCGGCGTCACCGTCTTCGTCGCCATCTGCGTCGTCGCGCTGCTCGGCATCATCGGCGTGGCCGTCGACGGCGGCGGCAAGATGCGCGCCACCGAACGCGCCGACTTCATCGCCACCGAAGCCGCCCGCGCCGGCGGACAGGCCATCGACCCCGCCCAGGCCGTGCCCGGCAACGCCATCACCGTCGATTCGCAGGCCGCCCAGGCCGCCGCGCAGGCCTACCTGCGCTCCGCCCACATGGCGGGCACGGTGGCGGTGTCCGCGGACGGCAAGACGCTGACCGTCACCACCACGGGCTCCTACGACACGAAATTCCTGTCCGTGGCCGGGATCGGCTCCCTGTCGGTGACCGGCCACGGCACGGCCACCCTCCTGCACGGCGTCACCGTCCCCGAAGGGCCCTGAAGATGCGCACCAAACAAGCCCCAGCCGCGGCCGGCCGCACTCTTCGCAACCTGTCGCGGGCCGTGTTGAGCCTGCTCGTCCTGGCCGGCGCGGTCGCCGGGCTGCCTGTGCTGCTTGCCTGGGCCACCCCCGTGGTGTGGGCCGCCGGCCACGACGACCTGCTGCATCTGCTGGACCGGCAGGACACCGGAGCCTCTTTCCTGGTGCTGCTCATCGCCGTCGGCTGGATCGGCTGGGCCCAGTTCGCCTTCTGCTCCCTGCGCGAGTTGGTGGCGCAGCTGCGCGGACGGACGTGGCACGCGCCGCACGGACTGGGCGCTTCCCAGCGCGCGGCGGCCGCGCTGATCGGCAGCATCCTGGTGCTGCTGCCCACGAGCTCCGCCCTGGCCTCCCCCGCCCAGGCCGCACCGGCCGCCAGCGCGACCCGCCTGCCCTCACAGGCTCAAGCTCCGCAGACCACCGAGACCCATCAGGCCGCGTCCTCCACCGCCGGCGCACCGAAGTCCACTTACACGGTGCGGGAGATGAGGCCGGCGGAGAGTCTGTGGAGCATCGCCGAGCGGCAGTTGGGCGACGGTGAGCGGTGGCGGGAGATCGCGACACTGAACGAGGGCCGCACCATGGCCGACGGGCAGACCTTTCGGGCCAACAGCTTTCTGCAGCCGGGCTGGCAGCTGGAGATGCCGGCCACCGTCGTGTCGGCGGGAGGCGTGCGTACACAACTGAGTGACGGCGCCCCTGCCGCCGCCGACGTGAGCAAGCACGTCGTCACGGTGCATTCGGGCGACTACCTGTCAAAGATCGCCGAGGAGGAGTTCGGTGACGGCAATCAGTGGCCCGAGCTGTTCAAAGCCAGCCAGGGCCAGCCACAGCCGGACGGCCTGCCGACAATCACCAACCCTGATGTGATCTACGCCGGGCAGCAGGTCACCGTGCCCGACGCGCAGCCAGAGCGGCACGATCGGCCGCAGGACGACAGCCACGACGACGAGTCGAGCAGCAAGCCGCACACCCCGCCGAGTACCGGCGATCCAGACGGCAGGCAGAAGCCGGGCGAGGACCACGCAGACACGCAGGCTCCCACGCCAAGTCAGTCCACCGTGCCCGCACCGGAGACCTCCGCGCCCAGCACATCGACCAGACGCCCCACCCAACAGCCCGGCCAGGAAAGGGGGGTCGGAACCGCGACGCCGCGCCCCAGCGCGAGCGCCTCCGCATCGGCGTCCGCCGAGCCGTCCGCGTCCGATGCCCCCTCCCCCACCGCTACGGTCACCCAGGAGCCCGCCTCGCCTGCGGCGGGCAGCACACTGCAGCTGCGTACCGTCCTCGGCGCCGGCGCGCTCCTGGCCGCCGCGATCACCGGAGCGCTCGCGCTGCGCCGGCTGCTGCAGCGCCGTCGCCGCAAGCCGGGCGAGAAGATCGCGATTGCGTCGGAGACGTCCGCAGCGGAGGCGCAGTTGGCGGCGGCCGCCGAGCCGGGCGGCGCGGCCCGCCTGGACGCGGCGTTGCGGACCCTGGGCCATGAGGTGGCTCAGGAGGGCGAGGGGGACTTGCCTCAGCTGCGGGCCGCGCGGATCGGTGCCCGCGCGCTCGAGGTGCTGCCCGAGGACCTCGCCCAGGAGCCGCAGGCACCCTTCGTGTCCGGGCAGGCCGGATGGTGGATCCTGCCCGCCGACGCCGCTGTCTTGGACCAGGAGGCCGCCCGCGAGATACCGGCGCCGTATCCGGGGCTGGTCACGATCGGCAGCACCGAAGCGGGTGACCTCCTGCTGCTCAACCTCGCCCAGGTGCCTGCCGTGCTGCTGGACGGCAACCCGGTCCACATCACCGAGGTGTGCACCTCGCTCGCTCTGGAGCTCGGGATGAGCCCGTGGGCGAGCGAAGTCGAGGTCGTCACGATCGGGTTCGGCGAGGACCTGCCGCAGCTGCTGCCCACCTCCCGGATCGCCCACATGCGGCAGGCCACGCACGCGCTGCGCGATCTGAGCGAGCGGCTGCTGGAAGCACACCAGATGCCCGAGACCAGTCACCAGCCCTACCTGTTGCTGTGCGCGTCTTCTCTGGACGCGGACACGGCCTGGGAGTTCGCCGACGTCATCGACAAGGCCGGGACGGTTCCCGTCACGCTCATCGCCCCGGCGAGTACGGCGGCCGCGCACTTCCCCGAGGCGCAGATCCTCAACGCCTCACTCAGCGAGCCGCAGCACCTCGACTACGCCGGCGCCGACATCACGGTGCAGCGCCTGGAGCACGCCGCTTACCTTCAGATCACCACGGCCCTGAAGGTGTCCGGGCAGCCGCCCCACCCGGCCGAGGGCCCCTGGGAGGACGTCCCGGACGAGCCCGACAGCGTGCAGCAACCCGAGCAGACCGCGCCGGAAGAGACCGCCGCGCCCACGACCGACGCAGCCACGAGCCTCTCGTTGACGCCGTCAGCGAGCGGTGAGGTCTTCCCGGCCCTGCTCGCCGCCACCACCGATCCGGCCGGACTGCGCCCGCTGCCCGCCGCCATGGCATCGACTCAGGCCGAGGCAGAACACGACCCGGACACCGAAACGACGCTGCCCCCAGCCCCGGAAGTTGCGTCAGCCCCGGCGGCTGCCGAGGCTGACGACGAGAGCACCGTCGAGGAAGGCAAGGTGGCGGAGGCGGATGAGTGCGAGGCTCATGACCTGCACGCGCCGGAGATCCGGGTCCTGGGCCCGGTAGAGGTGACCGGCGTGGCCAGCACCGGCCACGGCCCGCGGATGGCGCAGCTCGCCGCGTTGTTGTATTTCCGGCCCGGGCGAAGCGCGGACGTCCTGTGCTCCGACATGGATCCCGTCAGCCCGTGGTCGTCGAGCACCCTCAACGCCCGGCTGCAGGGCCTGCGTCGCTCCCTGGGCAGCGATCCCGCCGGCAGCCCCTACGTGCCTCGCCGCAGCTCCGGCGAGGACCCCTACAAGCTCTCCCCCGGCGTGCGCTGCGACTGGACCCGCTTCCTTCAGCTCGTCGAGCGCGCCCTGCCGCTGGGCCCGGCCGGCCTGACGGATCTGGAGAAGGCGCTCGCTCTGGTGCAGGGCCGCCCGTTCGGAGGCAAGCCGCTGCCCTGGGCCGAGCCCCACCAGCAGGAGATGAACACGCGCATCATCGACGTGGCGCACACCGTGAGCACCTACCGCACCCCCGCGGGCCCGCACCACGACCTCAACGCGGCCCGCCAGGCCGTCGCGACCGGTCTCGACGTGGACGACACGGCGGAGCTGTTGTACCGGGACTGGATGCGCATCGAACACGCGGCAGGGAACCGGCAGGGGCTGCACACCGCGATCACGCGCGTCCAGCAAATCAACCGGGCGTTGGACTGCGACGTGGAGCTGGAGACCCAGCAGCTGATCACTGACCTGCTCAACGGCTCAGGTTCGGCGCTCCGCAGGGCGCTCTAAGAAGCTGCGGCAGAAACGACATGACAGGCCTTAGGAGCTTCGGCGGCAGTCGGCCACGGCCGCCGGTGATCAACGACAGGATCGGCCGCGGCGAGAGAGAAGCGAACACCAAAACTCCTGCACCTCCATCTCCGCCACGGTCGCCGTCGACACCCCGCGGTGCATCTCGCGCGCCACCCAGACCATCCCATCCCCCCACAACACACCGTTTTCACAAGGGAGTGACACCACCGCATGACCCAATCCATAACCCCGGCCCACCGCCTGCGCCGGCTCACCGTGCTCGCCATCGGGGTGACCACGGCGATCACCCTCACCGCGTGCGGCACAGGCTCGGACACAGGCGCGGCCGGCACCCCCACCCCGAGCGTGAGCCGCACCCCGCAGGGCGTGGTGACAAAGGAGACCGCCACGAAGGTGGTCGACAACTACGAGAAGATCAACAACGAGGCCAACAAGACCCGGGATGAGAAGCTGCTGGCCACAGTCGAGGCCGGGCAGGTCCACGAGGGTTCCAAGGCGGATTACACGCTGTTCACGACCTGGTCGGCCAAGGATCGCAAGGCGTATGGAGCGCCGTTCCACTACAAGAAGCGCTCCTACTACCGTCCCGCAGCCGGCACTGCCACCTGGTTCGCCGTCAAGGCCACGGCGTCCTTCAACAGCAAGCAGGACGTCCTCATGATCTTCGACAAGGTCGCCGGAACGTACAAGATGGTGTTCGCTCTCTGGGCCGACGAAGCGCCGATACCCGCGATCGCCGTCGACCGGTACGGGCTCGCCTCGGTTGCCAACCCGTCCCAGCACGTCGGAACGCTCGCCCCGAACAAGCTCAGCACCGCCTACGAGGACTTGTTCGAGACCGGCGGCAAGAAAGAAGGAAAGCAGCTGACCCCGACGAAGACCTCCAAGGGCTCACTGAGCCTCTACGACAACCGCGGCAAGGGAGCCGAGGCCCGCTGGTCCACCAAGAACTTCTTCGCCGCCAAACCCGCGTATCCGAAGGTCTATGGGTTGGAGCTGGCCGACGGCGGCGTGCTCGCTGCTTTCCCGACCGCGCACACCCAGGAGTCGATGCTCAAGCCGGCGTACATGGGCTCCTACCAGATGGGCCCCAACAAGGAAGAAGCGGTCTACAACCCGGCGAAGAGGACCGTGATCACGGATACCTTTCAAGGCCAGGGCCTGGCCGAGCTCTCCCCGAAGGGCAAGCCCAAGGTGACCGTCATGGACTACAAGATGGTGGACTCGCGCTGAGATACAGCCGATCCGAGGCGGTCTCAGCCATTCCCGCATCGGCCGCCTGAAGTGGCCTCCGCTGCCGTTCGGGTGCTCGTCCATCGACGCCACCCGAACGGCCAGCTCGAGTTCCGTGACGGTGGTGTCGGGTTCGATGCGCCGTGCTCGCATGGCTCCTCCTGGTTCGTGCGCGGGCTGGGATACACAATGCGCAGGAGCGCTGTACGCACGGCTGCGCACTGATCAAGCCGACTGCGCGTTCGTCTGATCAGGGGATTTGCTGACTACGCAGACTGTTGGGGCTGATGGGATCCCCGATGCACGATGGGCTTGGGGCGCCGTCTCACTGCTGCGCGTCCGCGTGGTAGCGGATGAGGGCCAGCCGGCGCCGCTCGAAGTCGTCGGCCTGCTCGGTGATGTAGTCGGTGGTGATGGGCTTGTTGTATTGGGCGGTGATCCCGCGGGCAGCGCACTCCTGCGCGATGGCGTCCGGTGACGGTTCGTCGCTGCGCATCCGGTGCTCGGCCCAGATGTTGTAGACACGGGAGGGCAGGAAGTAGCGGCGCAGGGTGGACGGGCTGACCGGCTTTCCACCGCGGCCATGCATACCCTTCTGCGCGAGGTAGGCGGACAGTTGCTCGGCGGTGGGTTCGTCGCCGTGCTGTGTCTGGTAGTCCATCCACGCGAGGTAGTACCGGTCGACGACGGTGAGGCCGCCGCCCTCAGCAGGACTCTGCGGCGGCTGTTGCTCTTCGATGGCAGCGTTCACCCGGCGGGCTCGCTTCTCCTTGGCTGCGTGCGCTCCTGCGTCGGCGGGCACCGATTGAGGACCCCCCTTTGTCGCAAGAGGCTCATCAGCCCTCTGCTCGCGGGGACCTGCAGTCGCTTCGTCGAGGGGAGGTTCAGCGTCGCCGAACTCGCGCTCCTGGAAGCTCGCGACGAAGGCCGCCAGCTCCTCGCCCGTGAAGGGCTGGCCGTCAGCGCCCGCGACGCCGTCCCGCTCGTACACATACGCAGCGAGGGCGTCAGCGTCGGGGTAGGCACCGTACTGCTGCGCGTAGGTGAGCCAGGCGTTGTAGAAGTAGTCGTCCCACGACAGTTCATCGACCGCCTGCTGCGGATCATCGGAGGCTGTCTCGGATCCGATCGGCAGGCCGTAGCGCTGCTTCAGGACCCGCAGGAGGGGCTCCAACTGCGCGTCGGTCAGGGGGCCGCCGGCTGCGGTGGAGATGCCGTACTCGTCCCGGAGCCAGAAGGCGAACTGAGCGGGCGTGGGCTCGGACTCGAAGTTGGCGAGCCAGCCGTGGTAGGCGTCGGTGAGACGCCCGGCGCTCTGCTCGTCCGCCCCCTGCGGGCCGCGAGACTGGTCCAGTTCTGCGAGCGGGTCCTGCCGCACGGGGTGCGGCTCGGCGCTCCCGGGCTGGGCCCGTTCCCTCTCCTGGTCCGCGGTGGACAGTACGGGGCTCTGTCTCTGGGCCGGAACCGGGGGCCGCTCGACGGTGAACTGGATCGGTGGCTCGTCGATGCCGGCGGCGGCCAGGCCGGCGGGCGCTGTCTCGGCGAGGGGGACGCCGTACCGGGCCAGACGCAGCGGTATCATGGCCTCGACCGGGGCCTTGCGCCGCCACGCGCGGCCGAAGCGGGAGCGCAGCCGGGCCTGGTAGACCAGGCGCTCCTGCTCCAGCTTGATCACCTGCTCGTAGGAGCGCAGTTCCCACAGCTTCATGCGGCGCCACAGAAGGAAGGTGGGGACCGGGGAGAGTAGCCAGCGGGTGAGGCGGACGCCCTCCATGTGCTTGTCGGCGGTGATGTCCGCGATCCGGCCGATCGCGTGCCGGGCCGCCTCGACCGAGACGACGAACAGCACCGGGATCACGGCGTGCATGCCGACACCCAGCGGATCCGGCCAGGCAGCCGCGCCGTTGAACGCGATCGTCGCCGCCGTCAGCAGCCATGCCGTCTGACGCAGGAGCGGGAAGGGAATCCTGATCCAGGTCAGGAGCAGGTCCAGGGCGAGCAGGACGCAGATGCCCGCGTCGATGCCGATCGGGAAGACGTACGCGAAGTTCCCGAAGCCCTTCTTGACGGCAAGTTCGCGGACGGCGGCGTACGAGCCCGCGAAGCCGATACCGGCGATGATGACCGCACCGGCGACGACCACGCCGATGAGAATCCGGTGTGTCCGAGTCAGCAGGATCCGGTTTCCCCGGGCCGGGCGGGGTATTTCGCCGCTCCCCGTACTCACGTCCCACTCCCCCATCTGAGCCGCACAACTGAGCAGATCTCACACTCCCACGATGCGCCGCAGGTTGTGACTCTTCGGGTCCGCTTGTCGCGGATCGTCCGCGAAAAGTGATCACTTGCGTGCTTGATACGCACCAGTGTCAGCTGCGGGAGCTCACCCTCTTTACGCCGTAAAGAGGGGACCCCAAAACGAGAGGGCTCCGGGGGTAGTCGATGAGGTCTTTACGACGTAAAGCCCTCATCGGTAGGGCTTCATCTGTCGGCCGATCTTCGCGTAGGCCACGGCGGCCTGAGTCTTCGAGCTGTAGAGAGTCACGGGCTGACCCGCCGTGTAGACCTCGGGTACCCGCACATCGTCGCGGGCTGTCTCCAAGACGATGTCGCCGTACGCCTACCGGAGTTGGTCTTCCATGTCGATGTAGACCTTGCCTTGGGGGCTTGTTCTTGACGCCTTCGCCGATTACCACCCAGTCGATGCCTGTAGGCATGCCTGTGTGGCCGTACACGTCCGCGACTTCGGCGATCTTGTCTTCGAGTTCAGTGAGGCCGCGGGCTTCCTTCTCCTGGGACTTGGTACAGCCGACGACCTCGTCCCCGGCGATGATTGCTCCTATCGCGGCAAACTTCACGTCACCCGGGCAGTCGATGATGATGACGTCGAAGTGCCCCCGCAGTTCGGCGATCATTCGGTACAGCCAGAGCTCCCGTGCGGTTTCACCGGCGAGCTTGAACTCCAGGGTGTCGAGCTTCTTCGACTCGAGCACGACCCACAGGTTCGGGATCGGCTCCTTCGTTCTGCTGTCCCGGGCGGGTGCGACCGCCTCCGCCAACGTGACGAGCTTGTCCACCACGTAGTACAGAGTGGGCAGATCCTCGTCTCCGTCGGGGTCGTCGTACCCGAGCAGGCGGGACACGTCGCGCTGCTTGTCCATGCCGATGACGCAGGCCTCGCAGCCGAGCGCGTACAGACAGATGTGGAACCGATCCAAGAAATGCATGTGGCCGAACCCGTCCTGCTCATCATCGGTGTGGCGGGCCTGGGACGACGAGACCATGTTTGCCTTCCAGAACTGGGGCGCCCAGATGTGCCCGACCGCCGACCGCGCCATGGGGGACCCGGGCCAGCCCGGTGTACGGATCCGCCTGTATGCCGACCTCCGGCAGGCTCTCCCCCTCGGCCCGCCACGGCCTTAACTGAGTCCTCCAGCACGCAGTGAGGCCTGGTCCACCACCACGGGGGGAGTGACGGACCAGGCCTGCGTCCACGGTGCCACACCCACCTTTAACGCGCTCGCCCTCTGGGGTAAGTCAGCGCAGGATGGTGCGGCTCGTGACGGGGACGGGGACGGGGTCGGTGCGGGGCTACACGCGGGCCCGCAGCAGGGCGAGCACGGCGGCCGCGTACGCGCGGGATCGTTCCCAGACGGCAAAGTAGTCGGTATGCAGCTGGTCGAACTCCTCGTCTCGGCCGGGCTGGACGCGGATGCCGCGGCCGCGGCCGAACATGAGGTTGATCTGTCGGTTCTGCCCGTGGCTCAGGCCTCGCAGGGGTGGCACCGGCTGGGCTTGGTCGGGTTGCTCGCCTGGGACGTATGCCTCGTACAGGGCGTCACGCTTGCGGTAGCCCACGCGACTGGCCTGCAGCAGCCGCGCCTGCTTGGCGACCTCCTGAACCAGCGGGTCATCCGCACTGCCGAGCCGGAGCTCCGGCCCGGGGGACGGGATCGCCCACCAGATGCCCGCGTACGAGGCGTTGATGCCGCTCATCCACCACTCGGGCACGTAACCACCCGGCAGTACCCGCGCCTGCGGCAACCGGCGGGGCGGCCGCCGGCCGTCCGCGCGCCGGACAAGCAGCCTGCGAGCCGAACACAGCAGGACAGCATCCTGCGCCTTCATCACAGCCACCGCGACCCTGATGGCATGGTCCGCCGCCTTGTACTCGCGGGTCTGTACGTAGGCGCGCAGTTGGCGCTGATACTCGGCGGGTTCAAGGCCGGCGCGGCTCGGACTCCGGCGGCTCGCGGCCGTCTTCGCCTCTATCTCGCGCCGGTCAGCCGCCTGGGCTTCGTCGAGTTGCTGCGCAAGTCGTTCGACGGCTCCCGGCCACTGACCCCCCACGATCACGATCTCCCTCCCCCACTGACGCCAGCCGCTCCTCTGCCCAGACATCTCACGGACCTTGGCGTCAAGCTGCCTCCGCAAAAAGTGAGAGGAACGCGGTTTATTCGTCGAACAGTTCCCCTCACTGCAGGCAATGGTAGAGCTGCCCAACTATGCGGTTGAACCTGGCGTCGGATGGTGTCCCGCCGAGTGGTGTCACAATCAGTTCTTGCCCTTGTCTTGCGAAGACGGCGGCGGAGCACTCTGAGCAGCCTCTCGCCTCCACAGATCACGGAGCCCTTCCTCGGGGTCGCAGTTCTCTGCCCACTCGCGGATCTTCCTGACTTCCTGGAGCTCGCGGATCCTCTCGGCCACCGATCCGGTCACCTTGTCCGACAGGCCACAGGAGGATTCCTTGGACAGCCTCTGCGTCTTCTCCTGAAAGACGTAACTGATCTGGTTGCTCTCCCGGAGGTGCCGCGTCAGCTCGGTGGCCTGTTCGGGCTTGCCAGTTCGCTCCGGATTCCCCGACCCAGACTCCAGGCGCCCGTTGTGCTCACGCATCGTGGCCTCCCTCACTCATTTGCTTGCGCAGCTTCCTCCCGGCCATCTTCCTGAGGTCTCCGACCCTGAGCACGCTGATCGCGAGTTGCTCAGCGATCTCCGGGTTGGTCGAACCGTCATACTGCAGTGCCATGACCGCACGCTGATCACGTGGTAGCGCCCGGATTCGGGCTCGCAGCTCTGCGAGTTCAGCGGCTTTGCAGACGGCGTCGGCAACCGGGTCCGGCTCGCCCGGCTGGCCCTCTGCGTCAAGTTCCACCGGTTTCGGGCGCCTGGGGCTGTCGCGGTACTTGTTCCTGAGCAGATTCCTCATGATTCCCCAGAAGTACTTCCGGGCTTCCTCCGGGGGTGAGGGGATCGCTGCCACGCCCAGCATGGTGGCCCGCTTGAAGAGAGCGAGGAACGCCTCTTGAACAAGATCGTCTGCGTCGTCCAGATCGCGGAGCTGACTGCCCACATACTTCCTTGCGTCAATCAGCCACTGGCGATAACACCCTTCCACAAGCTGCTTCGCAGCCCGCCGGCGCTCTTCGCCGGGCGGGTCGGTGGGATCGGTCATCGTGAGACGTCCCCTTTGCGGATCTTCCAGGTCGAGTGGCCGAACCGGGAACGTCGGAGCTCTGCCTGCCAGGTCTCAGCACCGCTGAGGGATCGAATGATGCTGCGTGGCCCGTATTCCGCGCTGTGCTGGCGGATACGTCCGGCCACCGCGTGAGCCAAGACAGTGAGCGGACCGCCCACTACAGCAAAGATGATCCATATGTTCTGAGTCATCACACCTCCTCCTGCCTCTTCGGTTTCAGGCCGATCCCCCGCTGTCCTCTCACCCATCCATCGTCCGGTCGGCCTTGATCGGTCTCCCGGGTTCGAGGAAGCCTGGGGCGCAGGGGCGGGTCGCCGGCTGCACGCTCGGACCGGCACCAACTTGAGCAACGCCTCTTTGTCTGCGGTCTGTCCGGCGCTGCCGGCGCCGCGCGGTCAAGGAGGAGCACCCGGCCCGGGCATCGTCCGAGCCGGGTGCGCAGGCGGCGGCCACTGCGCCATGCGGTCGTGTGCGAGGTGCGCAAATGCTGTGCTGCGCCGGAATGAAACGGCTCCGGACACAGCGGGCTAGCCTGATGAAGTCTCAGGAATGACCGTGGGGCAAGATCGGTCAAGAGTGATCACATAGCCCAAGTGGCTTGATGTCACGTTAACTTGACAGATTGTTGATTTGAAACACCTCTTCGGAACGTGCTCCACCCTGAGTGGCAGCTGGAGCAACTCGGCTCCTGCACCGAGGCGCTGAACCGCGCCCAGCACGTTCGCCGAGAGGGCCTCGATGATCAACAACCGCGTACCGTCGCCACTCGGCGACGACGAATCAGGCTCGTCCATGGGCAGGGACGAGACCGACTCGCGCGCGGATATGGCGGTCGAGGAACCGGGGCCGGCCCCCGACCCCGGGGAATCCGAATCGACGAAGTATCGCGACTACCTGGCGGTGAACTACCTCCATGTAGTGGTCCAGGACACCTTCCGTGCCCTTCCGCGTCCCCGCGCCGATTACACCACGATCGCTCAGGAGGCACTCAAGCTGGGGCTGCCCGAGATCGAGGCGGATGCCGACGGCAGGGACGACGGGGTCGCCCTCGACAAGCTCGTGGACATCGCGACGAACCTGGTGGGACAGATCGACCCGACCCTCCCCACGGACGTCGACTGGGTGTCCCTTCAGGAGATCTTCTTCACCGAGGACGCTGAACTCAGGTCCTGGTCGAAGCAGGTCGACGAGCTGCCGTGGCGGTACCGGCGGGCGTTTCTGTGCATGACCGTGTGCCGGATGACCAGTTCGGAGAGCGCACGAGTCCTGACGAAGTTCAAGGACTTCGGCAAGGTCTGCGCCAACACGATCCGCACGAGGAACAACCGCGCGATCAAGAGGCTGGAAGGTGGCGGCGTCTCGGTGGAGGAGCTGATGTTCAGCCTCCACGGAAATGAACCGGAAGATGGGATGCACTGAATGGAATCGATCTACGCGCTGCTTCGCGCGCTCGTGCGGGTGTTCCTCCGCACCGGCGGCGCCAGGCAGATCGTGTACCCGGCCGGTCCGACCACGCTCGAGGAACGGCGTTCCGCCAACATGGCGCTCTACCTGGAGATCCGCCAGGAAGTGGAGGAGCGGGCTGCCCACCGGGCCGCCCGCGAGCACTCGGCCGACGAACACCTAGGACGGAGGCTGAGCTCCATCGCTCAGGAGCCGTATACGGTCGGCCAGTTCAGCCCCTGCTTGGCCAGGAGCGGACCGTATCCGACTCCCACAGGCCCCGGCCCCTACACCCCGTCTCCCGTGGACGATGTCCCTTCGCGGGAGACCTGGGCACACCCCTCAACCACACCTGATCAATTCGCCTATCCGACACACGTCCCCCAGTTCGGGGGCGGCAGCCGGCTCGTCATCACGTGGCTTGTGGCGCTCAGTGTCGCAGCAGCCCTGTGCATGGCATCGGTGAGCTTCGCCGTCTTCGTCCTGCTGCTGACCGCCGTCGCCTGCGCCCGGTACATGTCTGGCCGGCGCGGCAATGCAGCCAGCCGCGGCCCACTGAGGGCATGAGAAGAGGGCCGCCGGGCTCGGTTTCTGAGGCCAGAAGTCCGGCGGCCCTCCGTCCGGTACCACTCCCCCGAATCGCTTCGAAGGGCAGCACCCATGTCCAAGCGTTGCACGCGGTGTCAGCAACGGGCAGGTTCAGCAGGGAAATCGTGCACGTCCAAGGCCTGCGTCCGCCGCGCGCAGACGTCCGCGCCGGCGTACAGGAAGAAGAAGGCGGCACAGCCGGAGCACCCGGCCACTTACGCCTGCGGGCACGCCGCGGCGATCAAGTCCGGCATGGACATCGAGATCCCGGCGGCCGGTGAGAAGGACGACACCGCAGAAAAGTCTGCTTCACCCGGCACGGAGCTGGATGCCGCGGTGGAGAAGGCGCTCACTGCACGGCGCGCGAAGTACCGGCGCCGCATCGCGGACACCGTCGCGGCGCTCCTGGGGCTGCTGGGGGCGTTCTTCCTCACCAGGGGAACCTTCCGGCTCTTCACGGGGCCGGCCGTCGACGCCGTCCCGTGGGCCGTGTTCACCGGCGTGGCCATCGCCGCCGCGGGGGCCTGCCACAAGCTGCGCAAGAAGTCGGACGACTGAGACGGGCCCGCCCATGGACAAGAGGCGACGGATCCCACGATGAACCACCCGGCTCTACGGTCGCCGTCTTCGGTCGCCGCGGTTACCGCGAATCCGGGCGGGCGCGGGCGCAGGCTGTGCTCTTGCCGCCTCCTGCCGGCGAATCCGTCGCCTCACGGTACGCCGTCGGTTCGTCCGGACCGCGGGGCTACAGGCGCTCTTCGGTTAAGCCTTCGGGCATTTCCACTCCTCGTCAGAACGAGACGTCGATGTAGTCGATTTCGGTGAGCTCGACTGCGAGATGGTCGGCGCGGCGGCCGTTGTCCTTGAAATAGATTTCCTGCAGGCCTTCGGCGACGATTTCGCGAAGTTGAGCGTCGTCGGCGCCTTGTTGCTGGGCCTCGAAGAGGCGGCCCGCGTACGCGGCGGGGAGGTGGACCGTCAGGCGCCGCATCCGGGGGTCGTCGGTCGTGCCGACGGGAGCGGTGTAGCCGAACCGGGCCCGGGTCTCGATGGTGATGCCGGTGCTGGTGGCGGCCTTCTTGCGGGCCTGCTGCCGCACGCGGGGCTGCCACACCTTGGCAATCTCGCGGGCGAGCGCGTCCCGCAGGGCCGGGCGGGGGTGCTTCGCCTTTCCGGCGAGGTAGCGCTCCACCTGGCGCTGGGAGACGCCCAGGCGCTGGGCCACCGCCTTGGTGGAGCCCTTCTCCGCCTTGACGAGCAGCCGCATCCGCGCGGCCGGCGTCTTGGGCGGCTGCTTGGTGACCCTCTCGTAGCCGGCGCGCTCCAAAGCGTCGTCGATGTCGCCCACCGCTCACTCCCCCTCGTCCATGACGGCGTCGCCGCCCTTGATGTGGCGGGCCGGGTTGTAGCCCTGCTCCATCAGGTCGACCGCCCACACCATCTCCTGGACGCCCTCCACCTTCGCCAGGCCCGGGGTGGCGCCCAGGCGAAAGGTGCCGAACACGGGCTTGCCGTCAGCATCGGGCGGGAGGAAGTCGAGCGGGGAGGGGCCTGGGCTGGCGTAGACGACGCAGTCGGACAGCACCGCGAGCGGGTAACGGCCGGTGAGCGTCGCGAGCTTGGCCATCTTGCGGTGCATGTTCACCCGCGCCTTGGCGATGACCGCGGCCCGGATGTCCGGCCGCCAGGTCGGGCGCTGAAGCGCGGGCCAGCGCTCACCTTCGGTGTAGTGGCGGCCCTGCGGACGCTCGCGGAGCTTGCCGATACCGCCCTTGACGGTCGACTTGATGGCCGAGAGGACCATCGCGCCCTGCCGGTGCCGGCGGATCGCCGCCCGCAGGTCCTCCTCGCCCGCCTCGGCCAGATACGCCATGTCGGCACGTTCGGCGGCGAGTTCACGCAGCGCGCTGCGCAGCGCTGCGAGGTCGCTGTCGTGGGCGGCGGCGTACGTCTTGTGTAGCGCCATCGCGGTCAGGAACACCGTCTCGTCGACGTCCCTCTCCACAGGGATACCCATGTCGGCGGTCGTCGCCAGATAGGCGTCCTTGAGCCGGTCGTGCCACGGGTCCAGGAAGGCGCCGCTCTCACGGCGCACAAAGGCCTCGATCGGGCGGACCTCGCAGCCGAGTTCGACGGCGTACGCGAGGGTCGGGGTGGCGTACCAGGCCGGCCCCTCGGGGCGCTGCCCGGACGGGGTGAACGGCGAGGGCAGGCGCGGGTCCAGCTCGAGGTGGGAGAGGTCCACGAGCCAGCTGCCGGGAATCTTCCTGTCAAAGACCGGGGTCGTGACGTGGACCGGCTCGCTCAAGCCGACCGCCAACCGGGCGGCGGCGGCCAGGAAGGCGGTGTTGATGTCGAGGCCGACCGCGTAGCGCAGCGCGCATTCCTCACCGGTGAGCAAGTCGGGGTCGCGCACCCACTGGTAGGCCTCTTCGTCCAGGAAACCGCCCTCCCAGCCCTGGGCGGCGGGGTGCTCGAGCGGGGCCTCGGGCGGGGCCGGGTCGACCGGCTCGGTGAGCGCCCCCGGCATCGGGCCAGACACCCACTCCCCCGTCGCGGCGTCCTTCACCGCACGGGTCGGCGGCCGCGTCGCGGCCATCAACTCCAGCCCGGACACGGCTGTTGAGCCGCGCGGGGTGATGACCCGGGACGCATACACGCCCAACACCCGGGCCACATCAGCGGGGTGCAGGGTAGCGGCGTCACCCCAGGCTCGGCTGTCCAGGGCATCCCAGGGCAGGATCGCCAACTGCACACACTGCCGGCGGCCGTCCTTGGCGGGGCGGTAGATCCGCGGCCACGGGCCGAAGCCGCGCTGGGTGAGCTGCCACTTAGCCTTCATGATCTGCTTGACGACCGGGTGATCCGGCGGCAGCCGCAGGCTGCGGCGGGCTTCCGGGCCCTCCAGCCGTGCGGGCAACCCGAATTTCACGGCCGCCGTCTCGGTGAGCACGATCAGCGGATCGGAGTCCTTGCCGTTCTTGTTCAGCCGTGGCGCGCCGATCCCGGACTCCCCCAGCACCCAGTCCACCAGCTGCGGGATCGTCGTCGCCGGGCACTCCAGCAGCACCCCGCCCAAGCAGTACGCCGTACCATCCCCGTCCAACACCGCCAACGGCCCGCTGACGAACCGCGGATCGCCAGGGGCCGCCGCCTTCGTTGCCGGGCGCCGCAACGACGTCCGCGCCGCGCCCCTGGCCGTGGCCGCGGGCCCGGGGGGTGCACCGGCCCCAGCCTGATCCGCGGCCTCAACCGAGGGCGCGGTCGGCATCTGGGCCCTACGGTCCGGCACGGCCGCAGCCGCAGCCGCAGCCGCAGCGAACGCTTCCGGGACCGCGGCCGCCATAACCGCGGAAGGGCCGGCCTCGTTCCCGCCGGGGGCCGGGTACTTCTCCGCCCAGCCCTCCAACAGCCGCAGATACGCCTGTAGGCGCGGCGGGCGCGGCTCGGACCGTCCGTTCTCCCAGTTCTTCACCGTCTGCGTCGACGATTTCAACGCCTGCGCAAGACGGGCCTGCGTCACACCGGCCGCCTCACGCAACCGGGCCCGCTCCTCGGGGGGCGGCAGCTGCGGCTCGCCCTCCAACAGTGCGTCTACCGCCTCAAACAGCTCTTCCTCGGTCGGCATACCCACGACCCTAACAGGAATTAACTGCCGAATTTAGCCCTCCACTTAACCCTTCACGCTGTGGCGCACCGCCCACTCACAGGTGGGGCCGGTCGGGCCTGTCGGCGGGACGGGGCGGGATGCGCCCCGTCCCGCCAGGGTCCGGCTATTCGGCGGCTTCGCTCAGGTGGGCGAGGGTGGAGCCGGTGGGTTCTTTGCGGACGTGGAGGCGGTGGGTGATGCGGCGGCGCAGTTCAGGGACATGGCTGATGACGCCGACGGTGCGGTCGTGGGCGCGCAAGGAGTCCAGGACGTCGAGGACCTTGTGAAGGGTGTCCTCGTCGAGGGTGCCGAAGCCTTCGTCGATGAAGAGGGTGTCCAGGGGGTTGCCGCCGGCTTCGTGGGTGACGACGTCGGCCAGCCCGAGGGCGAGGGACAGGGAGGCGAAGAAGGACTCTCCGCCGGAGAGGGTGTCGGTCTTGCGGGGCCGGCCGGTCCAGGCGTCGGTGATCTGAAGGCCGAGGCCGGAGCGGGCGCCGCGGGCGGCCTGGTGGTCGGAGTGGGAGAGGGTGTAGCGGCCCTCGGACATGAGGTGCTGGCGCGTGTTGGCGGCGATGACGACTTCTTCCAGACGGGCCGCCAGGACGTAGGACTCCAGCTGCATGCGCACCCGGGCGCTGGTTGAGTTGCCGGTGACGAGCTCGGCCAGGTGCCGGGCGGTGAGGTGAGCCTGCTCGAGCGGTTCCAGGCGGTCGATGGCGGCCTCGAGGTCGGTTGCCAGGGCGGTGAGGTCCTGGCTGCGGGTGTGAGCGGCGCTGGCGGCGGCGGCTGCCTCAACATGCTGGTCATCCGCGGCAGCCCGTGCGGCCGTGGCGGCGTCGAGGTCGGCGGGAGGCTGTGCGGCGGCCTGCTTAAGTTCGGGATTGTCGAGGACTGCGGTGTGCGCGGCGCAGGCCTCGCGCCACTGGGTGATCTCTTCTTCGATGGCGCGCAGGTCTTCCTCGCCGATCAGGGCCTGCTGGGCAAGGTCGAGGCTGTCGAAGCCCTGGTTCTTGGCGGCGAGGGTGGCCTGTTCGGTGCGCTGGGTGAGGGTCTGGACGGCGGCGGCGAGACTGCGGGAGGCCTCGGCGGCTTGTTTGAGGCGGTCGGCGGTGTGGGTGAGTGCGTCGGCGTGGGCGGCGACGGTGGGATGGGTACCGCGGGCTACGGTGAGCTTGGCCGTCAGCTCGGTGAGCTGCTGGGTGAGGGTGTCGTAGTGGGCGTTGCGGGCGGACAGGCCGGCCGTGGCGCTGCTGTGTTGGCGGGTCTGGGCGGTGTGCTCGCCGTCCAGCGCCAGGAGTTCTTCTTGGACGGTGCCCTGGTCGGCGGCGCGGTCCAGGGCATCGGTCAACTCGGCGGTGAGCGTGGTGTGCTGGGCCTTGAGGTCGGCCAGTGGGGTGTCACCGGCTTCACCGGTGGCGGCGGCAGCCTGTTCGCGAAGGCCGTGCAGCACGGCTGCGGCTGCTTCCTGTGCGGTCTTGGCCTGTTCGTGGAGGGCTTCCGCGTCCTGTTCGTCCTGGCGTGTGGGCTGCCCGTCCTGGGCGGCGGCGGGCGCCGGGTGGGTGCAGGATCCGCAGACCGGGCAGGGGGTGCCGTCGGTCAGGGTGGCGGCGAGTTCGGCGGCCATACCGTCGGTGCGCCGGCGGCGGATGGTGAGGTAGGCCTGGCCACTCTGGCCGACGAGGGTTTGTGCATCGGTCAGCTGCTGTTCCGCCGCGGCGACCTTGGCCAGATGGGTGTCGCGGCGACCGGCGGCTTCCAGGCGGGTCTGGAGGCTGTCCAGGGCGCTGTGGTGGCGGCGGCCTTCCTCCTCGGCCTGACGGGCGGCCTCCCGCCGGGTTTCCAGGGCGCTGCGACAGGTGGGTTCTGCTTCGAGCCACTCCTGGGCGGTGTGCTGCTGGGCGGCGAAATCCTGCCGTTCGGCGTCGGTGCGCTCCAGCTCGGTGGTCAGCCGACGGACGGTGTCTTCTTCGGGGACCAGGGCGCTCAGAGCGCCCGCGTCGGCGCGAAGACGCTGCTCGGCGGATTCCAGCCGGCCGGCGTCCAGGTCCTTGTGTTCGGGCAACAGGTGCTCGCGGGCGGTGCGTTCAGCACTCTGGGCACGGGCGTGGTCGTCTGCAGCAGTGCCTGCAGCGTGCAGCAACGGTGCGGCCTGCTGCGCACGGCGGGCCCGGTCGCGGCGCTGAACCAGCGCGTCCTGGTGCGGGGCCTGTTCCTGCAGCAGGTCGAACTGCTGCCGGGCGCTGGTGTAGGTGGCTTGCTGCTGGTGGAGTTCGCGGGCCGCGGCTTCGAGGCTCTGCTGTCCGGCCAGATTCTCCCTGGCCGTTGTGGCTGCCTGGATTGCCTGGGCGTGGTCGGTGTGGCCGGCGCGGATCAGGTCCTGGGCCCAGGCGCGGGCGGGCTCGGTGAGGGTGTGCGGGTCCTCGGGCGTGGGCGGCGTGTACTGGGTTGTCAGGTCGGGTCCGGCGGCCTGGTGGATGCGTTCGGCCAGGCGCAGCACGTCGGCGCGGGCGGCCTCGCGGTTCTTCTCGGTGGTGCGGCTGTGGTCGTTGAGCCAGCGCTCGATGAAGGAGAAGCGGCCGGTGCGGAAGAGTTTGCCGAGGAGTTCCCTGCGGCCGTGGGCGTCGGCGTGGAGGAATTTGGTGAAGTCGTTCTGCGGCAACAGGACGACCTGGCAGAACTGGTCCCGGCTCATGCCCAGCAGGTCGGTGACCTCGAGGGCGGCCTCTTGGTGGGACTTGCTGGAAGGTTCCCAGTGGCCTTTGCCATCGGCGTCGACGGCCCATTCGCTGAGGCGGGTTTCTGCCTTCTGGGAGGTCTCTCCTTCACCGGATCGCTTGGGACGCATCTGGGCGGGGATCCGGTCGATGCGCAGGCGGCGGCCTGCGAGGGTGACCTCGAGGGTGACTTCGGTCAGGAGACTGGCGGGAGCGTGGTGGCTGCGCAGCAGCAGGTCGCGGTCGCCCGGTGGTTTGCCGTAGAGGGCGAAGCAGATCGCGGCGAAGACGGTGCTCTTGCCCGCTCCGGTGTCGCCGTGCAGGAGGAACAGACCGTCGGCGGACAGGGAGTCGAAGTCGATGGTGTGGGTGCCGGCGAAGGGTCCGAAAGCCTGCAGGGTCAGGCTGTGCAGGCGCATGTCAGACGGTTTCCTTCTGCTGCTCGTTCAGGCGGGATGCTTCGACGGCCTGCTGGAGCAGGTGGTGTTCGTCTGGGGTGGGGGCGGTGCCGCGCATGCTGTTGATGAAGTCGCTGGTGATGTCCAGGTCGCCGCGGCCGCGGATGCGTTCGCTGTAGGTCGGGATGTTCGTGGCCTGGGCGGGGATGAGGACGGGCTCGTGCTTGAGGCTGGCGGTGTGGGGGAAGCGGCGGCGCAGGCGGGCCATGGCCTCGAAGGGCAGGGCGGTGTCGGTGAGGGTGACCTCGAGCCAGGCGTCCTTCAGCGGTTCGTGGTCGGGGTTGGTCAGGAGGTCTTCCATGAAGCCGGTCACGCGCTCCAGACGCAGGGGCACAGGGCAGGCCCGCCGAGTGAGGGCGGGAACGGCGTCGGCGGCGAGGTCGACCAGGGTGATCGACTTGGTGTGGCGGGCTTCGGAGAAGGAGTAGGCCAGCGGGGAGCCGCTGTAGTGGATGCGGTCACTGACGCGCTGGGGGCCGTGGAGGTGGCCCAGGGCCACGTAGTCGATCCCGTCAAATACGTCGGCGCCCACGTGGGCGACACCGCCCACGGCGATTTCGCGTTCGCTGGTGGACTCCTCGCTCTCATCGCGTTCTTCGGGCTGCCCGGTGCCGGGAGTGACGAAGGCGTGTGCGAGGACCACGGACCGGGTGCCGGCCGGCTGATGGTTGGTGAGGTCGGCGTGGATACGGTCCAGGGCTGCGGTCAGTACCGCGCGGTGGGAGACGGCTTCGGCATCCAGGCGGTCGCGGACCATCGACGGCTCGAGGTAGGGGATGCCGTACACGGCCACCGGGCCGTCGGCGTCTTCGAGGAGGACCGGAACGTCGCAGGTGCCGGGGTCGGTCCTCAAGTGGATGCCGGCACGGGCGAGAAGGCCGGATCCGACACCGAGACGGTGCGCGGAGTCGTGGTTCCCACTGATCATGATGATCGGCACATCGAGGTCGGCAAGCTGGTGCAGAGCGCGGTTGAACAGGCGCACCGCATCCAGACTGGGAATGGCCCGGTCGTAGA
Organism: Streptomyces sp. NPDC050564; assembly: GCF_044457265.1. Classification (NCBI taxonomy): domain Bacteria; kingdom Bacillati; phylum Actinomycetota; class Actinomycetes; order Kitasatosporales; family Streptomycetaceae; genus Streptomyces; species Streptomyces sp. NPDC050564. Next base: position 3,380 of record NZ_JBITGS010000045.1, on the reverse strand, counting down.
CGTCTCCTGCGACAAGGATCGCGTCGACGTCCTCGGTCCGGGCAGTGTCGACCAGTTGATCGAGGAAGGCAGCCTGGGCGGGGATCAGGTCTTCTGAATGGAACCGGCGGCCCAGATGCCAGTCCGAAGTGTGCAGAAACCGCATGAGCACAGACCGTAACCACAGAGACGGTAGCTGCGGGCGGTTTTCCTGATAAACACGATCATTGATGGAAGTCTGAAAAGCGTGCGCCCTCTGTGCCGTTCGACGGCAGAGGTATGGCCGGTTCCGGGTGAACGCCGTTTTGCGGGAGTCAGCGACCTCATGGGTGGCTCCCCACCGCCTGGTCGGAGACTTCCACCGGGACTTCTTCAGCATGGCGCCGTCCACGACGTACGCCCGGAACGGGGCGGACCGAAAGGGAGGTGCATGGAGTCAAGCGTGACCAGCGTGCTCGACCTGCGGCAGTGCCGCTACGGAGGACTTCCGGCCGGCGGAACCGTGCTTGCTGCCGGACAGGCGCAGCGCTTCGGCTACTGCAGGATCTGCTCCTCGAGCTCGGTCGGGTGCGCGGGACAGTCGTTCGTGTCAACCTTGCGGAGGATTCCACGACAAGTGGGACGGGCCGTGCTTCGTCATGGCCTTGCACAGAGCTTTGACCATCACCTGCGGGTTCGCTGCCGAAGCGGCTCTGTACTCGGTGACCTCCAGCGCGAAGACGAACAGGTCCCGCGCGTGCAGGGCCCCGATGCTGTCGCCCACCGCCGCGGTGAACAGTGCGTCGAACGAGGTTGCGTCGTTGGACGACCAGGCCGACATCAGGCGCAGCGTGAGAGCGCGATCGGGCGGCACCCGCTCGTCCAGGCTTTCCGTCTCGCCGCTCTCCCCAGGCTTTCCGGTGGCGAACTCGCTGCCGGTGACCATGGTGACCGAGTCCACGTAGGCGGCGACTGTATGAGCCATGGCCAGCAGGTCCTCGAGCGGCAGAGCCAGGATCGCGCCCAGACGATGTCCGGCTTCGTCGAGCTCTCCCAGCGCGGCCTGAGCCACCGCTGCCTGAAGGTAGACCTGCGCCAACTGGTGGTCCTTGGCAACATGCTTCACGTACCAATCCCCTCTGATCGCATCGATGAAGCAGAGCTGAGTCTGTGCCTTTTGGAAGTGCGGAGGGGCATCGTCAGTCACGGAAGCTGACTTCGGCGAGGGACAGCAGGTCACTGCACCTGGGCGGTGTGTTGCGCCACGACCGTCCCGTACCGGGTTCCGGGTGGTCAAGGAACGCTCCCCACGGACGTCTGCCGAGTCGTCGCTGCCGCGATGACGTCAGCCGCCGAACTCTGGTGCCGCGTCGGCAGCCGGCCCCACCGCACCGATCTTCATCAGGCGGCTCGCGATCGCTCCCTCGTTGCGGCCGAACTCCCGTGCCAGCTGCGCCAGCGACGCCCCCTGGGCGCAGCGGGCGGCCAGGTACTGCTCGTCCTGGTCGGTCCAGGGCATGTAGGCATTCGGATGGGCCTTGCGTTTGTCCTCCACCGTGTACGCCTTGGGCGGCTCGGGTGCTGTCGCGGTGTGCCGGGAGGGCACCAGGTCGGCGGGGTGTGGGGCGAGTTTGAGTCCGTGGAGCTTCCAGCGGATGGAGTTCTCGCTTCGCCCGAGCTCGAGAGCCATGTGCTGCAGGCTCGTTCCCGCGCGGTGGGCGTCGATCAGGTACTGCTCGGCCTCGGGCGTCCACGGTGCCCCCGCACGGGTCGCCTTCACCTGCGTCGCGGCAGGAGTGGTCGGGGGTGGCGGGCCGGGTGGTTCGGGAGTGGGGCACAGGGTTGCTGCGGCGGTGACGATGCGGCCGATGTCGCCGAGGTCGCGCGGGTCCACCTCGCCGGTGAGTTCGCCGTGGATGACGCCGTCGGTCGAGCAGATGAGGACGGTCAGCTCCAGTCGTCCGTCTTCGGTGGGATCCGCCGAAAGGCTGTAGCGCCGGTGGGTGTCGCCGAGCTCCAGTCTCACCGCCTGCGGCGCAGGGCGCATGGCGGGCCGGGCCGGGAACGGGGTCCGGGCGGTGCTGGCGTCGCCCGGCCGGTAGGCGGGAGCCAGCAGTTCGTGTACGCGCCAGGACGCCAGCACACTGTCACCGCCGTCGAGCCGGTAAGAAGTCTGGCTCGGTTCCAGGTCGCAGGACGCATACAGGACGTGAAGCGCCTGGCCGGCGAACACACTCCCCTGCCCCTGCGCCTGCGCCGGGATGGTCAAGGTGCCTTCGCCGGGAACGAGATCGAGGACGGCGGCGTCCACGTCGCCGTGCCACACACCGTCTTCGTCACGGAAGGCGTAGATGAGAGTCAATCGGAATCCTTACGTCTCAGAAGCTTGGGCGCCGTTGTTCCCGGGGCCAGCGGACTACCCCATACCGACGGAGCGGCAGGGCGGGACAGGGCGGGCGATGCGGGAGGCCCGCAGCCCCCGGTCCGGGCGGTCGACCGGTCCGGCACGGACGGGAGCGACAAGGCGCGCAGGACGGGCAAGGAGCGTTCCCGATGTCCGCCGGTCGGTCGAGGAACCACGGCCCTCCCCCCTTGCCCGTTCGCCCTGCAGGCACCGGCCGGCAGGAGTTCGCATCACAGCGCCTCCGACGCTAGCCCCCACCACCGACAACCACACCGAACTCCAGTGCACCCACAGGCAGTTGAGGATCCCACAGCTGTCTCGATGACATGCCTTCCCCCGCACGTGCAGGGAGCAGCCGTTCCGCTCGCGGTACCTTCGCAGGACCATCCCCGCGCGTGCAGGGAGCAGTGCTTGCCCGGGGCGCCGCAGATGTTCAGGGTGGGACCATCCCCGCGCGTGCGGGGAGCAGGATGATTGCGTTTGTCGCGTCTCAGCAACGGGTGAAACGAGGCTCTTCCAAGATTTCCGTGAAGCCGGTCAGTGAGTTGCCTGGGTTGTGACTCTGTGTTGCCGACGGTCGGCGGCGACGAGCAGGACGCGCTTGCGGAGTAGCGGGAGTCCGGCTCTGCCGCCCATCTGGCGCTTGAGGAACTTGATGTCCGTGACTCTGCCCTCGACGCAGCCCGAACTCCATTCCGTGCTCAGGCCGAGGACGACGGCGTCGAGGTCGGTGAGCAGGCCGTCGGCGAAGCCGCGGAGGCCGATGGCGGTGTCCGCTCGGGCGGCAGCGATCCATTCGGGCAGGCGGCTCGCGCTGCGGATGGCCATCATCGCGGCGAAGGAGCGGACGTGTCCGGTGGCGGCTTCGAGTTCGGGGCAGCGTGCCAGAATGGCCTTGAGTTTTTGCTGGTCGTCGTTCATGCGGTCGGGATTGCGGGTGATCCAGCCGGTCACCTTGCGCACCCCCGGCGGGCGTGGTGGCGGTGTGGTGTCGGCCGGCAGACGGCGGAAGCGTTGG
>NZ_JBITGS010000044.1:0-72791 GCF_044457265.1 Streptomyces sp. NPDC050564 | reverse complement strand
CGCCGCCCCCCCCCCCCCGCCCCCCCCCCCCCCCGCCCCCCGGGGGGGGGGGGGGGGGGGCCCCCCCCCGGGGGGGGGGGGGGCCCCCGGGGGGGGGGGGGGCGCGCCCCCCCCCCCCCCCCCCTCGGTCGTTATTGGCCGTTGGCGGTTGACGTCGGTCGCCTCGCACGGCGCGAGGACGGCCCAGCTCCGGCCATCGGGAGATCTGCGCTCAGTGCTTGTCGTCGCGTACGAGCAGGGTGACGGTCATCCCCGCCATCGATTGGCTCCAGGACGGCTTGTACCGGTTGCGCAGAACGTATGCCTGGCCCTGGTTGATGGCATTGAACGGGTCCGGTTCGTCACCGTGGGCCAGGAGCCAGACGCGCTGCTCGCCCTTCAGGCACCGGTCCGGCACGAAGCAGTCGATCGCGTAGAGCTGGTTGATCTCCCTCGGAGCGCTCTGCAGGAACACGTCGCGCATCTTGAGACCGCGGGGCAGGTAGTACTGGACTCCGGCGTCGAGCTTCCACGAGTGCTCACGGTCGTATACGACGGCGTCCCCGGGCCGGTAGTGCTTCGCGATCAGGTCCGCCGCGGACCTGTAGTCGAGGGGGGGCTGGAGGATGGGGCCGTCGTGGTCGAACGGCTGTCGCACTTGTCTCTGGTCGAACAGGCTGAGGACGGCCAGCACCGCGAGGAGGGCCGTTGCTGCCTTCCAGGAGTGACAGGCTGCGCTGAGGCCGGCGCCGGCGAGAAGAGCCCAGGCAGGAATGGTGAACAGCAGGTACACGGAGCGGAAGTAGGAGACGCCGCCTTGGGAGGCGAGCCACACGAGCACGGGGGGCAGGAGGGCCCAGACGGCGCACAGGAGCAGCGCAGCCCTGCGTGGCGAACGGGCCAGGAGAGCCAGGGCGATCAGCGCTCCGGCGCATGCTCCGGAGGCGAAGATGTCCCACCAGATGGAAAGGAGTGCCCACCCGTCGGGCACCGGAACCCAGCCCAGTTGGACGTTGACCTGGGACCGGCTGAGCAGGACGACCGGGGCGAGCAGGACGGCGACGGTCAGGAGGGCGAGGGCAGACTTCCACCACAGGGAGCGATCACGCCGCGCGTGGGCCGCGAGCATGCAGGCGTGGGCTGCTACGACGGACAGCGCAATCACATGGAGCAGTCCGAGGCCGACAAGCGTGAGGGCGTATGCGGCCCAGCGCCACACGCTGCGAGGGCGGTCGAGCACCTGGAGCAGCAGGAGGGTCGCGAGTGCTGCCAGGAGGACCACCAGGGCGTAGCTGCGTGCCTCCTGAGCGTAGCGGCTCACGGCCGGAACGAGAGCGAAGAGAATTCCCGCGAGAATTCCCGCCCGCGGCCCGAAAAGCCGGTTACCGAGGAGACTCAAGACGGACGCGGCTCCGGATGCGGCGAGAACCGAGGGAAGCCGCATAGAAATGGCGGAATCGCCGAACAGATTCACCCACAGGTGCATCAGCAGGTAATACGTTCCGTGCACGGCATCGACATTGTGCAGGGTGGCAAGAATCTGCGCTGTATCACGGGTCACCACGTCCCACGTGATCAGTTCGTCGCGCCCGAGTACAGGAGCAGTCAGACCGTAACCGGTCACACCGAAGGTGAGGACGAACGGCCACAGCAGCAGTTGCGTCCGGTGTCTGCTCGGTGCGGCCGCCTCTGCACTCTGGGTTGCTTCGCGAGGTGGGGGCAGCGGCGCGGTGGCTACCATCAAGATCTCCTGTGCACTGCATTGGGAACCGCTCCCTTATACACGCGGGCTGGAGAATCAGGACGGCAGACAGGTCGAGCGTTCGCCTTAATGGGCGCAGGAACAAAAGATCCGTGAAAATAGCCTTGCTTCATATGATGGTCGAATCGGCGATGCCGGGGCTGAGCCTCTGAGTCAGGAATCCTTCAGACAGGGTTCCGGGATAACACATACCGGGCGACCGAAGGCCGAGTTAATCCTGTCGAATGAGGAGCGGGCTGCCCTTTGGCCACGGTCAGAGGGTGAGCAGCCGGACCAGCAACACCGTCACCGTGCCCACGGTGAAGATCGATCCCAGCACGGTGAACAGCAGGTCGACCCCCTTCATGTCCCAGCCCTCGATCGCAAACCGGTGTGGGGCTTGCGGATCATATTGGACCGTGACGGACGCCCCCACGCCGAAGCCGCTTCTGACGGCTCCGCGGCCGAACCTGGATGAGTACTCGCACGTGCGCCCGTCCCGGGCCGTCCAGGCCGCGACCGGGTGGTAGAACGTGGCACCTTCGTCGTCCCGCCTGACCTCGTGCCGGACGATCCAAGCCTCGGCAGTGACGCCTGCGCGGCGGAGCGCCCTGGCACGGCGGAGGCCGTACACGCCGAAACCGAGGAAGATCGTGCCGATCGTCAGGGGGATGAGAGAGAAGAGCCATTCGCGTTCCATGTGGTACGCGACGCGTGCGCCGGGGCCTCGGTTGCGGTCGCGCGACGGGCTCCCCCGCGAGCGGGCTTCCGACCCCTGCGACTACCGGCACCGCAATCCCCATCAATGAATGGCGTTCACGGATGTGTCTCGACACTTGGGCCTAACGATTCGGAGAATGTCCGCCCCATGAGCCACACGCCCCACATAGGGTGCGGTGTAGACCAACTTTTCTGAACGCGTTCAGAAGTTCGGGAGAGGGGCACGGGGAGGGATCGCGCAATGCGCAAGGGGGCAAAGGCAGCCGTCATCGGCAGTGTGTTCGCCGTGATGGTGGGGGGCGCCGGGTACGGCGCTTACAACGTGGTGACCGCGATCAGCGGGGACGGCGGCTCGGGCGCGTCGGGGGCCGCCGCCGTGAAGACCGGGCCGCCGAGCAAGGCGGAGGTCAAGGAGACCAGCCGCGCGTTCTTCGCGGCCTGGGAGAAGGGCGACGCGGCCAAGGCGGCGTCGTACACCAACTACGCGACGAACGCGGAAACCATGCTGGCCGGTTACCGCACCGACGCCCACCTCACCGACGTGAGGATCACGCCGGGCACGCCGACCGGCGCGACCGTGCCGTTCTCGGTGAGGGCGAAGGTGTCGTACGACGGGAAGAGCAAGCCCTTCTCGTACGACTCCGAACTGACCGTCGTACGCGGGGACACCACCGGGAAGGCGCTGGTCGGCTGGAAGCCGTCCGTGCTCCACCCGGAGCTGAAGGACGGGGACACGCTCGTCACGGGCGAGTCGGCGAGTCCGGCGATCGAGGCCGTGGACCGCAACGACGTTGTCCTGACGAAGGAGAAGTACCCGTCCCTGGGGCCGATCCTGGACGCGCTGCGCGACAAGTACGGCGACACGGCGGGCGGCACGCCCGGTATCGAGCTGGCGATCCGGCACGGGAACGAGGACACCGGCGACACGACCCTGGTCACCCTCGCCAAGGGGCAGCCGGGCAAGGTGCGTACGACGCTCAGCGCGAGCGCGCAGGCCGCCGCGGAGAAGGCGGTCGTGCGGTACTCCGAGTCGTCCGTGGTGGCAGTGAAGCCGAGCACCGGTGAGGTACTGGCGGTCGCCAACCACCGCGACGACGGGTTCAACGCGGCGTTCCTCGGCAAGCTCGCGCCCGGATCCACGATGAAGATCATCACCGCGGCGATGTTCATCGACAACGGCGTGACCACGATGAACGGCCCCGCGCCCTGCCCGGACACCGCGACCTGGCAGAGCCAGACGTTCCACAACCTCACGGGCATGCAGGCCAACGAGAACGCCAGCCTCGCCAACAGCTTCATGCGGTCCTGCAACACGGCCTTCGTGAAGCTCATCGACGGCACCGACAAGGTGCCGCTCACCGACGAGTCGCTCACCACCGAGGCGCAGACGCGGTTCGGCCTCGGCCAGGACAACTGGAAGACGGGCATTCCGTCCTTCGACGGCAGCGTCCCCGCCTCCGCCGGCTCGGACCGCGCGGCGAACGCGATCGGTCAGGGCCAGGTCCAGATGAGCCCGCTGAACATGGCGTCCGTGACGGCGACCGCCATCACCGGCACGTTCCGTCAGCCGGTCATCGTGCCGCTCAAGCTCGACGACCGCGTGCCCGCGCAGGCGAAGGGACTGCCGACGAACACCGTCGCGCAGCTCAAGCAGATGATGCGGCTCACCGCGACGAGCGGCACCGCCACGCGTGTCATGGCCGGGCTGGGCGGTGACATCGGCGCCAAGACCGGCTCCGCCGAGGTCGACGGCCAGACCAAGTCCAACAGCTGGTTCACCGGTTACCGCAATGACATCGCGGCCGCCGCGATGACCCAGGAGGGCGGCCACGGAGGGGACGCGGCCGGTCCGATCGTCGCAGCTGTGCTACGAACCGGTGGCTGAAGTCACCCCTCAGGGGGCGGGACCCTAGGGTGGTGCTCTCGTTGAGCAGTTTGAGCAGCGTGAGGCACGGGGGCATCAGGGGACGGCGGAGGACTGGAAGCTGTGGGCAAGAGAAGGCGCGTCGCCGAGCGGCGGAAGACGAAGCAACCCGCCGTACTCGGCGGGGTGATCGCCGTGGTCGTCGTCGGCGGGGCGTTCGGCGCCTACAGCCTGTACGGCGGCGGCGCGGCGGCCGAGGACCGGACGTCGACGAGCGGCGACCACAAGACCGTGAAGACGGGCCCCTTGTCGGCGACCGAAGTACGCACGACGGCCGCGGCTTTCCTCACCGCCTGGCAGAGCGGCGACGTCGCCAAGGCGGCCGCCGCCACCGACGACTCGGCCGCCGCGACGACCACGCTCACCGGCTACGCCAAGGACGCCCACATCACCGGCGTGACGCTGACCAGCGGCAAGCGGTCGGGCGCCGCCGTCCCGTTCTCCGTCAAGGCCACCGTCACGTACAAGGGCAAGAGCAAGCCGCTGACGTACGACTCGAAGCTGACGGTCGTCCGACGCGCCAAGGACGGTGTACCGATGGTCGGCTGGAAGCCGTCCGTCGTCCACCCGGACCTCCAGGACGGCGACCGGTTGGTCACCGGCGAGTCGGGCACGCCCCCGGTCACGGCCCTCGACCGAAACGGCGCGGAGCTGACCACCGCCAAGTACCCCTCACTGGGCACGGTCCTGGACGGCCTGCGCGAGAAGTACGGCAAGACGGCCGGCGGCAAGGCGGGCATCGAGCTGCGCGTGGTCCGCAAGGCCGCGAAGAAGGGGGCCCAGAAGACCCCCGACAAGACCCTGGTGACGCTCAGCGAGGGCACCCCGGGGACCGTGAAGACGACGCTCAGCCCGACCCTGCAGGCCCTCGCCGAGGAGAAGGTGGCCGCCAAGTCGAAGGCGTCGGTCGTCGTGATGCGCCCCTCGACGGGCGAGATCCTCGCCGTCGCGAACACCGGTCACGGCTTCAACACCGCCTTCCAGGGCTCCCTCGCCCCCGGCTCCACGATGAAGGTCATCACGGCGTCGCTGCTCTTCGACAAGGGTCTGGCCTCGGCCGACAAGTCGCACCCGTGCCCCAAGACGGCGACGTACGGCGGCTGGAAGTTCCACAACGACGACGACTTCGAGATCAAGAACGGCACCTTCAAGGCGAGCTTTGCGCGGTCCTGCAACACCGCCTTCATCACCCAGGCGAAGAAGCTGGAGAACGACGACCTGACCAAGCAGGCCCAGCAGGTCTTCGGGCTGAGCATGAACAACTGGGCCATCGGCGTCCCCTCCTTCGACGGCTCGGTGCCGGTGCAGAGCGCCGCGCAGATGGCGGCGTCGCTGATGGGCCAGGGCGGGGTCCGCATGAACCCGCTGAACATGGCGTCGGTCGCCTCGACGGTCAAGGCGGGCACCTTCCACCAGCCGTACCTGGTGTCTCCGACGGTGGACCACCGCACGCTGGCCACGGCGTCCCGCACCATGTCCGCGTCCACGCTTTCCCAGCTGCGCGAAGTGATGCAGTACACGGCCGCAGCCGGCACCGCCGCCGAGGCCATGTCCGGTCTCGGCCCCGATTACGGCGCCAAGACCGGCTCCGCCGAGGTCGACGGCCAGGACAAGCCGAACGGCTGGTTCACGGCGTGGAAGGGCGACTTGGCGGCGGCGGGCGTCGTACAGCAGGGCGGGCACGGGGGTGACACGGCGGGGCCGATCGTGGCGGCGCTGCTGAAAGCCGGCAGCTAGTGCCGTTCGGATCAGGCCCTGGCCGTCCAGTTGCGGGCGCGCCTGCCTTCGGCCCAAGGGCGATGTCAGTGGGGCGCCCTACGCTCCGCGCATGACGTTCCCGCTTCCCGAGGGGCTGCCCGCCGGGCGCCTCGTCCCTGACGGCTCCCCCGTCATGTGGCAGTCCGACGAGCCACCGGCGGACCCGTTGGCCGAGTGGACGCGGTATCAGCGGCAGCAGGGCGACACCGGCCTAATGCCGGTCCTCTGCTATCCGAACCGCCGGTCCGATTCCCCCGATCTCGCCGCCGTGGACGCCGTCGACCTCGAAGGTGACCTGGAGGAAGGCTGGCGCGGCTACCCGAAGCACCGGCTCGCAGGGGACGGCCCCGGTGCCCGCTTCGACCGGTGGCCCGGCCTGGCCCGCGGCACGCTCGCCTCCTGCGGCGTGGACCCGGACGAGGCCGCGCGGTCGGCCTTCGCCCTGCTCGCGGACGAGTGGCCGTACGAGCTGTGGGACGGCTGTCTCGGCCTCGTCGCCGCCCGGCGGAGCGCCGACATCCCCGCCCTCGTCGGCTGGCGCGCGGAGGCGCCCCTCCCCGTGCTCTGCGCCCTGCTGCGCAGCTGGGAGGACCGGTTCGGGGCGCGGGTCCTCGCCGCCGTCGGGTCGACGCTGTACGTCTCCGTCGCGAGCCCGCCGCGCGACGAGCAGCAGGCCCAGCACGTGGCCCTCGAACATCTCCTGACCACGGCCGACAACATCGTCGACGACCCCCCAACGCCCTTCCCCGAGTACGCGGCGTCCCTCGTCGATGCCCCGCTGTGGCGCTTCTGGTGGGACTAGAACCCGGTCGCATGCCTCGTACACCGACCGCTAGCGTGCCGTTCATGACCGCCACCGACGAGAACGCCGCCGAAGAGCGCTCCCGCGCCGGGACCGCCGCCCATCCCCGTTTCGCCGAGGCCCTGCGGGAGTTGGGCCTCGATGAGGTGAACGGGCGAATCCGTCGCTTCCCGGACGCGACCCGCACCGCGGTCGAGGCCGCCGCCGCGATCGGCTGCGAGCTGAGCCAGATCTGCAAGTCGCTGATCTTCGCGGCGGACGGAGTGCCGGTGCTGGTGCTGATGGACGGCGCGTCGCGGGTCGACGTGGAGCTCGTCCGGCGGGAGCTGGGCGCCGAGAAGGTGACCCGGCCCAAGGCGGACGTGGTGCGCGAGACCACGGGGTACGCGATCGGTGGCGTACCGCCCTTCGGGCACCGCACCAGGACCCGTGTCCTGGCGGACCGTTCGCTGCTCGACCACGACACGGTGTGGGCCGCGGCGGGCACGCCGTACACCGTCTTCCCGATGGACCCCAAGAGCCTGATCGCCCACGCCGGCGGCACCCTGGTGGACGTGCGCGAGCCGACCGCGTGACGCCGGCCGTCACCGCGGCGGTGCTGCTCGCCGCGGTCACCCACGCCAGCTGGAACGCGATCGCGCACCGCATCAGCGACAAGCTGGTCGGGTTCACGCTGATCGCGGGCGGCGGCATGCTGATCGGTCTCGTCATGGTGCCGTTCGTGGCGTTCCCGGCGTCCGGGGCGTGGCCCTACCTCATCGCTTCCGCCGTGATCCACGTCGCGTACTACGTGCTGCTGATGCGGTCGTTCCGGCTCGGCGACTTCGGGCAGGCGTATCCGATCGCCCGCGGGACCGCTCCCCTGATCGTCACGGCGCTGGCGGCCGTCTTCGCGCACGAGGTGCCCGACGGGTGGGCCGCGTCGGGCATCGCGCTGTCCTGCGCGGGGCTGACGGGTGTCGCGCTGTGGGGGCTGCGCGGGCGGCGGCCCAACTGGGCCGCGATCGGGGCCGCGTTGGCGACCGGGGTGTCGATCGCCGCGTACACCGTCGTCGACGGGCTGGGCGTGCGCGCCTCCGGGTCCTCCCTCGGGTACATCGCCTGGCTGATGGCCGTCGAGGGTGTGGTGATCCCGGCGTACGCGGTGTACCGCCTGCGCGGTGAACTGGTGTCCGTGCTGCGGCCGTTCGCCGCCGTCGGCTTCCTCGGCGCGGCGCTCTCCGTCGCGGCGTACGGGCTGGTGCTCTGGGCCCAGACCCGCGCCGAGCTCGCCCCGATCGCCGCCCTGCGCGAGTCCTCGATCATCGTCGGCGCGGCCATCGGCGCGATCTTCTTCAAAGAACGCTTCGGAGCGCCTCGCATCGCGGCAGCGGGGCTCCTGGTGCTGGGCATCGGTCTGATGCTGCACGCGGGATAGGCCGCCGCCCGGTGGGTGGGCCGACCGGCGTGTGCAGGGTGCCGCGACAGCGTTCGTAGCTGTGGGCATGTGCGCCGCCAGGGGCGGCACGGGTGGGCACAGCGCCGCCCCATGAGCGCCGAGCTGTGCGCCCCACCCCGGCCTCAGCCCCCCAGGGCAGGAGTTCAGCCCCCGAGGGACAGACGTACGGCCCGTACCAGCGCCTGGGCCCGCGGGTCCGCCGTCACGCTCTTGCGGAAGCCGTTCGTGACGTAGCCGAAGGCGATGCCCGTGTCGGGGTCGGCGAAGCCGAGGGCGCCGCCGCGGCCGGGGTGACCGAAGGAGCCCGGGGAGAGCAGGGGCGAGGCGGTGCCGTGGAGCATGTAGCCGAGGCCGAAGCGGGTGTTGACGACGAGGACGCGGTCGGGGCCGGCGGACTGTTCGGCGCGGGCCCGCTCCACGGTGGCCGGCGTGAACAGCCGTACGCCGTCCACCTCCCCGATCAGCGCGGCGTAGAACCGGGCCAGCCCCTCCGCCGTGGCGATGCCGTTGGACGCGGGCAGCATCGCCGCCCGGTACGCCGGATCGTTCTCGTCCGGCAGTGGAGTGATCGCGGCGAAGGCGCGCCGGGTGAGGGACGACGGATCCGCATACGCCTCGGAGACCGCCCGTTTGGGGCGGGTCTTCAGGCCCCCGGGCGCCGACGGGGCCTCGACCTGCGCGACCCTGCCCACGCGCCCCGCTTCCGCCTCCGGCAGCCCGACCCACAGATCCAGTCCGAGCGGCCCGGCCACCTCGTCCGCGATCCACGCGCCGATCGAGCGCCCGGTCACCCGCCGGACCAGCTCACCGGTCAGCCAGCTGTAGGTCTGCGCGTGATACCCGTGCTCCGCCCCCGGCTCCCACGCCGGTGCCTGCGCGGCCACCACCGCGGCCGCGAGATCGGGATCCGCCGCCTCGGCCGGCGTGAGCGGACGGTCGAGAACGGGCACCCCGGCCCGGTGCGCGAGCACATGCCGGACGAGGGTGCTCTCCTTGCCCGCCGCCTTGTACTCCGGCCAGTACTGGCCGACCGGAGCGTCCAGGTCGAGTACCCCGCGCTGGGCGAGCAGCAGCAGTACGGCAGCGGCGACGCCCTTGGTCGCGGAGCGCACGATCTGCGCGGTGCCGTGCTGCCAGGGCTCGCTGCCGTCGACGTCCCGTGTGCCGCCCCACAGGTCGACGACCTTGTGCCCGTCGCGGTACACGGTGACGGCGGCGCCCCGGTCCCCGAGCGTCTCGAAGTTGCGTACGAACGCTTCCCTGACCGGCTCGAAGCCCTCGGCCACTGTGCCGTTCACGTCCACGCCCGCGCTCCCTGTCGTCACCTGTGCCAACAGTGAGTGCAACACACACCTACAGCCTTCGATTCCTAGCCCAGCAGGATCGTGACCTCGATGTTGCCGCGGGTGGCGTTCGAGTACGGGCAGACATCGTGGGCCGCGTCCACGAGCTTCGTCGCCAGGTCCTGGTCGACGACGGGGAGCGAGACGCTCAGGGCGACCGCGAGGCCGTAGCCGCGCTGTTTGTTCGGGCCGATGCCGACCTTCGCGGCGACGGTGGAGCCGGAGAGGTCGTACCCGGCGCGGCGGCCCACCAGCACCAGCGCGTTGTGGAAGCAGGCGCTGTAGCCGGCCGCGAACAGCTGCTCCGGGTTGGTGCCGTTGCCGTCGCCGCCGAGCGCGGGCGGCATCGCGACCTTCAGTTCGAGCCGGCCGTCCTGGCTGGTGACGTATCCGTCCCGGCCGCCGTGCGCGGTGGCCTCGGCGACGTACATGATCTTCGTCGGACGGGTGTCGACAACGGTGCCGTCGATCACAGCGGGACCTCCCCCAGGGCATACAACTCGGCGAGCGGAACGGCAGGCAGCACACGGGTGTGCAAGTACATCGTGCACAAGGTACCCGCCAGTACGGAGATCCGTACTACCAGGGGGTAGAAACCGTGGGTAACCCTCGATGAGCGTTCCAGGGGCGCCGTCAGCGCCCTCGCGCCGCCGCCCCTTCCGCGCGCTCCGCCAGGCGCCACAGCTCCTCCCGGAGCCGCGCGACCTCGGCCTCGCTCACGCCCGTCGCAGTCAGCAGCGCCTGCGGTACCTCCTCCGCGCGCTCCCTGAGCATCTCGCCGCGGCCGGTGAGTGCGACCAGCACGGAGCGTTCGTCGTGCGCCGACCGCTCACGGCGCACCAGCCCCGCCGACTCCAGCCGCTTGAGCAGCGGCGACACCGTGCCGTAGTCCAGGTGCAGCGCGGTCGCGAGCTCCTTGACCGTGGTCTCGCCGCGTTCCCAGAGGACCAGCAGGACCAGGTACTGGGGGTAGGTGAGACCGAGCTCCTCCAGCAGCGGGCGGTACGCGGCGGTCACGGCGCGCTGGGCGGCGTACAGCGCGAAGCACAGCTGCTCGTCGAGGAGCAGCGATCCGGCCGAGCCGGCCGAGCCGACCGTTCCGGCGGAACCGACGGACCCGACGTCGTCTAGTTTCGTCACGCGCCCATTGTTCACATGTCCGGGGTTCACGCGCCCGTGGTTCACGCGCCCATGGTCACGGAGCGCGGGTCGAACCCGAAGGGGAGCTCCAGACGGTGTGTGCGCATGAGCTCGTCGTCGGAGAGCAGTTCGCCGGTCTTCCCGTCGGCCGCGATCACGCCCTCGCTCAGGACGAGTGCCCGGGGGCACAGTTCGAGGGCGTACGGCAGGTCGTGCGTGACCATGAGGACGGTGACGTCCAACGACCGCAGGATGTCGGCGAGTTCGCGCCGTGAGGCGGGGTCGAGGTTGGAGGACGGCTCGTCGAGGACGAGGATCTCCGGCTCCATCGCCAGCACCGTCGCGACGGCCACCCGGCGCCGCTGGCCGAAGGAGAGGTGGTGCGGAGGACGGTCGGCGAAGGCCTCCATGCCGACCCGCTCCAGCGCCGCATGGACCCGCTCCTCCAGCTCGGCGCCCTTCATCCCCGCCGCGGCCGGGCCGAAGGCGACGTCCTCCCGGACGGTCGGCATGAACAGCTGGTCGTCCGGGTCCTGGAAGACGATGCCGACCTTGCGCCGGATCTCCGCCATGTGCCGTTTGCCGACCGGCAGTCCGGCCACCGTCACGCTGCCGGTGCCGCCGCTCAGGATGCCGTTGAGGTGCAGCACGAGCGTCGTCTTGCCGGCGCCGTTCGGGCCGAGCAGCGCGACGCGCTCGCCACGCCCGATGGTGAAGTCCACGCCGAAGAGGGCCTGGTGCCCGTCGGGGTAGGCGAAGGCCAGTCCGGCCACTTCCAGAGAGGGGGTCACAGCGTCCATCCCAGCAGACATACGACAAGGGCGGCGAACGGGAGGGCGAGGGCGTACGACCATTGCGCCCGGGATGCGGTCACCTCGTCGATGACCGGCATCGAACCGGCATACCCCCGGCTCACCATGGCGAGATGCACGCGCTCCCCACGTTCGTAGGAGCGAATGAACAGCGCGCCCGCCGACTTCGCGAGCACCCCCCAGTGCCGCACACCACGGGCCTCGAAGCCGCGCGACTCCCGTGCGATCCGCATCCGCCGTATCTCGTCCGTGATGACGTCGCCGTACCGGATCATGAAGGAGGCGATCTGCACGAGCAGTGGCGGGAGCTTCAACCGCTGCAGACCGAGGAGCAGTTCGCGCAGTTCGGTGGTGGACGCGAGGAGTACGGAGGCGGCGACGCCCAGCGTTCCCTTGGCGAGCACGTTCCAGGCGCCCCACAGGCCATTGACGCTCAACGACATGCCCAGCACGTCCACCCGCTCGCCCTCCGCCACGAACGGCATCAGCACGGCGAAGGCGACGAACGGGATCTCGATCAGCAGCCGTCGGAGCAGGAATCCGGCCGGTACGCGGGCCTTGTACGCGACCGTCGCCAGCAGCGCGGCGTACAGCGCGAACGCCCACATCGCCTCGCGCGGGGTGGAGACGACCACGACCACGAAGGCGAAGGCCGCGGCGAGTTTGGTGTGCGGTGGCAGGGCGTGCACGGGCGAGTGCCCGTGCCGGTAGAGCCGGTGGGCGTGACCCGCGCCCACGTCAGACGCTCTCGGGGAGGGAGACGGCAGACGCGTCGGCGCTGCGGCGCCTGCGGATCGCCCAGAAGACGCCACTGCCCGCGACGACGGTGACGCCGACGCCGATCACGCCCGCGAGGCCGCCGGAGATCCGGGCGTCGGAGATGTCCTTGACGCCGTAACCGGCGAGCGGGGAGTCCTCCGTGGCGTGCTTCTCGACCCTCTGGTCGATGCCCTTGTCCTTGGCGACCTTCTCCAGGCCGTCGGGGCTGGCGGAGGCGTAGAAGCTGACGAATCCGGCGAGGACGAGGGAGGTGACGAGGCCGGTGATCCACACCTTGCGGTGCGAGGAGCGGCCGGCGACGGGGGCGACGGTCGTGGGGGCGTCGACCAGTTCCCCGTTCACGCGCAGTTTGAGCTGCTGCTGGAGGCCGCGGGCGCCGTACACGAGGTCGGGTCGTACGGCGATGACGGCGCCGACGGTGAGCGCGGTGATGGCGGCCTCGCCGATGCCGATGAGGACATGCACCCCGATCATGGCGGTGGCGACCTTGGAGATCGCGACGTCGGTGGTGCCGCCGATCGCGTAGATGAGGGTGAAGGCGACGGCGGCGGCCGGGACGGAGAGCAGCGCGGAGACGAAGGCCGCGACGGTGATGGAGCGCCGCTTGCGCGGAAGCACCTTCACCAGGCCCCGGAAGACGGCGTACGAGACGACCGTGGTCACGATCGCCATGTCCGTGATGTTCACGCCGAGCGCGGTGAGGCCGCCGTCCGCGAAGAGGATGCCCTGCATCAGCAGGACCACCGAGACACAGAGGACGCCGGTGCAGGGGCCGACGAGTATCGCGGCCAGCGCGCCGCCGAGCAGATGTCCGCTGGTCCCGGCGGCGACAGGGAAGTTCAGCATCTGTACGGCGAAGATGAAGGCGGCGACCAGGCCGGCGAGCGGGGCGGTTCGCTCGTCGAGTTCGCGGCGGGCGCCGCGCAGGCTCACGGCGATGGCACCGGCGGCGACTACTCCGGTGACCGCGGAGACCGGGGCGTTGATGAATCCGTCAGGCACATGCACCGTTCGATGATAGTGCCTTGTTGCGAATAGCTTGCAAGAGCGAGTCACTCACGAATAGCCCTGCGGGCGCGTCCTGGAGGATCGCACCGATTGATCCGGAAGCGTTTTCCGTGAGATGTGCGACATTGGAATGGTGACGGATTCACAGATTCCACACAGCTAACGCAGCGTAAGGAGTCGGTTCATGTACGCCGTCGAACAGTACGCCCGCGCCCATATCGTCACCGACACCGCCGACTCCCCCGAGGACGAGCATCGAGCCGTCCCGGTGGCCCTCCGTTACGACCCCGAGGGCGATTCCCGCCAGGTGCACATCACCTTGCCCGGCCCCCATGAGTGGGTGTTCCCCCGTGAGTTGCTGGAGAAGGGACTGCGCGTCCCGGCGAGCAGCGGAGACGTCCGCGTCTGGCCGTGCGGCCGGGTGCAGACCGTCCTGGAGTTCCACTCACCGGAAGGGGTGGCGGTCGTACAGCTCGACTCGAAAGCCCTGATGCGTTTCCTGCGTCGGACGTACACGGCGACGACGCGCACGACAGCGTCCGCGGGCCTGTCAGCCACTCCGGTCGGACACGGCGCGACATCGCGCGGGCGCGGCTAGCGAGACGGCCACATACCGCTCGACGCGGGGCCGAGCGGGTCGGTCGGCGACTTCACAGACCGGGAAAAGCCCGATGAATGCCGGTGAGGCGCCCCACGCGCGCGTGCGTGGGGCGCCTCACCGCGGTTGAGGCGTACTCAGACCCGGGCCAGTGCCCGATCGTCGTCCTCGTTCATAGACTTCCTGTCGAGCGCCCGCAGGCCCTCGCCCTCGACGTCGACGTTCGGCAGCGCGCGGTCCAGCCACTTCGGCAGCCACCAGGCCTTCTTGCCCAGCAGGGCCAGGACGGCCGGAACGATCGCCATGCGCACGATGAACGCGTCGAAGAAGACGGCGATCGCGAGGCCGAAGCCGATCATCTTGATCATCGACTCGCTGGAGCCGATGAAGCCGGAGAACACCGCGATCATGATGACGGCCGCCGCCGTCACCACCCGCGCGCCGTGCTTGAAGCCGGTCACGATGGCCTGACCGGGCTTCTCCCCGTGGACGTACGCCTCGCGCATCCGGGTCACGAGGAAGACCTCGTAGTCCATGGCGAGACCGAAGACGACGCCCACCATGAAGATCGGCATCATCGACATGATCGGGCCGGTCTCCTCGACGCCCATGAGGCCGGACAGCCAGCCCCACTGGAAGACCGCGACGACTGCGCCGAGCGCGGCCATCACCGAGAGCAGGAAGCCGAGGGCCGCCTTCAGCGGAACCAGGATCGAGCGGAAGACCACGATCAGGAGCAGGAAGGCGAGGCCGACCACCAGCGCCAGATACGGGATCAGCGCGTCGTTGAGCTTCTGCGAGAAGTCGATGTTCATCGCCGTCGTGCCGGTGACGAGCACCGTGGCGTCGGTGTCCGCCTTGACGTCGGCGCCGTCGTCGCGGATCGCGTGCACCAGGTCCTCGGTCTTGACCGAGGAGGGCTTGGAGTCCGGGATCACCGTGATCGTCGCGGTGTCGCCCGCCTTGTTGGGCGCCGGCGGGGTCACCGTCACGACGCCCTTGAGGTCCTTGATCTCGTTGCGCACCTTGGTGAACGCCGCCTTCGGGCCGTCGCTCGCCTTCGCGTCGACGACGACCATCAGCGGGCCGTTGAAACCGGGCCCGAAGCCCTCGGACAGCAGGTCGTAGGCGCGGCGCTGCGTGGTGGACGTCGGCTGCGAACCGTCGTCGGGCAGACCCAGTTCGAGCGAGGTCGCCGGAATCGCCGCCGCACCCAGACCCACGACGCCGAGCAGCAGGACGGCGAGCGGACGGCGCACGACGAAGCTCGCCCAGCGCGTGCCCATGTTGGGCTTGCTCTCCTTCTTGGCGGAGCGACCGCCGCCGAGCAGCTTGCTCTTCTTGCCGGCGGGCTGCACCTTGCGGCCCGCGTACCCGAGCAGCGCGGGAATCATGGTCAGCGCGATGAGTACGGCGATGGCGACCGTGCCTGCCGCAGCGACGCCCATCTTCGTCAGCATCGGGATGTTGACGACCGACAGGCCCACCAGCGCGATCACGACCGTCAGACCCGCGAAGACCACCGCGGAGCCCGCCGTGCCGACGGCCCGCCCGGCCGCCTCCTCACGTTCGCGGCCCTCGGCCAGCTCGGCCCGGTAGCGGGAGACGATGAACAGCGCGTAGTCGATGCCGACCGCGAGGCCGATCATCATCGCCAGCGTCGACGTGGTGGTGCCGAGGTCGAGCGCGTTGGCGAGGGCGGTGATGGTGGAGACGCCGATGCCGACACCGATCAGCGCGGTCAGCAGCGGCAGCCCGGCCGCGATCAGCGAACCGAAGGTGATGACGAGCACGACCGCGGCGACCGCGATACCGATGACCTCGGTGGATCCGGTCTCGGGCGTCGCCTGGAGGGCGTCACCGCCGACCTCGACGGTCAGCCCGGCATCCCGAGCTTCCTGCGCGGTCTCCTTCAGGGCGTCCTTCGAGGAGTCCTTCAACTCCATCCCGGAGACCTTGTACTTCACCTGCGCGTAGGCGATCGAGCCGTCCTTGCTCACGGCCTTCGCCTTGAAAGGGTCGGTGACGGAGGTGACTTCGGAGCCGTCGCCGAGCGCCTTGACGGTCTTCTTGACGGTGGCCTTGTTGTCCTTGTCCGACATCTTCTCGCCGCTGGGCGCCTTGAAGACCACCCGCGCGGTCGCTCCGTCGGCGCTCATGCCGGGGAAACGGCTCTCCAGCAGGTCGAAGGCCTTCTGCGCCTCGGTGCCGGGAATCGAGAAGGAGGACGCTCCCGCGGTGGGCGCGGAGGCGGCGCCGACGCCCGCGAGCGTCAGCAGTGCCACCCAGATCAGGGCGACGAAGTGCCGTCGCCTGAAGGCGAGTCGGCCGAGTTTGTAGAGGAACGTGGCCACGAGGGCGTTCTCCCGGTCAGGTCGTGGGATGGCAGGGGCTGGTGTGATCACCCGAGTGGGGGCAGGGGGGATCAGCCCGACGACGTGAGCGGTCGCGCGTCAGGTGCAACAGGTGGGTATTACAGGTGAGTTGGCGGAGGTTCAGACACCGAGGGCGGGGAAGACCACGGCTTCGAAGTACTTGCGGAGGAACTCCTGCGTCGGTGGCAGCTCGTCGATGAACGTGCGGGCGGCGAAGCCGCCGATCACCATGTGCAGCACGTAGTCCATCGCGGGGTTGTCCGGACGGATCTCACCCCGGTCGACGGCGCGCTGGAGCACCTTGCGCATCTCCACGATCTCCGGCTCGATGAGCAGTTCACGGAAGGCCTTGAGGAGATCGGGGTTGGAGTGCACCGCCATGGCCAGGGCCCGCATCAGCGCGGAGTTCCGCTCCATGACGCAGTCGTCCTCGCGCGCCAGCAGCGCGAGGAAGTCGCCCCGCAGGGACCCCGTGTCGATATCGGCGATGTTGACCGGCTTGCTGTGCCGCATCGCCCTGACGACCAGTTCGGCCTTGCTGCCCCACTGGCGGTAGAGGGTGGCTTTGCTGGACTTGGTGCGCGCGGCGACGGCATCCATGGTCAGCGCGTCGTAGCCGACCTCCCGGAGCAGGTCGAGCACGGCCGCGTACAGCTCGGCCTCGCGCTCCGGCGTGATCCGACTGCGTCGCGCCGTCGCGGTCTCAGTCATCGCACTCACCTTCTCCTGCTCCGCGCCCGGAGCGGCAGGGCTCCGAACGACACGGTTTCGTACGTCTCTTGCGTACGTCTCCGAAGATACCCTGAGAGCCAACGAAACGAAACCGTTTCGTACGTGTTCTGGGTCACCGGTCCGTTTTCACTGGTTGCCGAGGCCCTTCGAACGGAAAAGCCACGAGTTGCCAGGGCCCGCCGGCAAAGCTACGAGTTGCCGGGGCCCGCCCAGCGGAAAAGCATGGGTAGGTGAGCGACGAGCACGAGCAGGCGACGATCGACGAGCACGTGATCACCGACGAGCAGGCGATCACCGACGAGAACGCGACCGGCGCGGACCACGCACCCGGATACCTGCGCTTCCCGCACCTCAGCGGCGACCTGTTGTGCTTCGCGGCCGAGGACGACCTGTGGCTGGCCCCCCTCGTCGGGCCGGGCCGCGCCTGGCGGGTCACCGTGGACCGCACCAAGGTCGGCCATCCCCGCTTCTCCCCCGACGGCCGCCACATCGCGTACACGAGCTGGCGCAGCTTCGTCCCGGAGATCCATCTGGTGCCGGTGGCCGGCGGTCCCGCCAGGCGGCTCACCTACTGGGGCAGCGCGGACACCCAGGTCTGCGGCTGGACCCCCGACGGCGACATCCTCGCCGTGGCCTCGCACGGCGAGCCCTTCTCGTACTTCACCTGGGCCTACAAGGTCCCCACCAACGGCGACCCGGGCGGCAAGATGCCCTGGGGCCCGGTCTCGCACATCGCCACCGCCGACATCGACGGCGAGCGCAAGACCCTACTGCTCACCGGCACCCCGCCGCACGAGCCGGCCTCCTGGAAGCGGTACCGGGGCGGAGCGATGGGCCGGCTCTGGATGCACGGTCAGCAGCTGCTCGCCGACCTCGAGGGCCATCTCGCCTGCCCCATGTTCGTCCGCGACCGCATCGCCTTCCTCTCCGACCACGAGGGCATCGGGAACCTCTACTCGTGCGCGTACGACGGCTCCGACCTGCGCCGGCACACCGACCACGACGCCTTCTACGCCCGGCACGCCTCCAGCGACGGCACCCGGGTCGTCTACCAGTGCGCCGGCGACCTGTGGATCGTCGACGACCTGTCCGCCGAGTCGATCCCGCGCCGCCTCGACGTCCGTCTGGGCGGACCGCGCGCGGGACGCCGTACCTACCAGGTGCCGGCCACCCAGAACATCGACAGCATCTCCGTGGACGAGACGGGCCGCGCGAGCGCCGTCGTCGTACGCGGCAGCCTGTACTGGCTCACCCACCGCGAAGGCCCCGCCCGCACGATCACGGACACCCCAGGGGTACGGGTCCGGCTCCCCGAGATGCTCGGCTCGGGCGGTCAGGTCGCCTACGTCACGGACGCGGAGGGCGAGGACGCCGTCGAGATCGCGTTCCTCCCGCGCGCCAGCGGCGACCGCGAGCCGCGCCGGCTCGCCTCCGGGGAGCTGGGCCGCGTACAGGAGCTGGTGTCGGACCCGCAGGGCGAGCGCCTCGCGATCGCCTCGAACGACGGGCGGCTGCTGCTGCTCGACGCGAGCGAGGAGTCCGGGGGAGGCGAGGTCACCGAACTCATTCGGTCCATCAACGGGCCGGTGAGGGATCTGGCCTTCTCGCCGGACGGGGCGTGGCTGGCGTGGTCGCACCCGGGCATCGGCCGCTCCCTGCGCCAGATCAAGATGGCGCGGATAAAGGACCGCCTGATCGTCGACGTCACCAACGGTCGCTTCGAGGACGAGAACCCGGTGTTCACCCGGGACGGCCGCTATCTGGCCTTCCTGTCCTGGCGCGGCTTCGACCCGGTGTACGACGTGCACACCGGGGACCTTTCCTTCCCGCTCGGCTGCAGGCCCTATCTGGTGCCGCTGTCCTCCGCGACCCCCTCCCCCTTCGCGCTGAACCCCGAGGGGCGTCCGGTCGCCGGGGGCCTGGACCCGATCGAGGACGAGGCGGGCGACAGCGGCATGGCGACCGTCGAAATCGAAGGCCTGGAGAGCCGGGTGACCCCCTTCCCGGTCACCGCTTCCAAGTACTCGGCGCTGCAACCGGTCGCGGGCTGCGGCCTCGTCTGGCTGCGCTGGCCGATCTCGGGCGCGCTGGGCGAGACCTTCGTGAACCCGGCCGACCTGTCGGGCCGCCCGACCCTCGAGTACTTCAATCTCGGCAAGGCGAAGAAGTCCGAACTCGTCGAGCATCTGGACTGGTTCTCGGTGAGCGGCGACGGCACCCGGCTGGTCGTCGTGGACGAGGGCGACCTGCGCGCCGTCCCCTCCACCGAGGCCGGCGACAGCGACACGACGGTCTGGATCGATCTGCGCCGTATCCTGCACACCGTGAACCCGCCCGCCGAATGGCGTCAGGCGTACGCGGAGGCGGGCCGCATCATCCGGGACTACTTCTGGGAACCTCACATGTGCGGCATCGACTGGGACGCGGTGCTCGCGCAGTACCGTCCCCTGGTCGAACGGGTCGCGTCACCGGACGAGTTCGCCGACCTGCTGCGCGAGGTGCTGGGCGAACTGGGCACGTCCCACGCGTACGTCTCCGCCGCCCGCCGCAACGAGGGCCCGCCCCACTACCAGCGCTGGCAGGGCCTGCTGGGCGCCAACTTCGTCCGTCGCGACGGCAGCTGGATGATCAAGCGGATTCTCCCCGGCGACTCGTCCGACTCCAAGGCCCGCTCCCCTCTCGCCGGTACGGGTATTCGCGAGGGTGCGGTGCTCACCCACGTCGACGGCCGTCCCGTGAACCCGGTGACGGGCCCGTATCCCCTCCTGGCCGGCGCGGGCGGTACGACGGTGGAGCTGACGTTCACCCCGGCGGAGGGTGAGGGCCGCTCGCGCCGGGTCGCCGTGGTGCCCCTGATCGACGAACGGCCCCTTCGCTACCAGGACTGGGTGGCCAAACGGCGTGAAGTAGTACGGGAGTTGAGCCACGGCATGTGCGGGTATCTGCACATCCCCGACATGGGCGGCTCGGGCTGGGCCCAGTTCAACCGCGATCTGCGCATGGAGCTGTCCCGGCCCGCGCTGATCGTGGACGTACGCGGCAACGCGGGCGGCCACATCAGCGAGCTCGTCGTGGAGAAGCTGACACGCAAGATCCTGGGCTGGGACCTGACGCGCAACGCCCAGCCGGTGTCGTACGCGTCGAACGCGCCGCGGGGACCGGTGGTCGCCCTGGCGGACGAGGCGACCTCGTCGGACGGCGACATGATCACGGCGGCGTTCAAGCTGCTGAAGCTGGGCCCGGTGATCGGCCAGCGCACCTGGGGCGGCGTCGTCGGCATGACCGGCCGCCACCGTCTCGGCGACGGCACGGTGATCACGGTTCCGATGAACGCGGCCTGGTTCGACGCGTACGGCTGGTCCATCGAAAACCGGGGTGTCATCCCGGACTTGGAGATCCTCCGCACCCCCCTCGACTGGGCCGAGGGCCGCCACGCCCAACTCGACGACGCGATCCAACTGGCCCTCGACCTACTGAAGTCCAACCCCGCGGCATCCCCACCGGACTACTCACAGGTCCCGGACGGCACGAGACCGAAACTCCCGCCGAGGCCCACGAACTAGCCGTTGGCGACCGCCAGGTAGGTAGGTGGTAGCCGAACCGCCACCGCTGTGCCGCTGTGCCGCTGTGCCGCTGTGCCGCTGTGCGCAATCGTCGCGCGCACTGTGCTCAATCGTCCCGCAGGGCGATGCGCGTCCCGCAGGGCGATGTGGATCCGCCCAGCAGCAGCCAACGCAAGAACGGGGTGCCCTCCGTCAAGAGGGCACCCCGTCCCGGGTAAAGCCGGCGCAGCCAGGCGCAACGATCAGACGTCGTAGTCCTGGTCGAAGCGCTCCTGGGCCTCCTGCTGCATGCGCTCGTCCTCACGCAGGTTCTGCGAACGCTGGTTCTGCGAGCCCTGCTTCTGCGAGGAACGCTCCCGCGTCTCTTCCTTGGGGTCGCCCATCTTCTTCTTGGCCTGCTGCTTCATCTGCTCGGCCTTGTCCTGGAACTGGTCCTTCATGCCCATGAGGTTTCACTCCCATAGTGGGTGAGGGGATTGGGCCTCGACCAGACTTACACGGGGGAACATAGCGCGCATTTCGATCAGTTACTCACGGTGAGCCACACCGTATGACTCAAGGTGAAGTGCCCTGCCGCTGCTGCTCGTCGGCGGCACCACCGGCCCCGACCAGCCCCGTAGCCACGCCCGCGAGCCGTGGCTCGAACCGCCGCATCTCGCGCTGCCCGACCGCCCCGATGATCCCGGGCAGATACCCGCGCACGCCCTGCATCCCGCGCAGCCACCACTGCGCGTACACATGACTCGACCGCCGCTCGATCCCGGCGACGATCCGGTCCACCGCGGGACCCAGCGGATACGTCTTGTTGGACGGCCACGGCAGCCGCTGCCGCAGTTCGCGTATCACCTCGTCCTGGTCGGCGCCCCGCACCATGTCCGTGTCGGTCCACGAGAGATACCCGACCCCGACGCGGACGCCCTTGTGACCGACCTCGGCACGCAGGCTGTGCGCGTACGCCTCCACGCCCGACTTGGACGCGCAGTACGCGGTCATCATCGGCGCCGGAGTGATGGCGGCGAGCGAGGCGATCTGCAGCAGATACCCCCGGCTCTCCATCAGCACGGGCAGGAACGCCCGCGCCGTGACCGCCGACCCGATCAGATTGACCTCGATGACGCGCCGCCAGGCGACCGGATCGGAGTCCACGAAGGGCCCGCCACTGGCCACCCCCGCATTGGCGACGACGATGTCGACCTTCCCGAACCGCTGCTTGACCTCTTCGGCGACCCGCGCCATCGCCTCGTGGTCGGTGACGTCGGCGTACCAGTGGTCGCTGTCGCTGTGCAGCCGTTCCGAGACCTGCTTGAGCGCGTCCGCCTCCAAGCCCACGAGCGCGACCTTGGCGCCGCGCGCGGAGAGTTTGCGGGCGAGGAGTTCACCGACGCCCCGCGCCGCGCCCGTGACGACCGCGACCTGTCCTTCCAGGCTCACCCTGCTCATGCGCCCTCCTTCATCTCTACGGCTTCCGGTGCCCCTGAGGCGTATGTGGTGACGAGTTCGCGGATGCGCGCGGTCACCAGCTCGGGCGCCTCCACCGGTGTCATGTGTCCGAGCCCCGGCAACTCGGTGATCCCGACGCAGTTCGGCAGTGCGGCCACCAGAGCGCGCGCGTGCACGACCGGCGTCATTCGGTCCGCCGTCCCGACGACGACCGCCGTCGGCACCCGCAGCTCCCGTACGCCGTGGTCGACATCGAGCAGTTCGAGGACGACCGACCATGCGTACCGCACCTTGCGCGGACAGGCGTGCACGATCCGCGCGCACGCCTCGACCATGCCGGGTGACGAACCGGGGCCCATCGTCGCGTACTTGAGGATCCGCCTGGCGAGCGGCGTGACCGGCCCGAGCGGAGCGCGCGATCCGAGGACGGACCGGGTGATACGCGTCCGTAGCCGCCCGGCGCGCATGGGCACCACCCGGGCCTCCGCGACCAACCGCGAGCTCCCCGTACTGCACAGCAGCGCGGCCACCGTGTGCTCCCGGAAGCGCGCCCGGGCCGAGGCGGCCATGAGCGTCATCCCGCCCATGGAGTGCCCCACGAGCACGGCCTTCTCGCCGGGCGCGAGCGTGGCCGCGAGCACGGCCTCCAGGTCGTCGGCGAGCGCATCCGTGCCGCACGTGGCGCTCGCGGGGCTGCGCCCGTGACCGCGCTGGTCGTACGCGATGACCCGGTGGTCGGCGGCGAGGTCCCGTATCTGCGCCGCCCAGAAGGCGGTCGAGCAGGTCCAGCCGTGCGCGAGAACGACCGCGGGCGCGCCCTCGGGCCCGTGCACCTCTACGTGCAGTCGCGCGCCGTCGGCGGAGACGGCGGTCAGCTCGCGCGCGGGCGCGGGCGGCGCGTACGCCCCGTGCGCCACATGCATCAGTCGGCTCACGCTTCGGCCTCCACCTTCTTCTTGGAACGGGACTTGGCCGGGGACTGGGCGGAGGAGGCGCCGGCGGCCGGTGCCTTCGGAGCCCGAACGACCTCGTACTCCCCCAGGTCCACGCGCCGGGTGGCCGTGCGGAACTCGCTCGTCGTGCCGGGCCAGATGGTGGTGTTCACGCCGTTGGCGTCGAGGTACCAGCTGGTGCAGCCACCGGTGTTCCACACCGTGCGCTTCATGCGCTCCTGCACCTTGTGGTTCCAGGCGTCCACGGCGCCGGGGCGCGCGTCGAGGGCCGCACGCCCGCCGAGCACGTCCAACTGCCGTACGAAGTCGGCCATGTAGTTCAGCTGGGACTCGATCATCAGGATCATCGACGAGTTCCCGAGGCCGGTGTTGGGCCCGATGATCGTCATCCAGTTGGGGAAGCCGGCCGCGGTGGCCCCGCGCAGCGACTTCATACCGGTCCGCCACACCTCGGCGAGCGTCTTGCCCTCCGCCCCGACGACCCGCTCCGCGATCGGCATGTCGGTGACGTGGAAGCCCGTGCCGAAGACGATCGCGTCGGCCTCGGTGGTGCTGCCGTCGGCGGCGATGAGCGTGGAGCCGTCGATCTCGGCGAGCCCGGAGGCAACCACGTCCACATTCGGCTGCGTGAGCGCCGGGTAGTACGTGTTGGACAGCAGGATCCGCTTGCAGCCGATCCGGTAGTCGGGAGTCAGCTTCCTGCGAAGCTCCGGGTCCTTGACGGCGCGGGCGATGTTCCGCTTGGCCAGCTGCTCCACCATGCCGAGCTCGTTCGGCCGCTTGGTGAACGCCTGGACCTGCAACTCCCGGATGCCCCACAGGAGTCCGCGCCGGGCCTGCGTGGTGAAGGGCAGTTGGCGATGGATCCAGCGTTCGGCGCCACTGATGGCCCGGTCCACACGCGGCATCACCCAGGGCGGAGTGCGCTGGAAGAGGGTGAGCCCGGCGACCTTCGGCTGGATGGACGGCACGATCTGGATGGCCGACGCCCCCGTGCCGATCATGGCGACGCGCTTGCCGCGCAGGTCGTAGTCGTGGTCCCAGCGGGCCGAGTGGAAGACCTTGCCGGGGAAGGTGTCGATCCCCGGGACGTCCGGGATCTTGGGGTCGGAGAGCGGCCCGGTGGCGGAGACGACGACATCCGCCGTGAGGAACCCGCTGCTGGTCTCGATCCCCCAGCGCAGCTTCTCCGCGTCCCAGGTCATCATCTTCACTTCGGTGTCGAAGCGCAGATGCGACCGCAGCCGGAAGACGTCCGCCACATGCTCCAGGTACGCGCGGATGTGCTCCTGCCCGGAGAAGGTGCGCGGCCAGTCGGGGTTGGGCGCGAAGGAGAACGAGTACAGGTGGGAGGGTACGTCGCAGGCACACCCGGGATAACTGTTGTCCCGCCAGGTGCCGCCCACGCTGTCGGCGCGCTCCAGGACGACGAAGTCGGTGACCCCTTCGCGGCGCAGCCGTACGGCCGCTCCCAGACCGCCGAACCCGGACCCGATCACCGCCACTCGGACATGTTCGTGCTCGGTCATCCCGACGCCTCCCTAGCCGCACGACCCTGCCAGTGAACACTGGCGCAATGGGGAGAGTAGAGCAGCCGCGTACTGATGGGTAGGGGTCGCGACCGGGAAAGTTACCGGGGGTACGACGTAGGGTGCGCACGTGGCGGAGAAGCGTGAGTACCGGATGGAGGAGCTGGCCAAGGAGGCCGGCATCACCGTGCGCACCCTGCGCTTCTACCGAGAGCGCAAGCTCATACCGCCGCCCCGCCGCGAAGGCCGTATCGCCTGGTACGACGACACACACCTGGCCCGCCTGCGCACGATCTCGGCGCTGCTCGAACGCGGCCACACCCTGAGCGGCATCGCCGAGCTGGCCGAGGCCTTCGACCACGGCCGCGACGTGGGCGAGCTGCTGGGCCTCGGCGAGCCCACCGAGGAGACCCCCGTCCGCCTCTCTCCCGAGGAACTGGCCGACGCCTTCGCGGGCCAGGCGACCCCGGAGAACCTCGCCGCGGCGCTCGACCTCGGCTACCTCGGCACCGACGGCGGCGAGATCGTCCACATCAGCCGCCGCCTGCTCGACGTCTCGGCGGCCCTGGTCCGCGAGGGCATCCCGCTCGCGGACGTCCTGACGGCCGCCCGGCGTGTGCGCGATCACGCCGACGCGCTCGCCCAGCTCTTCACCACCCTCGTCCTCACCGAGGACCGCACGACCGAGGACCTCCAGCGCCTGCGCCCGCTGGCGAAGAGCGTGGTGGAAGCGGAGCTGTCCATGGCGCTGGACCGGCGACTCAGCCGACGGCAAGGGTCTTGAACACCCGCTCGCCGAGGACGAGTTCCAGGCTCCGCAAGACGTCCTCCTGGCGCGTTCCAACGGCACGCGCCGCAAGCGGGGGACGACAACGGCCCTGCTGGCTATCCGTACGGCGACTACATGGGTCGCGCTACTGCCCGAGGTGAAGTGCGCTCCGCGCCGGCAGGCATGCACTCCGACCGGCCGGACCGGACATCTCACGCCTGACCTTCGCCATTGAGGAATCCCCTGCCGCACAGGGGGTGGGCCGAGACCCGAGTGCTGGGTGGGCCGATCCAGACGGCACACCCAGCACTCGTCAGGACTCGAAGACCACTGTCACGGGGGCATGGTCCGACCACCGCTGCTCATGACTGGCGGCCCGCTCCACGAGCCCCTTGACCGCGCGCCCCGCGAGCCCTGCCGTGGCAACGGCCAGGTCGATCCTCCAACCTGCGTCGTTGTCGAACGCCCGCCCTCGATACGACCACCACGTATACGGCCCTTCGACATCGGGATGCAGCGCCCGCACGACGTCGACGTACCCGCCGTCCTCATCGGCGAAGACCCGCCCCAGCCACTCCCGCTCCTCGGGCAGGAATCCGGAGTTCTTCCTGTTCGCCTTCCAGTTCTTGAGGTCGGCCTCGCGGTGGGCGATGTTCCAGTCACCGCACACGAGCACCTCGCGCCCATCAGCGGCGGCCCGCACCCGCAGCGCCTTCAGATACTCGAGGAACTCCCCCATGAACCGGACCTTCTCGTCCTGCCGCTCGGTCCCGACCTCACCGGAGGGCAGATAGAGGCTGGCGACGGTGACACCGGGCAGGTCGGCCTCGACGTAGCGTCCACTGGAGTCGAACTCCTCGGACCCGAACCCGATCCGCACACGATCCGGCTCACGGCGTGTGTAAAGGGACACACCCGCGCGCCCCTTGGCGGCGGCGGGAGCGTGCACGACATGCCATCCGGCCGGCTCGAGAACCTCCCGCGGCAGCTGCTGGGGCTCGGCCCGCACCTCCTGAAGGCACAGCACGTCCGCGGAGGTCCCCGCGAGCCACTCCACGAAGCCCTTCTTCGCAGCGGCCCGAAGTCCGTTCACATTCACAGAGGTCACCGTCAGCAAAGCACTCTCCTCGGCCTCATTGCCGGCGCGATCAACGGGACACCCTGTCCGAGGTCACCGCCGGCACCCGGGCACGATACTTAATCGGTACCGCCGATCCGAACCCGATCGGTACCCCTCACCGATTGCATAGATGTACGGTAAGCTGCATGGATATCCGCCCAGTCGCCTTCGACCACCCCGACGCCGTCAAGCTCAACGACCAGGTGCAGGCCGAATACGCCGAGCGCTACGGAGACGAGGGTGACGCCACCCACCTCGACCCGTCGATGTTCGCCCCACCGCTCGGGCTCTACCTGATCGCGTACGACGAGCGGGACCGCCCGGTCGCCACGGGCGGCTGGCGCGCCCAGGACGAGAACGACGAGGGCTACTCGAACGGCGACGCCGAGCTCAAGCGCATGTACGTGATTCCCGAGGCCCGCGGTTTCGGCCTCGCCCGCCGCATCCTGGCCGCCCTCGAGTCCGACGCCCGTGCGGCCGGCCGCACCCGCATGGTCCTGGAAACCGGCTCCAAGCAGCCTGAGGCGGTCGCCCTCTACGCGTCGAGCGACTACGAGCCCTGCGCCAAGTTCGGCCATTACCGCTTCCACGAACTGAGCCTCTGCTACGCCAAGGCGCTGTAGAGCTCCGATCGTGGCCGCGACCGCATGGGGGCGGCCCTCGGCCAAGCCCGAACCGAGGGGCTCCGGCCCCCAAGCGCTACCCCGCGACCTGACCCTCGCCGTCCTCCCGGACCTCGCCATGACCGGCGTCGGCCAAGGGGATTGACCCGTTCCGCGCCCCCTGGTCCTCTACCGGAAGGCGATTGATGCGGTACACGTCCGGGATGCACAGGTTGAGGACGGCGGCGGCAAGGATGAGGCCGGCGCACGCCATGAGCACCGTCCGGTCGTCCCAGGCATGGACGGCGAGAGCGGTGATCAGATAGCCGAAGGGAATGGCGAGGAGTTCCCCCACGCTGTTGAACGCGCTCATGCGTCCCAACTCGGCTTGGGGTACGTGTTGCTGGAAGGCCGTGGTCCACGCGACGATCGCGACATCGAGCCCGACCCCGGCGAGCAGGGCGGCGAGCAGCACACAAGGCAGCGGCAGCCCCCATCCCATGGCGACCAGGGGCAGCGCGAGGGCGGAACTGGTCGCGACGGCCACGGCCAGCAACCGGTGCGGGCGCCAGCGCAAGCACACCAGTGTCCCGGCCAGCAGCCCCGACGCGAAGGCAGCCTGGACCAGCCCCCAGTCCCGTGCGCCCGCGTACTGCTCCGCGGCGACGACCGGCCCGAGGAGCTGGAAGCCGGCCAACCACGCGGCGACGAGGACGGTTCCGGCGGCCGTGTAGGTCCACAGCCAGGTGCGTGACCAGAAACCGGTCCACCCCGCTCGCAGATCGCCGAGCGCGCTGCCCGCGGTGAGCGGAGCGTCCAGGCGCAGGCCGAGCAGCAGCAGGGCCGCGGCGGCGAAGGTGAGCGCGTCCCAGGCCAGAGCCCAGGACGG
Source organism: Streptomyces sp. NPDC050564 (assembly GCF_044457265.1). Lineage (NCBI taxonomy): Bacteria > Bacillati > Actinomycetota > Actinomycetes > Kitasatosporales > Streptomycetaceae > Streptomyces > Streptomyces sp. NPDC050564. The sequence goes on along the minus strand of NZ_JBITGS010000044.1, from coordinate 44,776 downwards.
ACCGGCGGCCGCGACGACGAGTCCACCGATGACGGGGCCGAGTACCTTGACCGCGTTGCTCGGGAGCCTGAGCAGGGCATTGGCCTGCTGCAGATGCTCCCGGAAAACGATCTGGCCCACGGCGCCCTGGGCGGCGGGCATCGTGAAGGCCACGGCGGTTCCCGAGGCGAACCCGCAGACGGCGATGGAGGTTGTCGTCGCGTGGCCGGTGGCGACGGTCGCGGCCAGCGTCCCTTGGGCCGCGGCCGCCAGCAGATTGCCGAGGAAGAGAATCCGGCTCCGTGACAGACGGTCCGCGAGGACTCCGCCCGCGAGGAGGAAGACCACGGTCGGAACGGTGTTCATGGCGAGCACAAGGCCGAGGGCCCCGGCTCCGCCGCCCTGCTCGATCACGGAATAGGCGAGCGCGAGAGGCGCCATCGCGGACCCGGTGACGGAGATCAGGTTGGCCAGCACGAATCGCCGGAAGGCCGGGATCCTCAGGGGCGCCGTAGGGGTGGTCGACAAGTCCGCTGCGGTGTGCATGCTCTCCCCCGTGCTCGGCGCAGCGAGCACCCTACGGCAACGCCCGCAGGTCGGGCACGAGTTGTGGCAGCCCGGGAAAACAAAGATCCCGCCCGATCAATCAGATCGGACGGGATCTCGTCAACTGTCCCCGAGTTACCTCAAGAACAGCTGCTGCGTGGACCTGAGGGGATTTGAACCCCTGGCCCCCTCGATGCGAACGAGGTGCGCTACCGGACTGCGCCACAGGCCCTTGCAACGAGTGAAACTCTAGCATCCCCATCGAGGTGCCCGGAAATCCGTTCCTGGCTGGTCAGCCAGGGACTCCCGAACCCCCGTCGTCACACCCGTCACTCGTTGGCCGCACGCGGCCGTCCCCCGTCCTCGTACTGGTCGAAGAGCGGTGTACGACCGCGCTCGCGGGCGCGCCGGGCGGACGCGGCGCGACGCGCGTCACTGCGGCCGTCGTCGACGGCCTCCGCCTCGTCGGACGGCTCCTCGGCGGCCGGCTCGGCCTCCCGCGCGGACGGTTCCACGGCGCTGGAGCGCGCGGAGCTCCACGCGTCCGGCGCCCCCAGGTCGACGCTGGGCGTGGCCCGGGGCGCGACCGGCGCGGTCACGTACGTCGGCAACGGAACCGGCACGGGGTCCCAGCTGTCGCCCTGGCCGGGACCGCGCTGGCGCTCGCGCTGCTGGTCGACCCACTCCGCGTGGTCGGTCTGCTCGACGAGCGCGCGGCGGTCGGCCGCGAGCGCGGAGAGGCCGGAGTCGGTCTCCGGCTCCGATCCCTCGTCCGGCTCGTCGGCTCCGGGGTCGACGGTCGGCCGCCGGCGCGGCTGCCGCTCCCGCAGCCGCTGCGCCGCGGCCTCGGCCCTGCGCCGGTCCATCGTGTAGGTGAAGCGGCGCTTCTCCTGGGCCCGCAGATACACGATGTACGCGCTCAGCATCACCGCGGGCACGCCGGGCGCCCACAGGAAGGCGAGCCCGCCCACAGCCGCCACGATCGCGCCGAGCGTGAAGGCGAGGAAGAGCATCACCGTCGTACGCCGTCGGCGCGCGAGCACCTTCGAGCGCCGGGCACGCGCTGCGGCCTCCGCCGAAGAACCACGCCGCGCGCCCGGCACACGCCGGGACGCGGACTTGGCCGACGGCTTCGGCGCGGACATGGGCGACTGCTGCGGTACGGACTTGGCCGCCTGCTGGGGTACGGGTCTGGCGGCGCCCGGGGCCTCGCGCGCGGCCCCCTGCCGGGCGGCGGCCGGAGGCGCCGTCTCCGAGTGCGCCGGGGACGACGGCTGAACCCGCTCCTGCACCTGCGGCCGGTGCTGGACCTGCGCCTGCGGCCGGGTCGGAGGCATGGCGAAGGCCCGGACGTCCACCGAATCGGTGACGCCGTCCGGGTCGGCGCTGAGCTCCCCCTCCTCGGCGGAGCGCGCCCGCAGGTCCTTGGCGTACCGACGCTCCATACCCGCCCGTCCGGACAGCAGCCGGATGGCGGTGCTGAAGCGTTCCGTCGGACGGGCTTCGTTCAGCTCGTCCTGCCTACGGAGCCACATCGGCACCAAGTAGGCGGCCCAGGCCCCGACGATGACTGCGTAGATGAGGCCGCTGCTGCTCACGTCTCACACGGTAGAGGGGTTTGCGTGAGGCCATCTGCCAATTGCGCCGGTGTGTCGCACGATCTGGCTGATATTTCGAGCTTTTTTTGCGACCGATGCGATCAGCAGGCCGCCGGGACCGTGAATTCAATGACCGGAGACGGACTCAAGGCGATCGCCGATCGGTCAATTTCGAACATCCATTCAATTAGCCGGCGTTCCCCGGCTTGCTCTGGTTCTGCGAGCCCGCCTGCTCCGATCCCACCTGCTCCGAGCGGGTCTGCGCCGAGCGCGTCCGGCGCCAGCGTCCGAGCAGCCCATCGGGCACCTCTTCGGCGGTGAGCGCGTACACGAGATGGTCGCGCCAGGCCCCGTCGATGTGCAGATAACGTGGACGAAGCCCTTCCTCACGGAATCCGAGTTTCTCCACGACCCGGCGGCTCGGCCTGTTCTCGGGGCGAATACAGACTTCGATGCGGTGCAGTCCGACGGCGCGGAAGCAGTGGTCGGTCACCAGCGCCACGGCCGTCGGCATCACCCCGCGGCCCGCGACCCCCTGGTCCACCCAGTAGCCGATGTGCCCGGAGCACATCGATCCCCAGGTGATTCCGGCGACCGTCAGCTGCCCGACGAGCCGGCCCTGGTACTCGATCACGAAGGGCAGCATCCGGCCCGCGTTGGCCTCGGCGCGCAGATGCCGGACCATCTGGCGGTAGGTCGGCCGGTGCGCGATCGGGCCGCTGGGGGTGGGCGGCGGGATGGTCGCCTCCCAAGGCCGCAGCCAGTCCCGGTTGCGCCGGTTCACCTCGCGCCAGACCCGCTGGTCGCGCAGCTTTATGGGCCGAAGGACGACATCGCCGTCCACCAGCTCGACGGGCCAGGATGGGCTGTTCAGCTCGCACCCCCACTGCCATGAGGTCTGGGGTGGTCGCCGCCGCGGATCTGGTCGACGGCGTGGATCAAAAGGGGCTCCAGGACAGCGAGGCCGTCCCGCACCCCGCCGGTGGAGCCCGGCAGGTTGACGATCAGCGTCCGTCCGGCGACTCCGGCGAGCCCCCGGGACAGCGCCGCCGTCGGGACCTTCTCTCTTCCGAACGCCCTGATGGCCTCGGGAATGCCCGGCACCTCATGGTCGAGCACCCGCCGCGTCGCCTCGGGCGTCCGGTCGGTCGGCGAGATCCCCGTACCACCGGTGGTCACGATGACGTCGTACCCGGCGTCGGTGCCCGCGCGCAGGGCGGCCTCGACCGGGTCGCCGTCGGGGACGACCTGCGGGCCGTCCACCGCGAAGCCGAACTTCGCGAGCCCCTCGGCGATCAGGGGACCGCCCTTGTCCTCGTAGACCCCGGCTGCGGCGCGATTGGAGGCCGTGACCACCAGGGCTCGATACGACGATGCCGTCATGCCCGGCTCCAGTCGCCCGACTTCCCGCCCGTCTTCTCTTCCACCCTCACGTCCGTGATGACCGCCCCCTTGTCGACCGCCTTGACCATGTCGATCACGGTGAGGGCCGCCACGCTGACCGCGGTGAGGGCTTCCATCTCGACGCCCGTACGGTCGGTGGTCTTCACGGTGGCGAGGATCTCGACGGCGTCGTCCGCGACCGACAGATCAATCTTGACACCCGACACCGACAACGGGTGGCACAGCGGGATCAGGTCCGGCGTGCGCTTGGCCCCCATGATGCCCGCGATGCGCGCGGTGGCAAGGGCGTCACCCTTGGGGACCCCCTTGCCACGCAGCAGCTCGACGACACGGGGTGAGACCAGGACGCGTCCGCTGGCGCGGGCGGTGCGCGCGGTCACGTCCTTCCCGGATACGTCGACCATGCGGGCGGCGCCGGCCTCGTCGATGTGCGTCAGTCGGTCCTGCACAGGGGGTCCGGGGGTCTCCCCCCGGGATGGAACAGTCATGTGCGTGGGCGCTCCCGGTCCGGGCCTGTCGCGGTGCGGCGCGTGGGCCTGTTGTGCGCGACACGCTACCGCCAACGCGGGGTGCTCAGCCGAGCAGGACCACCTCGACCTCCGCGCCGGGCTCGACCGACGTGTCGTCCTCGGGGACGACGATCAGCGCGTCGGCCTGCGCGAGCGCCGCGACCAGGTGTGATCCGACGCCGCCGACGGGCGTCACCTCGCCCTCCGCGTACGTCCCCCGTAGGAACTGCCGACGGCCCGCGGGCGAGGTCAGCGCCTTGTCCGCCTTCAGCGTCGCCCTGGTCGTGGGCCGGTGGACGTCCTTCAGCCCCATCAGGGTGCGGATCGCGGGGCGTACGAACAGCTCGAAGGAGACGTACGACGACACGGGGTTGCCCGGGAGTGCGAGCAGCGGGGTGTGGTCGGGTCCGATGGTGCCGAAGCCCTGGGGCTTGCCGGGCTGCATGGCGAGCTTGCGGAAGTCGATGCCGCTGCCCGCTTCGTCCTCGTCGCCCACGGAGGACAGCGCCTCCTTGACGACGTCGTACGCGCCGACGCTCACGCCGCCCGTCGTGACCAGCATGTCCGCGCGGATGAGCTGGTCCTCGATGGTGGCGCGAAGCGTCTCGGCGTCGTCGGCGACCGCGCCCACCCGGTAGGCGATGGCCCCGGCGTCGCGGGCGGCGGCGCAGAGGGCGAAGCTGTTCGAGTCGTAGATCTGGCCGGCGCCCAACTCCTCGTCGGGCTGGACCAGTTCGCTGCCCGTGGACAGGACGACCACGCGCGGGCGCGGGCGCACGCGTACGGTGCCGCGGCCGATCGCGGCGAGCAGGCCGATCTGCGGCGGGCCGAGGACGGTGCCGGCTTCGAGGGCACGGTCACCGGCCTTCACATCGCTGCCCTTCGCGCGCACATGCGCGCGCGCCTCGGCCGGGCGGTGGACCTGCACCTGACCGGAAGCGGCCTCGGGGGCCGCGCTGCGGGCGCGCATCCCGGAGACCGGGCCCTCACCCAGGCCGCCGTCGGTCCACTCCACGGGGACGACGGCCTCGGCGCCGGGCGGCAGCGGGGCGCCGGTCATGATGCGGGCGGCCTGGCCGGGGCCCACATAGGGGGGCTTGGCCTGGCCGGCCGCGACGTCACCGACGACCCCCAGGACGGCCGGGTACTCCTCGCTCGCCCCCGCGACATCGGCGACCCGGACCGCGTACCCGTCCATTGAGCTGTTGTCGAACGGCGGCAGGGAGACCGGCACCATCACGTCCTCGACCAGGACGCAGCCCTGGGCGTCGAGGAGTTGCAGCTCGATGGGTTCGAGGGGGCGGACGGTCGCGAGGATGTCCTCCAGGTGATCGTCCACGGACCAGAGGTGATCCTGGCCGGTGGTGCGGGTCGCGGCGCTGCTCAAAGTCCCTACATCTCCTCGGCTACGTAACTGCGAAGCCAGGTCCGGAAGTCCGGGCCCAGGTCTTCACGTTCGCACGCGAGTCTGACAATGGCACGCAGGTAGTCGCCACGGTCCCCGGTGTCATAGCGGCGGCCCTTGAAGACGACGCCGTGCACGGGGCCACCGATCTTCTCCTCGTCGGCGAGCTGCTGGAGAGCGTCGGTGAGCTGGATCTCACCGCCGCGACCCGGCTCGGTCTTGCGCAGTATGTCGAAGATGTGCGGATCGAGGACGTACCGCCCGATGATCGCGTAGTTGCTGGGCGCGTCCGCCGCGTCCGGCTTCTCGACCAGGCCCGTCACCTTGACCAGGTCGCCCTCGTCGGTGGCCTCGACGGCGGCACATCCGTAGAGGTGGATCTGTTCGGGCGCGACCTCCATGAGCGCGATGACGCTGCCGCCGCGCTGCTCCTGGACTTCGACCATGCGGGCGAGCAGGGGGTCGCGCGGGTCGATCAGGTCGTCACCGAGGAGCACGGCGAAGGGCTCGTGGCCGACGTGCGGGGCGGCACACAGAACGGCGTGACCGAGACCCTTGGGGTCGCCCTGGCGCACGTAGTGCATGGTGGCGAGGTCGCTGGACTCCTGGACCTTGGCGAGCCGGTCGGCGTCGCCCTTCTTCTGGAGCGCCGATTCGAGCTCGTAGTTGCGGTCGAAGTGGTCCTCGAGGGGGCGCTTGTTGCGACCCGTGATCATCAGGACGTCGTCAAGACCCGCCGCCACGGCCTCTTCGACCACGTACTGGATCGCCGGCTTGTCGACGACCGGCAGCATCTCCTTGGGAGTGGCTTTGGTGGCCGGCAGGAACCGGGTGCCGAGGCCTGCTGCGGGAATGACAGCCTTGCTGATCCTGGGGTGTGACTCAGTCATGCCCGCAACCATAACCGGTGGCTATGTGCGGAATCTGAGGCTCCGGTTAATTCGCTCTCATATGAGCGCATTAGGAAGGGTACGGGAGCAACCTGTGAGTCACCTCGGACGTGAACCTGAGTCTGGCAAGCGAATGTTGCGGCGAGGATTCCTCTTGGTGAGAAAAGGGTTGACGGCCGATGACGTGCGGAAAACGGCCGAGGCCCTGGCCGCCCGCGCCCTGGAGCTGCCCGAACTGGCGCACGCGCGCACGGTGGCGGCGTACGTCTCCGTGGGGAGCGAGCCCGGCACCCTCGCACTCCTGGACGCGCTGCACGCGCGGGGCGTGCGCGTGCTGCTGCCGGTCCTGATGACGGACAACGACCTGGACTGGGGGGCGTACGCCGGGGAGAAGTCCCTCGTACGGGTCCAACACGGCGGAAAGATGGCGCTCTTGGAGCCCGCCGGCGAGCGGCTGGGTCCGGAGGCCGTCCAGGGCGCCGACGTCGTCCTGCTGCCCGGTCTCGCCGTCGACGCGCGCGGCATGCGTCTGGGACGCGGCGGGGGCTCCTACGACCGTGTCCTGGCCCGTCTGGAGCGTGCGGGGGCCGATCCCGCGCTGGTGGTGCTCCTGTACGACGCCGAGGTCGTCGAGCGAGTGCCCGAGGAGCCGCACGACCGTCCCGTCCACGCGGTGGTGACCCCCTCCGGCGTGCGCCGCTTCCGCTGACGCCCCCGCATACGTGAAGTGGCCCTCCACGCGCGCGTAGAGGGCCACTTCGATTCCGTACCGACTCTCAGGGCTTCAGGACCAGAGTGTCGCTCGTCTTCTTGTCGACGGCCTTCTCCGAGAAGGCCCAGGGCAGCAGTTCACCCTTGGCCCACTTGTCCGTCTGGTCGGTGTAGTGGGCGCTGTAGGCGTGCCCGGAGGCGCCGGAGAGGTTGATCCACTTGGATTTGTCGAGGTCCCCGAGGTTGACGACCATCCGCATCGACGGCACCCAGACAACTCCGTAGCCGCCCGCCGCGTTCCAGCCGGTCGCGTTGACCGTCGCCTCGCCGCCGCTGAGCTTCCAGGGGCCGCGGTTGAGCATGTACTTCAGGAACGCGGGACCGTCGGTGCCCAGCGTCTGGTTCTTCAGGAACAGGCGGTGCAGCCGGCCCCAGCTCCAGGTGTCGATGTCCTTGCCGAGCTTCGCGGTCAACTCCCAGCGAGCGTCCTTCATCGCCCGCGCGAACAGCTCGTCACGGGTGTCGGTCGCCTTGTCCAGGCGCGTCTTGGGCGACTTCCACCAGTCGTTGTTCTCGTCGTCTATGGTCTTGCGGACCACCTCGAACCAGCGGTCGCCGCCGTCCGGCTGCGCCTGGTCGGCGTCGCGCTGACCGCACTCGCGGACCGACTGGTCCTCGTCCGCGGGACCGGTGGTGTCGACGGGGTCGACCCACAGGCACTGGCCCTTGACCCGCAGCTCCTTGGGCAGCTTGTTGCCGAAGGCGAGCTTGAGGATGTTGCGCCAGGTCGCGTTGAAGTACGCGGCCGCCGCGGAGTCGGCGTCCTGGGTGTAGTCCCAGCCCTCCAGAAGCTTCTGCGCCTCGCGTACGTTCTTGTCGGCGACGTCGATCTTGAGCAGCTTGGGCACGATCAGCTTGGCGATCTCGCTGCTGTTGTCGAGCTGCATCTGGCGCATGTCGTCGGTCGAGATCTTGCCGCCGCCGTCGATCTTCGTCTTGATCAGATCGGTGATCCGCTGGCTGCGCGTGCCGTAGCCCCAGTCCGTGGTGAGCGTGTAGGGGTACTTGTCCGGGTCGACGACGGCCTGGTTGGCGGTCACGATGTAGCCGCGCTTCGGGTCGTACTCGTAGGGCAGCTCGGCCTGCTTGATGTATCCGGTCCAGTTGTACTCGGGGTCCCAGCCCGGCGACGGGAGCGAGCCGTTGCCCTCGCCTCGTATCGGGATCCTGCCCGGCAGCTGGTAGCCGATGTGGCCCTTGGTGTCGGCGTAGACCAGGTTCTGCGAGGGCACGTCGAAGGACGCGGACGCCTTGCGGAACTCGGGCCAGTCCGACGCCTTGTCCATCTCGAAGACGGCATCCATGGAGTTGCCCGGGTCCAGCGCGGTCCACCGCAGCGAAATGCCGTAGCCGTCGCCGCGGTCGGGCGCAGCGGGGTCGACGGTGGCCTTCTTGCCGACCTTGACGAGTTCGTCGTCGCGGTCGGACAGCAGGGGCCCGTTGTTGGTCTCCCGGACGACGATCTTCTTGGACGCGGCACCCGCGACCTTGATCGTCTCCTTGCGGGTCGTGAAGGGCAGCACCTTGCCGCCGTACTGGTAGCCGTCGCCGGTGAGCTTCTCCAGGTAGAGGTCGGTGACGTCGACCCCGGAGTTGGTCATGCCCCAGGCGATGTCCTGGTTGTGGCCGATGACCACACCGGGCATGCCCGCGAAGGTGTAGCCGGAGACGTCGTACTGGCACTTGCTGGAGACGCTCGTGCAGTGCAGGCCCATCTGGTACCAGACCGACGGCAGCGAGGCCGACAGGTGCGGGTCGTTGGCCAGCAGGGGCTTGCCGGTGATGGTGTGCTTGCCGCCGACGACCCAGGAGTTCGAACCGATGCCGTTGCCGTTCACGCCGACGGCCGTGGGCAGGTCGTCGAGGACGTTGTAGAGCCCCGACAGCTGGCTCTGCAGGCCGGAGCCGGAGGGTGCCGTGGCGTTGTTCGTCAGCCCGGTGCCCGCCGTGGAGGTCGAGGAGGCCGTACCTGAGCCGGCCTGGACGTACGACTTGGTGATGCTGTCGTACGCGCCGTCCTGGACGATCGTCTTGTTCCGGCTGTACGGGTAGTCCGGGTACAGGTCGGCGATCTGCTTCGGACCGAGGCGGCTCGTCATCAGGGAGCGGTCGATCTCTTCCTGCATGTTGCCGCGCAGGTCCCAGGCCATCGCCTTGAGCCAGGCCACCGAGTCGACCGGGGTCCACTCCTGGGGCTTGTAGTCGTTGGTGAAACCAAGGGCCGCGTACTCCAGGGAGATGTCCTTGCCGTCCTTGCCCTTCAGGTAGGCGTTGACCCCCTTGGCGTACGCCTGGAGGTACTTCTTCGTGGAGGCCGACAGCTTGGTGTCGTACTCCTTCTTCGCCACCCGGTCCCAGCCCAGGGTGCGCAGGAACTCGTCGTTCTTGACCTGGCCCTTGCCGAACATCTCGGAGAGCCGGCCCGAGGTCATGTGGCGGCGCACGTCCATCTCGTAGAACCGGTCCTGCGCCTGGACGAAGCCCTGCGCCATGAACAGGTCCTCGTCGGAGGAGGCGTAGATCTGCGGGATGCCGTTGCCGTCGCGCTTCACGTCGACGGGTCCCGACAGGCCGTCCAGCGTGAGGGAGCCCTTGGTCTGCGGGAAGGAGGCGCGCACGGTGCTGATGCTCCAGTACGCGCCGAAGGCGACGCCTCCGATGATGGCCAGGACCAGGACAATCAAGAACAGTCGGGCTTTGCGCCCCTTCTTCCTGCCGGACTTGCCGGGCTTTTGGCCGGAAGAGGCGGTGGTGTTGGGGGGCATCGCTGTCCTTGCTGTCCTAACGCGAGCGGCAGGCGGTCCTGGAGTGCTGGAGCAACCATAGGCGCAGGGCTCACAGCGCCTTGACGCGGAGTCGGGTACCCGGGCGCACGGGAGTTCGATCTTGCCCACTGGAGTGTCAAGAAAGCGTCAAGAATTAGGTAAGGTAATGAAGTACTTGGACTGACGTACCAACGTCCGGCGTTCGGATCGGCCTGTTCTGATCCCGTGCCCGGATCGGCGAGAAGGGAACAGCCGCTGACTGTCCACCACCTCAACCAGCTCCTGCTCGTGTGCTCGCTCGTCCTGCTCGTCGCGGTGGCAGCGGTTCGGATCTCTTCGCGCAGCGGGCTCCCCAGCCTGCTCGTATACCTGGGCATCGGCATCGCGATGGGCCAGGACGGAATCGGCGACATCCACTTCAACAATGCCGAGCTGACCCAGGTCATCGGGTACGCGGCCCTGGTCGTGATCCTGGCCGAGGGCGGCCTCGGCACGAAGTGGAAGGAGATCGAGCCGGTGCTTCCGGCCGCCTCCTGCCTGGCGCTGGTCGGCGTCGCCGTGAGCGTCGGCATCACGGCCACGGGCGCGCACTACCTCATCGGGCTCGAGTGGCGGCAGGCGCTCATCATCGGTGCGGTGGTGTCCTCGACGGACGCAGCGGCGGTCTTCTCGGTGCTGCGGAAAATCCCCCTCCCCGCGCGCGTGACGGGCGTGCTGGAGGCCGAGTCGGGCTTCAACGACGCTCCGGTGGTCATCCTCGTCGTCGCGTTCTCCATGGCCGGCCCCGTGGAGCACTGGTACACGCTGCTGGGCGAGATAGCTCTGGAGCTCGCCATCGGCGCGGCCATCGGCATCGCGGTGGGCTGGCTCGGCTCCTACGGGCTGCGCCATGTGGCACTGCCCGCCTCCGGCCTCTACCCGATCGCCGTGATGGCGATCGCGGTCGTCGCCTACGCCGCCGGCGCACTCGCCCACGGCAGCGGCTTCCTCGCCGTGTATCTGGCCTCGATGCTGCTCGGCAACGCCAAACTGCCGCACTGGCCCGCCACGCGCGGCTTCGCCGAAGGACTCGGGTGGATCGCCCAGATCGGTATGTTCGTCCTGCTCGGTCTATTGGTCACGCCGCACGAGATGGGCGACGACATCTGGCCCGCCCTCGTCATCGGCCTGGTGCTGACCATGGTGGCGCGGCCGCTGAGCGTCGTCGTGAGCCTGCTGCCGTTCCGTGTTCCGTGGCAGGAACAGACGCTGATGTCCTGGGCGGGGCTGCGCGGCGCCGTCCCCATCATCCTGGCGACGATCCCGATGGTGAACGGTGTCGCGGAGAGCCGCCGGATCTTCAACATCGTCTTCGTTCTGGTCGTCGCCTACACCCTCATCCAGGGGCCCACACTGCCCTGGCTGGCCCGGAAGCTGCGCCTGGGCGAGGCCGCCGAGGCCGCCGACCTCGGCATCGAATCGGCGCCCCTGGAACGGCTGCGCGGTCATCTGCTGTCCGTCGCGATCCCCGGGGGGTCGCGGATGCACGGCGTCGAGGTGAACGAGCTACGGCTGCCCGCGGGCGCTGCCGTCACGCTCGTCGTGCGGGACGGGAAGTCCTTCGTGCCGCTGCCCACGACCGTGCTGCGGTACGGCGACGAGCTACTCGTGGTGGCCACCGATCCGGTCCGGGACGCGGCCGAGAAGCGGCTGCGCGCCGTGGCCCAGGGCGGCAAGCTGGCCGGCTGGCTGGGAACACCGGGCAACGGAGCGGAACGGCAAACGGGACATTAAGGAGCGATGGCATTCACAGGCGAATGCTGCCGTGGTGCTCGTTTTCACAGGCACCGGACACCTCCGTCCCTGTACGATGAAGGCGCACCTTGATCGAACCAACTCTGCCTGACGCAGAGCTGGCGCGACCGTATGGCGGCCGCGGTGCCCTCGCAGTGGGCGACCCGGTATCTACCGCAGTTCCGCGCAAGAGGACAGCTCTCGGCGCCCCCGCACGGGCGCGCTACCAGGCGGCAGAAAGGCACGGGCCGTGGCATCCACGGTCACCTCCCGCCCTGGGTACGGACAGCTGCTGCGCACACGCGGCGCCTGGACGTTCCTGCTTCCCGGCTTCGCCGCACGCCAGCCGTTCGCGATGCTGACCATCTCCATCGTGCTGCTCGTGCAGCACACCACCGGCTCGTACGGAGCTGCCGGCGCCGTCGCCGCCGTCACCGGTGTCTCCATGGCGCTGTTCGCGCCCTTCACGGGACGTCTCGCCGACCGCCACGGGCAGCGGGCGGTCCTGCTGCCCGGCGTCCTGGTGCACGCCCTGTCGGGCCTCTCCCTGACGGCGCTCGCGCTGACCGACGCCCCCTTGTGGGCGCTTTTCGTCGCCGCCGTGCCGACCGGCGCCTCGGTGCCGCAGATCGGCCCCATGGTGCGTGCCCGCTGGGGCGTGAAGCTGCAGGGCTCGCCCCTGATGACCACCGCGGCGGCCTTCGAGTCCGTCACGGACGAGCTGACCTTCGTGTTCGGCCCGCTGCTCGCCACGGCGCTGTGCACGGCCGTGGACCCGTCCGCGGGTCTGCTCACCGAGGCCGCGCTGACCCTGATCGGCGGTCTCCTCTTCGCCGCGCAGAAGAGCACCCAGCCCACTGTCGCTCCCGCCGGGCACACGCGCGTGCAGCACGATTCCGCGCTGCGGGTCCCCGGAGTGCGCGTTCTGATCGTCACCTTCCTGGGCATCGGCTCCGTCTTCGGCGGCATGCAGGTCTCCCTCACCGCGTTCAGCGAGTCGATCGGCGAGCCGGGTCTGAACGGCGTCCTGTACGGCATCTTCGCCGCGGGCAACATGCTCTCCGGCATCGTCTGCGGCGCCATCGCCTGGAAGGTGGCCCCGCAGCGACGCCTCGTCCTCGGGTACGCGGCCCTGGCGCTCACCGCCTCCGGGCTGTGGGCCGCCCACTCCGTGATCGTGCTCGCCGGGATCGGCCTCCTGGTCGGCATATGCATCGCTCCGGCCCTGATCACCGGCTACACCCTGGTCGAGGGCCTGGTCCCGCAGGCCGCCCGCACCGAGGCCTTCACCTGGCTGACCGGCGCGGTCGCGCTCGGGCAGGCGGCGGCCGTCACGGTCGCCGGACAACTGGAGGACCGCCTCTGGGACGGTGCCGGTTTCCTGGTGCCGATGGCCGGTACGGGACTGGCTCTGGTCACGCTGCTGGCCCTGCGGTCACGGCTGACGACCCGGGCCCCGAGTCGCACCGTCGCACGTGGCGTCGGTCACCGAGTGCCGGTGACAGTGGACTGATCTCGCGGAATACGTCACTATGGACCGTCGTTAGCACTCATTGAGTGAGAGTGCCAGGAGGAAGACAAGTGCCGACCTACCAGTACCAGTGCACCGAGTGCGGCGAGGGCCTTGAGGCGGTGCAGAAGTTCACCGACGATGCCCTGACCGAGTGCCCCAACTGCGGTGGCCGCCTGAAGAAGGTGTTCTCGGCCGTCGGCATTGTCTTCAAGGGCTCCGGCTTCTACCGCAACGACAGCCGCGGCTCCTCGTCGAGCAGCTCGCCCGCGTCGGCGAAGCCGTCGACCTCTTCTTCGTCCTCGTCGTCGACGACCTCGTCGTCCTCGTCGTCCTCGGACTCGAAGTCGTCGGGAACCGGCTCGTCCAGCAGCTCCGCCGCGTAACACTTCGTAAGGCCTGCCCCCGGCTTTCGCGGGGCCAGTTCTTACAGGACCCTGTCGTCGTCCGGCGGCAGGGTCTTCGGCGTTCCCCGACCCGGTTAGGGTGCGGACCATGGCGAACACGGAGAACGCACAGAGCCCGGGCGGGGAGCAGGCGACGGCCCGGGCCGAGATCGGTGTCATCGGCGGCTCGGGCTTCTACTCCTTCCTGGACGACGTCACCGAGATACAGGTCGACACCCCCTACGGACCACCCAGCGACTCCCTGCTCCTCGGCGAGATCGCCGGGCGACGGGTCGCCTTCCTCCCCCGCCACGGCCGCGGCCACCATCTGCCGCCGCACCGCATCAACTACCGGGCCAACCTGTGGGCGCTGCGCTCCGTCGGCGCACGCCAGATCCTCGGGCCCTGCGCGGTGGGCGGACTGCGACCGGAGTACGGGCCCGGGACGCTGCTCGTGCCGGACCAGGTGGTGGACCGTACGAAGTCGCGGACGCAGACATACTTCGACGGGATGCCGCTGCCGGACGGCACCGTGCCGAACGTGGTGCATGTGTCGCTGGCCGACCCGTACTGCCCCGTCGGGCGCAAGGTCGCCCTCGAAGCGGCGCGCGGGCAGAACTGGGAGCCGGTGGACAGCGGCACGCTCGTGGTGATCGAGGGGCCCCGGTTCTCCACCCGCGCCGAATCGCTCTGGCACCAGGCGCAGGGCTGGTCGGTGGTGGGGATGACGGGCCACCCCGAGGCCGCGCTCGCCCGCGAACTGGAGCTCTGCTACACGTCGTTGACCCTCGTCACCGACCTCGACGCGGGCGCCGAGACCGGTGAGGGCGTCTCGCACGACGAGGTACTGAAGGTGTTCGCGGCCAATGTGGACCGGCTGCGGGGGGTGCTCTTCGACGCGGTCGCGGGGCTGCCGGCGAACGAGACGCGGGACTGTCTGTGCACGACGGCGCTGGGAGGGATGGATCCGGGGTTCACGCTGCCCTAGCGCCGCTCACAGGGGTACGGAACTTCCCGTTCGAGTGAGGGAGTTGTCCACAACCCGTCGGTGGTGCACGGGCGCCGACGGGCTTCGCCGCGAGGCCTCATCGTGGGATCGCAAGCCGATCTCTCGTCGCAGGTGGTGGTCACCATGGCACAGCTCTCCCCTCTCGTAAGCCCGCCCGGCACGGAAGCGCTCGTACGCCCGCCCGGCACGGACGCACCTCCGACCTGCGAGGTGCCCCACTTCGCTCCCGTACGCGTACGCGGCGGGCGGTATCAGCTGCGGCGCCTCGCACGGCACAAGCGGCGCGCCGTGGCCGCGGGGCTCGCTGTCACCGCGGCGGCCCTGGTCGCGGCCGGCCCTCGTGACGCCGAGCGGACGCGAGGGCATCCGGCCGCCGCCTCCACCACCGCGCCCCCTCCCGTACGCGAGCGGCACACGGTCGAGACCGTGACGGCGCCGGTGCGGATCTCCGACGGTGCCACAGTGCGGCTGTTGCGGCCGGGCGACCGGGTCGATGTCGTCGCGGCGGACAGCGGCGGCCAGGCCCGAGTGGTCGCGGCCGGGGCGCGGGTGACCGAGGTGCCGGACGTCGGCGCCACCGAGACCGGGGCGCTGATCGTCCTCTCCGTCCCTCGGTCGACGGCGGCGCGGCTGGCCGGCGCGAGTGCCACCGCACGGCTGGCGGTGACGCTGTGCTGAGTGACGAATCGGTGTCAAGTCGCTCCCTCGAGCTGGCGAATTAGACAGGTCCGGCGGGCCCTGACGTAGGTTGCGGAGCTGTTTGTTCCACAACTTGTGCGGAGGGGGCTCTTTGTGAGCGAGAAGAAGCAACCCGGTGTCTGGGACGGCTTCAAGGCCTTTCTGATGCGCGGCAACGTCGTCGATCTGGCCGTCGCGGTGGTCATCGGCGCGGCCTTCACCAACATCGTCAACTCGGTCGTGAAGGGCGTCATCAACCCACTGGTCGGTGCGATCGGCACGAAGAACCTCGACAGCTACAGCTCCTGCCTCAAGAGCCCGTGCACCGGCAGCGGGGACCACGCGACAGGCATCCGGATCCTGTGGGGCTCGGTGCTGGGCGCAACACTCAGCTTCGTGATCACCGCCGCCGTCGTCTATTTCCTGATGGTCCTGCCGATGGCCAAGTACCTGGCACGGGTGGAGGCCCGCCGAAAGGCGAAGGAGGGCACGCACGAGGTCCTCGAGGTGACCGAGCTGGAGGTACTGAAGGAGATCCGCGACACCCTGGTGGCACAGCGCGGTTCGGGACACACCCGGGACTGACGGCGAGGATCCGGGCCTGGGCCGAGAATCTCGCGGGAGGGGCACAGAACTCGACGGGACGGGCTCGGACTGGGATTCCCAAGAGCTGGGCTCGGACTCGGATTCCCAAGAGCTGGGCTCAGATGTGGTGGGGCGGCTTCTCGTCGAGGAAGCGCTTCAGGTCCGCCGCACTGTCGCCGCCGCTGTCGGCCCGCTCGCCCCACCCACGGTCCGTGTCGTCCGAGGACTGCTGGCTCAGCGGGTCGTCGAAGACCAGCGCCGGTTTCGGATCGCGCGGTTCGGGGGCAGGGGCGGTACTCATGCGTCAAGAGTACGCCGAGGGGGTCCCGGTCCCGGCCCAGTCCGGCCCGGCCGGGGCCCCGGCACCCGGGCGGGCGCGACGCCGCAGGCGGACGGCAGGGCCGGCTGCCCGGACGGCGGGACGGGCACCGAAGGTCGCAGGGCAGGCGGGACAGACGGGGCAGACGGGGCAGACGGCACGACAGGCGGTGCAGGAGCTGGTGAACTGCCACAGCAGGAGTTCCCGGGAGTTTTCTGCTGTGCTTGGCCGTATGACGTCCAGTACCGCACCCGATTCCGCTCCCCCGCCCCGGCCGGCCCCGCGAGGGCCGCTGCGCAGAATGACCGCCCGGGAGCGGGACGAGGCCCATCGGGTGGCGTCGCCGCTGGAGCTCTTCTTCGACCTGTGCTTCGTCGTGGCCATTGCCCAGGCGGGCGCCCAGCTGGTGCACGCCGTGGCCGCGGGCCACGCCGGCGAGGGCATCCTCAACTACGCGATGATCTTCTTCTCGATCTGGTGGGCCTGGATGAACTTCACCTGGTTCGCCTCGGCATACGACAACGACGACGCGCTCTACCGGGTCGTCACGCTGGTGCAGATCGCCGGCGTCCTCGTGCTCGCGGCCGGAGTGTCGCAAGCGTTCGAGAACCACCAGTTCCTGCTCGTCTGGCTCGGATACGCGATCATGCGGTTCGCGATGATCGCGCAGTGGCTGCGGGTGGCGCGGTCCGCCGAAGGGGCCGAGAGAACCATGGCGCTGCGGTACGCGGGCGGCGTGCTGCTGTGCCTGATCGGCTGGCTGGGGCTGCTGATCCTGCCCGAGTCCGGCCGCCCCTGGGTGTTCCTGGTGATGGCGACCGCCGAACTGTGCGTCCCGGTGTACGCGGAGAAGGACTTCACCACGTCCTGGCATGCGCATCACATCTCCGAGCGGTACGGCCTGTTCACCATCATCGTGCTCGGCGAGACGATCGCCGCGGCCACGGTCGCCGTGAAGGCAGGCGTGGACGAGCACGACGCGCTGGGGGAGCTGTTGCCGATCGCCGCGGGTGGGCTGCTGATTGTCTTCTCCGCTTGGTGGATCTACTTCGTGGTGCCGATCCATGGGCATCTGCGATCCAACGCACAGGCGTTCCTGTGGGGGTACGGGCACTACCTGATCTTCGCGTCGGCCGCCGCGATCGGCGCGGGGCTGGAGGTCGCGGTCGAGCAGGCGGTCGGCACGGCACACATCTCGACGCTCGCGGCGTCCGCCGCGGTGACGCTGCCGGCGGCGCTGTACCTGCTCACGGTCTGGGTGCTGCACTCCCGTTACTTCAAGGTGGGCATCGCGCAGCAGCTCGTGCTGCCGACCACCGCGTTGCTGGTCATCCTCTGCACGTTCCTGGGCGACTGGGCGGTGCTCGCGGCGGGCATCGTATCGGCGCTGGCGGTGGCGGTCGGGGTGACGCTGACGGCGCGGATGGTCGTGCGGGAAGGGACGAGGGCCGCTTAGGGAGGGTGAGCCGCGCTCCCCCGCGGCCGGGCCGCCGCGGAGCCGTGCGGCCCGTGTCCCCGCCGGGGCCGTGCAGCACATGCCGCCACTGAGCCGTGCGGCCGAGGAACACTGGCGGCATGACAGTTGACGCTCTGACGGATGTGGCGGGCCTGCGGGTGGGGCACGCGACGCGCATCGGTGACGGTTGGCTCACCGGCACCACGGTGGTGCTCGCCCCTGAGGGCGGTGCGATCGCGGCCGTGGACGTACGCGGCGGTGGTCCCGGCACCAAGGAGACGGACGCGCTGGATCCACGCAACCTCGTGCAGAAGGTCGAGGCGGTCGTGCTGACCGGCGGCAGCGCGTACGGGCTGGACTCGGCGTCCGGCGTGATGGCCTGGCTGGAGGAGCGGGGGCGCGGGGTGCGGGTGGGCCCCGACCCGGCGCACGTCGTGCCGGTCGTGCCCGCCGCCTGTGTCTTCGATCTGGGCCGCGGCGGCGACTTCCGGGCCAGGCCGGACGCGTCCACGGGGCGGGGCGCGGTCGAGGCGGCGGACGCGAGTGAGCCGGGCGCGCCAGTGCGCGAAGGGTGCGTGGGCGCCGGCACGGGGGCGGCGATCGGGCTGATCAAGGGCGGGATCGGGACGGCGAGCGCCGTGCTCGAGTCCGGGATCACGGTGGCGGCGCTGGTGGTGGCCAACGCGGCGGGTTCGGCGATGGAACCGGAAACGGGGGCACTGTACGGGGAGTTGCTGCAGGGGCGCACATCGCTCCCGTCGGTCGAAATGCACGAGGCGGCCCGGCGGCGGCTTGCCGAGGCGGCCGCGAGGAACGCTCCTCCCCCGCTGAACACCACGCTCGCCGTCGTCGCCACCGACGCCGATCTGACCCGCGCGCAGGCGCAAAAGCTTGCGGGCACGGCACACGACGGGATCGCGCGCGCCGTGCGGCCGGTGCATCTCCTGAACGACGGGGACACGGTGTTCGCACTGGCCACGGGCGCCCGGCCGCTCGCCGTCGAGAACCCCCTCGCGCTCAACGAGGTCCTCGCGGCGGGCGCGGACCTGGTGACGCGCGCGATCGTCCGGGCGGTGCGGGCGGCGGAGTCGGTGGACGGGCCGGGCGGGTTGTGGCCGTCGTACGGGGAGCTCTACGGGGGCGTCTAGGGCCTGTCTGGAGTTGGGATCACGCGCGGGAAAAGGGTTGGAGGGATGATGATCGTTGCGATATCTTCCAGTCGACCGTGACACCGCCCGAGGAGGTGAGACCCATGAACGCTGTATCCATGTGGGTGCTCCCCCTTGCCGTCACGGCCGGCGATTGACGTAGGTCTCGCCGGGAGCGCCTCGACAACAAGGCACTCCCGAAAGGCAATACCCATGCACTCTCTGCAGTTCACCGCCGAGTCGTCGTCGAACGGCATGCTCGAACGCGACTTCACCGTGGGCGGCATCCCCGGCGTCCTCTGGTCGTCGGCCTCCAATGCGGCCGATCGCGCACCCCTGGTCCTGATGGCCCACGGCGGCGGCAACCACAAGAAGCACCCGGCGATGTCCGGCCGCGCCCAGCGCCTCGTGACCGGGTGCGGCTTCCACGTCGCCGTCATCGACGCGCCCGGTCACGGCGACCGGCCGCGTACGGAGCACGACGAGGCGGAGATCGCCGAGCTGTTCCGGGCGAGGGCGGCGGGTGAGCCGGAAGGCCCGATCGTCGTGCGCTACAACGACTATCTGGCGGGGCTCGCCGTGCCCGAGTACCAGGCGACCCTGGATGCCCTCCAGGAACTCCCGGAGATCGGCACCGACGGGCTGGTCGGCTTCTGGGGCATCAACATGGGCACCGCGATCGGCGTACCGTTCGTGGCGGTCGAACCCAGGGTCACGGCCGCGGTCTTCGGTCAGCACTGGCCCGATGTCCTGGCCGAGAAGGCGAAGCTGATCACCATCCCGATCGAGTTCGACATGCAGTGGGACGACGAGCACATCTCGCGCGAGGAGGGTCTCGCGTTGTTCGACGCCTTCGCCTCGAAGGAGAAGTCGTTGCACGTGAACTCGGGCAAGCACAAGGAGCTGCCTCGGTTCGAGGTCGACAGCGCGGTCCGGTTCTTCGCCCGGCACCTCGGCGGAGCGGTTACCGCGTCGGCCTGACCCAAGCGGTCGCGGCGTCCGGCTTGCCAGCCGGGCGCCGCGACCGCGGCCCCGGGTTGAGGCTGCGTATCCAGATGATGGATCCGCGTAGTTGGAGCCCCGCCATGTAGCTCGCGGGCGTCTTGTCGTAGCGCGTGGCCGGGCCCCGCCATGCCCGGATCTTGTTGATGCAGCGTTCCACCGTGTTGTGCTCCCTGTACTGCTCGGCGTCATGGGCCACTGGTCGACCGTCCCTGCCGCGCTTCTTACGGTTCGCGGCCTGATCGGCCTTCTCCGGGATGACCGCCTTGATCCCGCGTCTGCGCAGGCAGGCGTGGTTCGCCAAGGAGTGATTGTCCCGGTTCTGTCACGTGATGGCGTGCGGAGCGGGCCGAGGGAACCCCTCCCGCTTCGGCTCGCTCTTTCTCCACGCACTGGAGCGGATCACGCACATCACGAGAACTGGGAGCAGCCCGTGACAACGCCGGACATAACAGCGCGGCGCGCACTGGGGGCCTGTGCCGCCCTGATGGTCGGCGCCCTCACCCTCACCGCCTGCGGCGGCAACGCCAACGCCGACAGCAAGAGCGGCAAGGACGGCCAGAACACGGCCAAGACGTCCACGGCGAAGATCGCCATCTCGGCCAAGGACGGTTCGACAGGCGCGTCGATCAACGCGACCGGGGTGAAGGTCAGCGACGGCAGGCTGACCGACGTGAAGATGGCGGTGGCCGGGACCGGGACGGCCGTACCGGGGGCGATTTCCGCGAACGGCAGCTCATGGAAGCCGAAGGAGCAGCTGGAGCGGGGGACGAAGTATCAGATCTCGGTGACCGCGAAGGACGCGAACGGGCGGACCTCCGCCGCCAACTCCATCTTCACGACGGTCTCTTCGAGCAACAGCTTCATCGGTACGTACACACCCGACAACGGCGCCACGGTCGGTGTCGGCATGCCGGTCTCCTTCAACTTCGACAAGGCGATCAGCGACAAGAAGGCCGTGCAGTCGCACATCACGATCAGCTCCAGCAGCGGACAGCAGGTGGTGGGGCACTGGTTCGGGACGGATCGGCTCGACTTCCGGCCCCAGGAGTACTGGAAGGCCGGGTCCAAGGTCACGATGAAGATCGACCTGGACGGGGTCGAGGGCGCGAACGGCGTCTACGGGGTGCAGAAGAAGACGGTCACCTTCACCATCGGGCGCTCCCAGGTCTCCACGGTCGACGTGAACACGCAGACCATGACGGTGGTGCGCGACGGCAAGACCCTCAAGTCGGTTCCGATCTCGGCGGGCAGCCCGCAGCACACCACGTACAACGGGCAGATGGTGATCTCGGAGAAGTTCGTCCAGACGCGGATGAACGGCTCGACGGTCGGCTACGGCGGCGAGTACGACATCCCGGACGTGCCGCACGCGATGCGACTGACGTCGTCGGGGACCTTCATCCACGGCAACTACTGGTACAACAAGGGCAATCCTCCCTTCGGTCGGCAGGGCACCAGCCACGGCTGTGTGGGCCTCGCCGATGCGCAGGGCGCTCAGGGGGACACGACCGCCAAGTGGTTCTACGACAACTCCCTCATCGGGGACGTCGTGACGGTCAAGAATTCGCCCGACAAGACGGTCGCGCCGGAGAACGGGCTCAACGGCTGGAACATGTCATGGAGCGCGTGGACCGCCGGAAGTGCCGTCTGACGAGGGCCTTTTGACGCCCGGGCGGGCCGCGTGGGAACTTGCCGCGCGGCCCGCCCGTTTTCCGTCCGTACGTTTTCTCGGTTCGCGGACATGATGTCCGACCGAGGGGCTACGGTATGCACCCACAAGGTGACATGCAGCAACGCCGGGAGAAACCTTGAGCGTTCCGTACGAGACAGCAGCGTACGAACCACCCGAGTCGCCCGAGTCTCCGGAGGAGCATCTCGCGCGACTCCTCGGTCGCGCCCTGAACTCCTTCGAGCTGCCCGACGAGACGATAAGGCGGCTCGACTGCGCGCTGGCGCACGACAGTTCGCTGCACTCCGCGCACCACAGCGCGGGGCTGCACCGGGAGACGTACCGGCACACCTGGCTGCTCGCCGACGGCTCGGCGGTCACGCTGTGGGAGCTCGTGCACAACACGGCGCCGGGCAGCGAGCCGCAGCATGAGGTGTACGTCGACGAGGAGGAGCTGCGCGCCGCCACGGCCCGGCTCCCGCTGCCGCCGGACGCCCCGGACTTCGAACTGCCCGTGCTGGTGCAGCTGCCGACGATCCCCGAGCCGCGTCACGCGTACGTGCCCGACGACTCGGCCGACCATGCGCGCCGGCTGCTGCGACGGGCGGAGAACCCGGACCGGCCGGGAGCCGACATCACGTCGCTCCTGCTGCGCGAGGCGTCCGCCCATCAGATCACCCAGGCCTTCGGGCGCCCGTGCCGCGCGGGCCAGGCGGGGCTGTGCTTCTCGCTCTACGAGCACGCGTTCCTGCTGCGCGACGGGCGGGAGATCTCCCTGTGGGAGGTCGAGCACACGGCGACGCCGGATCGGCGTCATATGTGCGAGGTGTACGCGACGGAGGAAGCGGCGCGGGACGCGATGGAACGGCGCGCGGCACGGCTCGGCTGACGCTGCCGCGCACGCCCGCACCGCCGCGCACCCCCGCACCGCCGTGCGCCCCAGACATCGCGGCGCGGAGCCCTGCGCCCCGCATGCCGCTCACGGAGCGCCCGGTGCCCCCGCATCGTCCACTACGGGCGGCGACTGTCGCTGAACCGGCGTACCAGACCCGCGAAGGCGGCGCGCTCCTCCGGGGTGAGTTCCACGGACTCCGTGGCGGGGCCGGACCGGCGCTGTTCGGGCATGGCCCGGAGTGTTTCATGGTGGCGCCGGGCGGAGGCCTCGAAGCGGTGCCGACGCCGGAGGCGTCCCAGGCCGACGACGCAGATGGCGGTCACCAGGGCGAGGACGGGCAGGCCCACCAACTGGAACATCGACACGTGCTCAGGCATACGCCCCAGTAGACACCACGGTCCGGGACTTTGATCCCGGACCGTGATGCATCTCGCAGATGCGGTGAACACCTCACAGGCGCCCTAAAGGGGCAGGCGGTTCGGCGGTTCAGGCCGCGACCGGCTCCTTCGAGTTGGCCTTGGCAGATATCGCGGTGTCCGCGACCTCCGTGGCGGCACCCGCCGGGGCCTGCTTCCGCATGCCCTTCAGGACGACCACCAGGGCGGTGGTGACACAGACACCGGCCGCGATGGCGATCAGATAGAGGAACGGGTTGCCGATCAGCGGGACCACGAAGATGCCGCCGTGCGGGGCGCGCAGCGTGGCGCCGAAGGCCATCGACAGGGCGCCGGTGACCGCGCCGCCCACCATGGAGGCGGGAATGACGCGCAGCGGGTCGGCGGCCGCGAACGGGATCGCGCCCTCCGAGATGAAGGAGGCGCCGAGGACCCAGGCCGCCTTGCCGTTCTCGCGCTCGGTCTGGGTGAAGAGCTTGCCGCGCACGGTCGTCGCCAGCGCCATGGCGAGCGGCGGGACCATACCGGCCGCCATCACCGCGGCCATGATCTTCATGGCCGAGTCGCTGGGGCTCGCGACCGCGATACCGGCGGTGGCGAAGGTGTACGCGACCTTGTTGACCGGGCCGCCGAGGTCGAAGCACATCATCAGGCCGAGCAGCATGCCGAGCAGGATGGCGTTGGTGCCGGTGAGGCTGTTCAGCCAGTCGGTCATGCCCTTCTGGGCGGAGGCGATTGGCTTGCCGATCACCACGAACATCAGGAATCCGACGATCGCCGCGGAGATCAGTGGGATCACCACCACCGGCATGATGCCGCGCAACGCCGCCGGGATCTTGACCTTCTGGATCCCGATCACCACACCACCGGCGATGAGACCGGCGGCCAGGCCGCCGAGGAAGCCCGCGTTGATGGTGAGGGAGATCGCGCCACCGACGAAGCCGGGCACGAGGCCTGGCCGGTCCGCCATGCCGTAGGCGATGTAGCCGGCCAGGACCGGGACGAGGAAGCCGAAGGAGACGACGCCGATCTGGAAGAACAGCGCGCCCCAGCTGTCCGCCTGGGTCCACAGGAAGTGGTCCATGACCGACGGCGCCTTGTTGATCTTGTAGCCGCCGATCGCGAAGCCGAGGGCGATCAGCAGACCGCCCGCCGCGACGAACGGGACCATGTAACTCACGCCGGACATCAGCCACTTGCGGAGCTTGGTGCCGTAGCCCTCGCCGGACTCACCGGCGCGCTCCACGGGTGTGCCGGGGGCGGAGCCCGCGGTCACCTCACCGCGTGCGGCCTTGTCCCGCACCTCGGAGATCAGTTCGGCGGGCTTGTTGATGCCCGCCTTCACACCGACGTCGACCGTCGGCTTGCCGGCGAAGCGGTCCTTGTCCCGAACCGGTACGTCGTGCGCGAAGATCACGCCGTCGGCGGCGGCGATCACCGCCGGGTCGAGCCGGGTGAAGCCGGCCGAGCCCTGCGTCTCGACGGCCACTTCGACGCCCGCCTCGCGGCCCGCGTTCTCCAGCGACTCGGCCGCCATGTAGGTGTGCGCGATGCCGGTGGGGCAGGAAGTGACGGCGACGATACGGAACGGCTGCGCGCCCTCCGTGTCGGTGGCGCCCGGCGCCGGGGCGGTTCCGTCGTCGACGGTCGCACCCGGCACCGGGGCCTTGCCGTCCGTGACGGTGCCGGCGGAGGCCGCCGCATTCGACACCGTCGCGGAGTCCTCGGAGGCGGCCGCGGTCGCGGCCGCCGGGGGCTCGTCCCCGCGGATGAGCGCTGCCGCGGCTGCCGCGTCGTCCACGGCCCGCAGCTCGGAGGTGAACTCGGCGTTCATCAGCTGGCGGGCGAGGGACGACAGGATCGTGAGGTGGGCGTCGTCCGCTCCGGCCGGGGCGGCGATCAGGAAGATCAGGTCGGCGGGCCCGTCCGGCGCGCCGAAGTCGATCCCGGCCGCGCTGCGTCCGAAGGCGAGCGTCGGCTCGGTGACGTGTTCGCTCCGGCAGTGCGGGATGCCGATGCCGCCGTCCAGGCCGGTCGGCATCTGGGCCTCACGAGCGGCCACGTCGGCGAGGAAGCCGTCGAGGTCGGTGACCCGACCCTTGGCGACCATGCGCTCGGCGAGGGCGCGCGCCGCCGCTTCCTTCGTATCGGCGGACAGGTCGAGGTCGACCAGGTCCGCGGTGATCATCTCGCTCATCGCGGGCTCCTTCGCACGCGTATCGCCCGGGGGGAGGTGTGGGCGGGGGTGGGGACGGGGGTGTTGCGCTCAGCGGGGACAGAGGTGACAGGGGAAGGCCGGGTGAGACCGGCGAGGGGGGTGAGAGGAGTGGTGCGGTGAGTGGAAGAGGCGGGGCCGGGGAAACCCCGCCTCTCGCCGGTCGCGGGGCCGGGGGGACCCCACTTCCGGATGGTTGCGGCGGGGAAGGGGAGCCCCCGCCGCTTCAGGGCCGGTTCAGGAGGCGTACGGGAGGGGCGTGCCGCCGGGCTCACCAGCCCGGTACGCGATCCGGGGTGCGGGGCGCGCACGCCGGGCGGAGTCGATCTGCGCGCACGGAGGAAGAGTGATCCACGCACGCCGTTGGGAAGCGACCCGCGCACATCGCGAGGAAGCGATCCGCACGCACCGTAGCGAGGTGAGCCGTACTCGCCGGCGCGAGGTGAGCCGTACTCGACGTAGCCCGGCCGGCCGTACTCGCCGTGGGGAAGCGATCCGCGCGCGCCGCAGCAAAGCGATCCGGTGTTCATGACACGGGCTCCGTGAGTGCGAGGTCCACCGGGACCTCCGACGTGACGGTCACGGCGGAGGGGTCGAGGTCGGCCGGACCCGGCATCACGCTGCCGGGGAGTCGGACGGCCGCGGCGCCGTGGGCGACAGCGGAGGCGAGGGCCTCGGGGCCGTTGCCGCCGGCGATCAGGAAGCCGGCCAGCGAGGAGTCGCCGGCGCCCACGTTGCTGCGCACGACATCGACGCGCGCGCTGCCGAACCAGGCACCCGTCGCGTCCACGAGCAACTGCCCGTCCGCGCCGAGGCTCGCGAGCACGGCGTGCGCGCCCAGCTCGCGCAATTCCTCGGCCGCCTTCACCGCGTCGCCCACCGTGGCTAGGGGGCGCCCGACGGCTTCCGCGAGCTCCTCGGCGTTGGGCTTCACCACGTCGGGCCGCTCGCGCAGCGCCGCGAGCAGCGCCGGGCCCGAGGTGTCCAGCGCGATCCGGGCTCCCGCCGCGTGCGCGCGGGCGACGAGGTCGGCGTACCAGGACGGGGCGAGCCCGCGGGGCAGGCTGCCGCAGCAGGTGATCCAGTCGGTGTCGCCGGCGCGGTACTGCTGCCGGACGGTCTCCAGGAGGAGTTCGGCCTCGGTGGCGGAGAGTTCGGGGCCGGGGGCGTTGATCTTCGTCAGGGTGCCGTCGGGTTCGGCGACCGAGATGTTCGAGCGGGTGGCCCCGGCGACCGGGACCGGGGCGACCTCGATGCCCTGCGCGTCGAGCAGGTCGGCGACGAGTGCGCCGGGCGCTCCGCCCAGGGGCAGTACGGCGACCGTGCGCTGTCCGGCGGCCGCGACCGCGCGCGAGACGTTCACGCCCTTGCCGCCCGGGTCCATGCGTTCGCCGGTGGCCCGGATGACCTCGCCGCGGTCGAGCGACGGGACCTCGTACGTACGGTCGAGGGACGGGTTGGGGGTGACGGTGAGGATCATGCGCACTCGTTTCTCAACACACGGCACGTTCGTGCCGCTTGGACAACGCGGCGCTTTCGCGCCGCTTGCCGCTCTATACACACAGCACTTCGGTGCCACCGCGTTCGATGGTGGCGGCGTCTTCGGGGCTCAGCCCCCGGTCGGTGATCAGCAGGTCCACATCGCTCAGGTCGCCGAAGCGGGCGAAGTGCTCCTGGCCGCTCTTGGAGGAGTCGGCGAGCAGCACCACGCGGCGCGCGGCGCGCATGGTCGCGCGCTTGACGGCGGCCTCGGCGAGGTCGGGGGTGGTCAGTCCGTAGTCGGCGGAGAAGCCGTTGGCGGCGATGAACAGCACATCGGCGCGGATCTCGCCGTATGCCCGCAGCGCCCAGGCGTCCACGGCGGCGCGCGTACGGTGCCGTACGCGCCCCCCGACGAGATGGAGCTGGATGCCGGGGTGGTCCGCGAGGCGGGCCGCGATGGGCAGGCTATGGGTGACGACGGTGAGAGTCGCCTCCAGGGGCAGCGCCCCGGCGAGGCGGGCGATCGTCGAGCCCGCGTCCAGGATCACCGTGCCGTCGGCCGGCAGCTCGGCGACCGCGGCCTCGGCGATGCGGTCCTTCTGGTCGGCCGCGGTGGACTCGCGCTCGGCGAGGTCGGGTTCGAAGTCCAGGCGCCCGGCCGGTATCGCTCCACCGTGCACACGGCGTACGAGACCCGCGCGGTCCAGGGTCTTCAGATCCCGGCGGATGGTCTCCGCTGTGACCTGGAACTCCTCCGCCAGGGACAGCACGTCCACCCTGCCGCCGTCACGGGCGAGCCGGAGGATCTCCTGCTGCCGCTCCGGTGCGTACATGTCCGTTCGCCTCCACCTGATGCCCGAACCTGTGGTTTCACTCGGAGGCTACGCCCGGATTTCCGAAAAGTAAACAGGTTCGGGCGCGATTCGGGCATGAACGGACTTGTGTTGGTGTCTGGCCGCAAAAACGGGCTGTGCCGGGCAACGCAAGAGAAGGGCCCGGCACCTGAGGTGCCGGGCCCTTCAGCGAGGGCGCACAGTACGTCGCCCGTGGCTCACGGGACGAGCACCGGCTCCTTCTTGTCCTCGACCGAATCGGGCTCGGCCGCCGCGCCCTCCACGTGCTGCGCCGGCTTCTTCGGCAGGGCGAACATCAGCAGGAAGATGACCGCCATCACCGCCGCGACCCAGCCCAGCGCGTACTGGAAGGCGTGCACGAAGGCGGGGCCCACCTGCACCCGGGTCAGCCGGTCGCTGATCTCGCCGAAGAAGAGGACCGACACCAGCCCGAGCCCCAGCGCGTTGCCCATCTGCTGCACGGTGTTGATGAGGCCGGAGGCGGATCCGGAGTGCTCCCGCGGGACCTCCGACAGCACCGCGTCCGTCAGCGGGGCCACGATGAAGCCCATGCCCGCGCCCATGACCACCAGCGGAAGCGCCATCTGCCAGGAGGCGATGGACATCCCGTAGCGGTCGGACTCCCAGATGTAGAGCAGCACGCCGACCGCCATGATCAGGGCGCCCGCCTGCAGTACCTTGCGCCCGAAGCGCGGCACCAGCAGCTGCACCGACATGCCCGCCGCCGCCGACACGGCGATCGAGAACGGCACCCCGGTCAGACCGGCCCGCAGCGGGCTCCATCCCAGGCCTCTCTGCATGTACAGCGTCCAGACCAGGAAGAAGATGCCGAGCGCGACTCCGAAGACGGTCTGTACAGCGATGCCCGCCGCGAAGCTCTTCACCTTGAACAGCGAGAGCTCGACGAGAGGGGAACCGTCGATCCGCGTCTTCCGCTTCTCGTACCCCACCAGCGCTGCGAAGACGACGAGGGCGCCGGCCATCGACACGTACCCCCACAGCGGCCAGCCCAACTCACGGCCCCGGGTCAGCGGGTAGATCAGCATCAGCATTCCGAGGGTGACCAGGGCGACGCCGACGAGGTCGAGCTTCAGCGCCTGCGGGGCCTTGGACTCGCTGATGAACCGGCGGCCCAGGATCAGCGCGGCCACCCCCACCGGCAGGTTGATGAGGAAGATCGGCCGCCACTCCAGACCGAACAGATTCCACTCGGTGAGCAGCGCGCCGAGCAGCGGACCGGACACGGCCCCCAGTCCCACGATCGCGCCGAAGAGGCCGAAGACCTTGCCCCGCTCGTGCGCCGGGAAGGTGGCGTGCACGATCGACAGGACCTGCGGCACCATCATCGCGGCCATTGCGCCCTGCAGGATGCGGGAGGCGACGAGCATCTCCGGGTTCGCGGCGAAGCCGCACAGGGCCGAGGCGATCGTGAAGCCGCCTATGCCGAGGAGGAAGAGCCGCTTGCGGCCGTGGATGTCGCCGAGCCGCCCTCCGGTGATGAGCCCGGCGGCGAAGGCGAGCGCGTAGCCCGCCGTGATCCACTGGATCTGGCTGAACGAGGCGCCCGCGTCCTTCTGGATCGAGGGGATCGCGATGTTGACGATCGTGACGTCGACCAGGTCCATGAAGGCCGCGGTCATCACGATGGCGAGGGCGAGCCAGCGCCGTCGGTCGGCCGCGTCGGCCGGGCTGCTGAGAGTGGTCTCGGTGGAGGTCATGTCTCAAAAGCTATGGCCCCAATAGGTCAGATCGTGTCCTAGTTGTGCGGCATCCTCGAACTCATGACAACGGACACACCGGCCCGGCTGCTCCAGCTCCTCTCCCTCCTCCAGACGCCTCGCGAGTGGCCCGGCGGCGAGCTCTCCGAGCGGCTCGGGGTGTCCCGTCGTACCGTCCGGCGGGACATCGACCGGCTCCGGGAACTGGGGTATCCGGTGCAGGCGACCAAGGGGGCCGACGGCGGGTACCGGCTGGTCGCGGGGAAGGCGATGCCGCCGCTCGTGCTCGACGACGAGGAGGCGGTGGCCATCGCGGTAGGGCTGCGGGCCGGCGCCGGGCACGCCGTCGAGGGCGTGGACGAGGCGTCGGTGCGGGCGCTGGCCAAACTCGAACAGGTGCTGCCGTCCCGGCTGCGCCACCGCGTCGCCACACTCCAGGCCGCGACCACGCCGCTGACCAGCGGAGACGGGGCGAGCATCGCGCCCGAGACACTGACCGTGATGGCGTCGTGCGTCGCCGGTCGGGAGCGCCTGCGGTTCGCGTATCGCTCAGGGGACGGGACGCCGTCGCAACGGCTGACCGAGCCCTATCGGCTCGTCTCCACCGGCCGTCGCTGGTACCTCGTCGCATACGACCTCGATCGCGAGGACTGGCGTACGTTCCGCGTCGACCGGGTCACCGAGCCCTTCGCGACGGGGTCGCGGTTCACACCGCGCGAGCTGCCTACGGGGAGCGCGGCGGAGTATCTGCGGCAGTCGATGTTCCGCCGGCAGCAGACGTACGCGTTCGACGTCACCTTCGCCGCACCCGCCGAGTTCGTCGCGGCGCGCCTGCCCGCCTGGCTCGGTGCGCCCGAGCCGATCGACGACCACAGCTGTCGGTTGCGCTCCTCCGCGGGCGACTCCGTCGAGTGGCTGGCGGTGCGGATGGCGATGGTCGACTGCGAGTTCGAGGTACGGGAGCCGCCGGAACTGGTGGGCTGTCTGCGGGAGTTGGGTGGGCGTCTGACGCGAGCGGCGGGCGGCCCGGAGCAGGAACGGGGCCTCGTCGCGCCGTGACGCCCACGTATTCCGGCGCCGGGTGACGCACGTATTCCGACGCCGGGTGACGCTCCCACGACCGGAGCCGGGGAGCGGGTTTCTCGCCCCCTCCGCCCCTACCCGTCCCGTACCTGGGGGCTGCGCCCCCAGACCCCCTGGGTTGTCTTTCGGCTGCCGGTGGGTGAGGGCTGGTCGCGCAGTTCCCCGCGCCCCTGACGGGCCGCGGGACCACTCAGCCCGGTGTCGGGTCATGCGGCGCTCCAGGGAAAGCCGCGGAGGGCGGCGAGGTTGCGCACCGCGAGGGCGACGGGACCGTTGGGTCCGTCGGCGGCGTCGTCGCCGGCGGCCCAGGCCTCCACCGCGACCCGGACGGCCGCGCCGGCCACGGCGGCGCCGAGGCAGAGTTCGGGCGAAGCCTCGACCACCGGCCGCCCGCCGGCCAACTCCCCGGCACCACCGGCCCTCAGGGCACCACCAGCACTTCCGGCACCACCAGCACCACTGGCACTCCCGGCACCCTCGCTCCCACCCACACTCCCGTGGCCGTCGGCACCACCGGCACCTCCGACACCACCAGCACTCTCGGCACTACCAGCACCCTCGGCACCACTCGCACTCTCAGCACCACCGGCCCCACCGGCACTCCCGGCACCACCAGCTCCCCCGCCCCCGCCAGCACCCCCAGCACCACCCGCACCTCCGACACCACCAGCACCCCCGCCCCCGCCCCCGCCGGCACCAACGGAAACCCTCCCCGCCAGCACCCCCACCAGCGTCCGCTCCGCCGTCTGGCACGCCTCGCCCCACACTCGCAGCAGAGCCGGGTTCCCCTCGGCCAGTCGGAGGAGGGAGCGGACCCAGTCCAGGGACTCGAGCCGGACACCGATGCCCGGGGTCAAGGTGGAGACGACGGCGTGGTGGAGGGCCTCGGGTACCGGCAGCTGGGCCGGGGCGTCACGGACCGCCTCGGCCCATTTCTGGGCGCCGGCGTCGAAGAGGGGGCCGAGGGACTCCTCCTTGCTCGCGAAGTACCGGTAGAAGGTGCGCGGCGCGACCCCGGCCGCTCGGGCGATGTCCTCGGCGCGGGTGGCCCGCAGACCGTTGCGCATGAAGAGCCCCGCCGCGGCCCGGGCGATCTCCATCCGGGTGGCCGCCTTGCGCCGCTCGGTCAGCGAAAGACCGGCGCCGACCGCAGAGCCGGCAGAGACAGTGGCAGGGGCAGAGCCGGAAAAGGCGGCAGCGGCTGAAGCCGGAGCGGAGGCTGAAGCCGGGACCGGTCGGCCGGCGGGAGCAGAGGCGGACGCAGGGGCGGAGACGGAGGCCGCTCGGCCGGTGGAGGTGCGCACCACGCGTTCGGTACCGGTCACGGACGGCAGGTTATGCCTCTGTGGCAGAATCTGCCATCCGGGTCACCCCGGGGTTCAGGTTCGGGGTGGCCCGGCCACGACCTGCCCTGAAACAGGGCCGCGGGCCGCGACTTGCCCGCGAGCAGAACCCTGCCCCCCGAAGCAAAGTGGAGCCGAGCCCCGGCGCCAGGGGGGGAAGGCGCCGAGGCTCGGCTCGGGGGAGTCCCGGCGCGGGGGGGGGAGTGCGTCGGGACTCGATTTTGGGCGGGGCGGGTGGATACGCCCCGGATGGAACCCTGAACCCTGGGCCCTGAAGTCTTGTGCCCAGAGCCCAGCAGGTTGAAGCGGCTTTACATGGCCATGTCTGGTCGACTTGTGGCCAACGCGTCCCGCGGGTCCGTACAGTCCGCGCGGGGCGGACCGGTACGAGCCTTACGCGGCCGCGTCGAACCCCGTGTCGCGGGCCAGCTTCTTCAGCTCCAGAAGCGCGTGCTTCTCGATCTGACGGATCCGCTCGCGGGTGAGACCGTGCTCCTTGCCGACCTCTGTGAGCGTGCGCTCCCGGCCGTCCTCGATGCCGTACCGCATCTTGATGATGGAGGCCGTGCGCTGGTCGAGGCGGCCGATCAGGTCGTCCAATTCCTCGCTGCGCAGCAGGGTCATGACGGACTGCTCGGGCGATACCGCGGAGGTGTCCTCCAGCAGGTCGCCGAACTGGGTCTCGCCCTCGTCGTCCACCGCCATGTTCAGCGAGACCGGGTCGCGGGCCCAGTCCAGGACGTCACCCACGCGCTCCGGCGTCGAACCGAGCTCGGCGGCGATCTCCGCGTGCTCAGGCTCACGCCCGTGCTCACGGTTGAACTCGCGCTGCACGCGCCGGATCCGGCCCAGTTCCTCGACCAGGTGGACGGGGAGGCGGATCGTGCGCGACTGGTCGGCGATGGAGCGGGTGATGGCCTGACGGATCCACCACGTCGCGTACGTCGAGAACTTGAAGCCCTTGCGGTAGTCGAACTTCTCGACCGCGCGGACCAGGCCCGCGTTGCCCTCCTGGATGAGGTCGAGCAGCGGCAGGCCGCTGCGCGGATAGCGGCGGGCGACGGCGACGACCAGCCGGAGGTTCGAGCGGATGAAGATGTCCTTCGCACGCTCGCTCTCGGCGACCAGCGCCTCGAGCTCCTCGCGGGACGCGTCCGCCCGGGCCTCTTCCTCACCGTCGAGGATCTGCCGCGCGAAAACACCCGCCTCGATCATCTGGGACAGCTCGACTTCCTTGGCGGCGTCGAGCAGTGGCGTACGCGCGATCTCGTCGAGGTACATGCCGACCAGGTCGCGGTCGGCGATCTCGCCGCCTACGGCGCGAACACTGCGTGCCGCGTCGGTGGTCTCGCCGGTGGCGGACTTACGACGGGCGACGGCACGGGTTGCCATGCGTGCTCCCTTGCGATGGTGGCTTGCGGGTGGTCCTGGACTTCGGGCTCACCCTCCCGGGTGCCCGGCATCCGAAGGAAACAACGACTGGAATCCGGACAGAATTCCCAAGCCGCCCCTCGATTTTTCTGATCATGCAGTACCCTGTCCGGCCACAGAGGAGGACGGATGCCGTCGGAACGTACAGAGGTGCAGGTCAGGCCAGGAGTCGAGAGCGATCTCGACGCCCTCACGGACATCTACAACCACTACGTACGCGAGACGCCCATCACGTTCGATACCGGCGTCTTCACGCCGGAAGAGCGTCGCTCGTGGCTGCTCTCCCACCCTGAAGACGGACCGCACCGTCTGATGGTTGCCACGGACGCGGACTCACAGGGGATTCTGGGGTACGCCACATCCAGCGCCTTCCGGGTGAAGCCCGCGTACGACACCTCCGTGGAGGTCACCATCTATCTCGCCCCGGATGCCGGCGGCCGCGGCGTCGGCACCCGCCTCTACAAGGCCCTCTTCGAAGCCCTCGCCGACGAGGACCTGCACCGCGCCTACGCCGGCATCGCCCAGCCCGAGAGGAACGAGGCGTCCGTGCGGCTGCACGAACGCTTCGGGTTCCGGCACGTGGGCACGTACCGCGAGGTGGGCCGCAAGTTCGGCCGCTACTGGGATGTGGCCTGGTACGAGAAGGAACTCTCGTAGCCCCCGTCGGGCGCGGGTCAGCCGAACTGCACCGACCGCTTCGCCATCCCCATCCAGAATCCGTCGATCACGGACTTCTGCCCGGCCGGCCCATCGGCCGCGTCCGCCGCGCCCATGGTCACGAAGAGGGGGGCGAAGTGCTCGGTGCGCGGGTGGGCGAGACGGCCCGCCGGGGATTTGCGCTCGAAGTCGAGCAGCGCATCCACGTCACCGGCGTCCAGGGCGCGGTGGCCCCAGTCGTCGAACTCGCTCGACCAGGACGGCACTCCCCCGCCGGTGTGCCGCAGGGCCGCGAGATTGTGGGTGAAGAAACCGGAGCCGACGATCAGCACGCCCTCGTCGCGCAGCGGCGCCAGCTTGCGTCCGATCTCGAAGAGGCGGACCGGGTCGAGGGTCGGCATGGAGATCTGCAGGACCGGGATGTCGGCCTCGGGGAACATCTCCACCAGCGGGACGTAGGCGCCGTGGTCGAGCCCGCGGTCCGGGATGTCCTGCACCGGCGTACCGGGCGCACGCAGCAACTTCCGTACGGACTCCGCGAGTTCGGGGGCGCCGGGGGCCGCGTACCGCACCCGGTAGTAGTGCTCGGGGAAGCCCCAGAAGTCGTACACGAGCGGCACGGTCTCCACCGCGCCGAGGGCGAGCGGGGCCTCTTCCCAGTGCGCGGAGACCATGAGGATCGCCTTGGGGCGCGGCAGATCCGCGGACCAGGCGGCGAGCTGGCCGGGCCAGATCGGGTCGTCGGCGAGCGGCGGGGCACCATGGCTCAGGTAGAGGGCGGGCATGCGCTCCCGCGAGGCACGCTCCTCGATGGCGGCGGACATGACGGCTCCCTCCGGTGGGTTCAATCACCTGGCGCTTATATTTGAACTTTAAAGCTCTACGATGAGCTTAGCGCGCTTTTGTTTAACATTCAAGAAGGGGCTCGTACAGTGGAGTACATGAACACGGCACCCGCTGAAGAGCCGCGCTGGCTCACCGACGAGGAACAGCGCATCTGGCGTGCGTACATGCACGCCACCACCCTCCTTGAGGACCACCTCGACCGCCAGCTCCAGCGTGACGCGGGCATGCCGCACATCTACTACGGCCTGCTCGTCCAGCTCGCCGAAGCACCGCGCAGACGGCTGCGGATGACCGAGCTGGCCATGAACGCGAAGATCACCCGGTCCCGGCTCTCCCACGCGATCGCGCGTCTGGAGAAGAACGGCTGGGTGCGGCGCGAGGATTGTCCCTCCGACAAGCGGGGACAGTTCGCGATCCTCACCGACGACGGCTACGAGGTGCTGAGCCGTGCCGCGCCGGGCCATGTGGCCGCCGTACGCCAGGTCCTGTTCGACCGGCTCAGCGCGGACCAGCAGAAGGCCTTCGGCGAGGCCATGCGCGTCATCGCCGAGGGGCTCCAGCCGAAGGACGCGGGCGCCGACCTGCCCTGGCTGCGCTAGGCCCTGTCGTCGAGAGCTCACTCGTGGGGAGCTCCGGCACGCCTGGCACTCGGGAGTCCGGACACGGGTCCGCCCCGGCTCCGTGAAGTTCGGAGCCGGGGCGGACCCTGGGATTCGTACGGACGAGGCGTCCCCACCCCGCGTCCGTACGCGAAGTGCCCGAAGTGTCGGCGGTACGGGTGATCAGTGGGCGATCACCGGCACCTTCACGTCGTCCTCGATACCGTCGCCCGCACCCGCGCCGGAGGGCGAGGTGACGTCCGGGCGGCCGGTGTTGATGAAGGTCGCGGCGACCGTCGCGGCGACCACGAGGATGCCCACGGCGAACCAGATCGCGTTGGTGTAGCCGTGCACCTGGCCTTCCAGCTGGACCAGCTGCTGCTGGGGCTTGGAGGCGGCACCGGCGATGTGGTCCTTGATGTACGAGGTGGTCGCCGAGGCGGCGATCGTGTTCAGCAGGGCCGTGCCGATCGCACCGCCCACCTGCTGCGAGGTGTTCACCATCGCGGAGGCGACACCCGCGTCACGCGGCTCGACGCCCAGCGTGGCCAGCGACATGGCGGGCATGAACGCCGTACCCATACCGAGGCCGAGCAGCACCATCGACGGCAGGATCACACCGGCGTACGAGGAGCCGATCTCCAGCTGGGTGAGGAGCAGCATGCCGACCGCGGCGACCACGAAGCCCGGAGCCATCAGCAGGCGCGGAGCGACCCGGGTCATCAGGCGGGTGCCGATCTGCGTGGAGCCCACCATCATGCCGCCGATCATCGGCAGGAAGGCGAAGCCCGTCTTGACCGGCGAGTAGCCCTTCACGATCTGCAGGTAGTAGGTCAGGAAGAGGAACAGGCCGAACATCGCGATGATCGCGAGGCCGAGGGAGAGGTAGACGCCTCCGCGGTTGCGCTCGGTGATGACGCGCAGCGGCAGCAGCGGGGCCTTGACCCTGGACTCGGTGAGGATGAACGCCGCGAGCAGCACGGCCGAGGCGACGAACAGGCCGACCGTCACGGAGTCGCCCCAGCCGTCGGACTCGGCGCGGGTGAAGCCGTAGACGAGAGAGACCAGACCGAGGGTGGACAGGACGACGCCCGGGATGTCGAGCGGCGAGCGGTTGCGGCCGCCGGCCGGCTCACGGATGACGAAGTACGCGCCCGCGGCCGCGATGATCGCGAACGGGATGTTCACGAAGAACGTCCAGCGCCAGTCGAGGTACTCGGTGAGGACACCGCCGAGGATGAAGCCCACGGCGCCGCCGCCACCCGCGATCGCGCCATAGATGCCGAACGCCTTGGCGCGCTCCTTGGGCTCCGTGAACATCACGGCGAGCAGCGAGAGCGCGGCGGGCGCGAGCAGCGCGCCGAACGCGCCCTGAAGCGCGCGGGCGCCGAACATCATCGCCTCGTTCGTGGCCGCGCCGCCGATCGCGGACGCACCGGCGAAGCCGATCAGACCGGCGACGAAGGTGCGCTTGCGGCCCCACAGGTCGGCGATCCGGCCGCCGAAGAGCAGCAGACCACCGAAGGCCAGGGCGTAGGCCGTGACGACCCACTGGCGGTTGCCGTCCGAGATCCCCAGGTCCTGCTGGGCGGAGGGGAGCGCGATGTTCACGATGGTCGCGTCGAGGACGACCATCAGCTGGGCGAGCGCGATGAAGGTGAGCGCTTTCCAGCGGTTGGAATGGGCGTCGGCCTCTGCCGCTTTCGCGGTGGCCTTGGACGTTTCAGACATGGGGGTACCCACTTCGGTACTTCGTAGCGAAAAGGATCAGGAAAAGGGACGGCTCGTCGCCGGTGACGGCCGGAAGCGTTGTGCCAGTTCTGACTGGTGCTGCGCGCTGAACTAATCGGTCAGGTGGAGGACGTGTCGGTCACGCTCGTCGCATGTCCTCCACGGTGGCGGCCACTCCGGGCAGTTCGGAACGGGCCGGAGCCCGCAAACCGTCCAGGAACAGCTGCAGATGACGGTGTACGAAGCGGTCGATGCCCTGGCATGCGGTGCCGGGCAGCGGCCGGGTGAGCTGGCTGACGGCGATCATCAGGTCGCCGAACTCGACGTCGGGGCGCAGCTGTCCGGCCTCGCGGGCGCGGGCCATCAGCTGCTCGATCAGGTCGGTGATCCGGTCGCGCGCGGCCACCAGATCGGGGTGGTTCTGGTCGAAGGCCTCGGAGAGCATGGGGCACAGGGCGCCGATCCGCTCGTCGGCGGCGAAGTGCACGAAGCCGCTCAGCGCCTCGAAGGCGTCGCCACCCCCGGCGATCGCCTCCTCGACCCACTCCGACGTGCGGTCCATGACCGAGCAGACGACGTCCCGCGCCAACGCGTCGCGGTCGGGGAAGTTGCGGTACACCGTGGCATTGCCGACCCCGGCCCGGCGGGCGATCTCGTCGAACGGCACCTCGGGGCCGAACTCGACGAACATCTCGCGGGCCGCGGCGACGATCCGCTCCCGGTTGCGCAGGGCATCGGCGCGCGGCCGGACCACTCGACGCTGCACGGGGGTGGCGGTTTCCACGGCGTACTCCTCCTCTTCCTTGCGATGCGTGACGGCGGTGAGGCCGGTGCTCGAAGGCTGTGATGCGATCCGGGGATTCGCTCCCCGCTTCGCGCGGACGTATGGCTAAACGGGGAAACGATCCCCGGTTATTTCCCGCCCGCCGGATTCTTTTCTGTGACCCGCGTCACACGCCCGTCTTGACCGCCGGAGGCCTCCGGAGGGCCTCCCGCGGGCCTTTCGGGGGAGAAACCCACGATCGGGCTCCTCCAGCGCGCGCCCGCCCCGTCGTCGACACAGGGTGATCGCAAGGGTGCAGCCGGAGATCGGTGGCTGCCGTGGAGCGAAGGGCCCCCGCATGCAGCCGACCAGCCGCCGTCGGATACGCCGACGCCGCGTGGCAGCGCTGGCCACGGTGACCCTCCTGACGCTGACGGTCAGCACCTCCGCCGGCACCGGGCACCTCACGGCCGGCTCCACGGCGGCGGGCTCCATCGCGCTGGCCCATTCCACGGCGCTCGGTCCTTGCATGATCAATGGCTCCATGGGCGTACAGATGGGGGAAGGCATCCCCACCTCGCCCGCCTACGCCCGTTCCACCGGCATCGTCCGTGCCCTCACGCTGATGGTCGACTTCTCCGACGCGCCCGGAAAGGGCAGCGCGCTCGACCGCTACGGCGAGTTCTTCCCGCAGACCCAGCGATGGTTTCGCACCGCGTCGTACGCCCGCCTCGACTACCGCCCCTCGACGCCCATCAAGCACTGGCTGCGGATGCCCAAGCCCTTCAAGGCGTACGGCATAGAGCGCGGCGCACCCTTCGACCCCGGGTACCGGGAGCTGGTCCAGGACATCGTGGCCGCGGCCGACCCCACCGTGGACTTCGACTCGTACGACATCCTGAACATCCTGGTGACGCCGAACGCCGGGCCCTCCGCACTGGACACCGTGCTGTCCGTGACCTTCGCCGGCAATACGGAGGCACCGGTCGCCGACGGCGTCCCGGTCTCCAACGCGTCCTTCGTCTACAGCCGCCAGGACGACGGCTCCGGCTCCTACGCCGACACCGGCTACCGGGTGCTCCCGCACGAGAACAGCCACACCTTCGGCCTGCCCGACCTCTACACCCAGGACGGCGGGGGCGCGGTCGGCCACTGGGACATCATGAGCGAGGACTGGGGAGCCGACAACGATCTGCTCGGCTGGCACAAGTGGAAGCTCGGCTGGCTCGACGACTCCCAGGTCCGCTGCGCTGCCGCCCCCGGCACCACCGAGTACACGATCACCCCGCTGGCCCGCCCCGGCGGCATCAAGCTCGTCTTCGTGCCCACCAGCACCAAGACCGGGTACGCCCTCGAACTGCGCACCCGGGAGGGCAACGACGCGGCGGTCTGCCGCCCCGGCATCCTCATCTACCGGGTCGACGCGGACGTCGACACCGGGAACGGGCCCATCACCGTGTACGACTCCCAGAAGGACAGCGGCGGCTGCACCCGCTCCCCCAACGTGCACGCGGAACTCTCCGACGCGCCCTTCGAGCCTGACGAGACCTTCAAGGACCCCAAGACGGGCGTCACGGTCCATGTCACCGGAGTGGACGCCGCGGGCAACTACCGGGTGACCGTGACGCGGCGCTGAGGCCCGCGACTGCGTCCACCGACCGCCACCTACCGCTGCCGACCCCCGCTGACCTGCTGGAGTGGCCGGGCACGTGTGCCGGGCAAGCATTACGGTGTCTCTTCCGAGAGCCGCACCACGGTGTCTCTTCCGAGATCCGCACCACGGTGTCTCTCCTGAGAGCCGCAACGGAGAGCCCATGCCATCGAATGTCGTGCCGGCCCCCGGGGCTGGGCCCGGACCCGGGACCGCGGTGCCCGCCGAGGCCGTCACTCCCCTCATCCGCGGTATCGCCGTGCTGCGGCGGCTGACCGAGGCCGACGGGGCGTCCAGCCTGAGCGGGCTCGAACGGGCCACCGGGCTCGCACGTTCCACCGTCGACCGGATCACCGCGACACTCGCGCGCATGGGGTACGTACGCCTCGACGGCCGGGACGCCGTACTGGCCCCCCGTCTGATGGAACTCGGCAACGCCTACCTGGCGGCCCTGCGGCTCCCCCACCTTCTGGACGCGCACGCCGACGCGCTCGCCGACGAACTGGACGAGTCGGTGTCCCTGGCCGTCGGCGACCGGGACGGGATCCGCTTCATCCACCAGGCGACCCGGCGCCGCGCCATGTCCCTGAGCTTCCGCATAGGCGACCTGCTGCCCGCCGAACGCACCGCGCCGGGACCGCTGTTCGCCGCCGAGTGGGGCGAGGAGGAGTGGACGCGCTGGCGCGAACGCCGGGCGGCCGATCCGGAGGACCGCGGTTTCCCCGCCGTACCGGCTCGCAGCCGACCCTACGAAGCCGAGGACGCGGCGGACTCCGCGGCGTCCGCACTCGCCCGCCTCCCCATCGTCGGGGACGGCTTCGAGCAGCGTGCGGCCGAGGCCCGGGAGGCCGGGTGGGCGCTGGACGACCAGTTGATCGAGCCGGGGCTCGTCGCCGTGGCCATGCCCGTCCGGGAGGCGGGGCGGGTCGCGTGTGTGGTGAGCGTGGTGAGTCACACCAGCCGGCACACCGCGGCCGACCTGCGGGACACCCTGCTGCCACGGCTGCGGACGGCCGTGGCGGCGATGGAGCGGGAGTTGCGACAGGCGCCGCCCGCCGAACCGGGGGCCGCGTCCGGGCTCGCCACCTGGACCGGTGCCTCCAAGCAGGAGCTGGGGCGGGAGTTCGTCGAGTCGCTGGCCCGCGGACTCACCGTCGTCACCGCCTTCGGCGAGGGCCGCGCCGAACTGACCCTGACGGAGGTCGCCCAGGCCACGGGGCTCGCCCGCGCGACAGCCCGCCGCGCCCTGATCACCCTGGAACACCTCGGATACGTCACCGCGCACGACCGCGTCTTCCGGCTCACGCCGCGCGTCCTGGGCCTCGGCTTCCCTCCGCTGTCACGGACCTCGCTCTCCGACATCGCGGCCCCGCACCTCACCGAACTCTCGCAGCGGCTGCACGACTCGGTGTCGCTCGCGATCCTGGCCGGCGACGAGATCCAGTACACGGCCCGTGTCTCCACCAGCCGCATCATGAGCGTCAACATCGCCGTCGGCACCCGGCTGCCCGCGTACGCGACCTCCCTGGGCCGTGTGCTGCTGGCCGGCCTGCCGGAGGCCCGGCTGCCCGAACTGCTCCCGCGGACCACCCGCACCCTCACCGACCCGGAGCGGCTCAGGGCCGAACTGAACCGCGTACGGGAAACCGGATATGCCCTGGTCGACGAGGAGTTGGAAGAGGGACTGCGGTCCGTCGCCGTACCGGTGCGCGAGCGCCACGGGCGCGTCGTCGCCGCGGTGAACGTCGCCATGCACAGCAGCCGCCGCACCCCCGAGGAGTGCGTCCGCGACGTGCTGCCCGAACTCCGTGCCACGGCCGGCCGCATCGAGGCGGACCTGCGGGTCGCGGGCCGCTTCAGGCGCGTACCCGTCAGCTGACGGCACGCCCAAGCGCCAAGCGGGCCGGAGTCCCAGGCCAAGGCGGGGCGTCCGGCCTCGCCGCCGACCTGGATCTCAGGGGCCAAGTCCGGGGCAGGTCCGGGCTGTTGCTCCCGGACTGTGGCTCCTGGCTGTTGCTTCCGGCTGTTGCTTCCGGGCCGATGCTCCCGGCTATTGCTTCCGGGCCGTTGCGGCGGACTCCGCGCGGCAGGACTGGGTCACCGCCCTCTGGCCCACCGCCGAACAGGCGGCCCAGCCCACCCCCACCTTCGCGAGACCTACGCCGACAAACGCAACAAGGACCCCCGCACCACCCGCGAGGCCACCTTCGCCCATGGCTTGGCCAGAGTCCTCGACGGCCTCCGAACCCGCGTCCTCCCCCCTCCCTGACCCTCGCCTCCCCTCCCCCACCTGCGCAAACCGGAACCCTCCCAGCCGCCGCCCGCCATCCGCTAGGCTAGCCACCGGATCCCACCGGGTTCCGCACGCCTTCGTAGCTCAGGGGATAGAGCACCGCTCTCCTAAAGCGGGTGTCGCAGGTTCGAATCCTGCCGGGGGCACAAGGGCAAAGGCCTCGGACCGATCATGGTCCGGGGCCTTTGACGGCAGCATTTGACGGCAGTCGCCTCTCAGGTAGCAGGTAGACGGCGCTTGAGCAGGCGGTCCACTGTGTCCGAGGATCTCCATGATGACCCGCGGGGCGACGCCGGCCGCAGTCAGCATGGTCGCGCAGCCGTGCCGTGCATCGTGCAGCCGGACCACCCGCAGTCCGGCGTCGGCGGCGACCCGCGTGAAGGACCGGTAGACGTTCCGCGGCTCCACCGGCCGGCCGTTCTTCGTCGCGAAGACGTGGCCGTTCTCGGACCAGGCCACGCCGGTACGCGCGAACGCCTCCCGCTGCCGGAGCCGGTGCCACCGCAGCGGTGCGAGGCACAGAGCGGGCATCGGGACCACCCGACTGCGACGGCTCTTGGGGTCGTCGTCGTAGAGAGTGCCCCGGCGGCGCTGGGTCTGCTGACGGACGTGCAGCACCCGGTTGTCCAAGTCCAGGTCCGACCAGCGCAGGCCCACCAGTTCACCGCGCCGCAGCCCCATGGCGACAGCGAGCACGAACGCGGCGTAGAGCGGATCACTGCGTGCAGCCTCCAGGAACGACAGCGTCTCCTCCAGCGTCCATGGGCGGATCTCCCGCTGCTTGACGCGCGGCGGCTCTACCAGCGCCGCAACATTCCGCGTGATCAGTTCCTCTCGGACGGCTGCCGTGAGCGCAGTGCGGAGCACCCGGTGTGCTTCCTTCGCGGTCGCGGCCGTGTGGGCGCCTTGCACCCGAGTGATG
Organism: Streptomyces sp. NPDC050564; assembly: GCF_044457265.1. Classification (NCBI taxonomy): domain Bacteria; kingdom Bacillati; phylum Actinomycetota; class Actinomycetes; order Kitasatosporales; family Streptomycetaceae; genus Streptomyces; species Streptomyces sp. NPDC050564. The sequence continues at coordinate 2,493 of NZ_JBITGS010000044.1, read as the reverse complement.
AAGCGGCGTACGTCGGCAACGCTCAGCGATTCCAGCCGCTTGGAGCCCAGGATCGGGACCAGGTAGAGCCGCACATGCGCCTCGTACTTGTCGTACGTGCTGAGCTTGCGGCGTGGCTCGATGCAGTGCTCCAGCCAGTACGGGAGCCACTCGGAGAGCTTGGCGGAGCGGGTGGGCGTCGGGATGCCCTGGCGGTCGCGCCGCACTAGTTCCTGGCGCTTGGTGTCGCACTCCTCCCAGGTGTACGAAGGGCCCGGAACCGGCTGCGCGGTTCCGGGCCCTTCGGGCTGCGCACCGCCGGTCGGGTGGTCTTCGTGCACAGTCGACACCCGCGCGTGGAGCGTCTGGAGAGTGGCGGCGCCTCTTTTGCCTTAACTGACGGTACGTCAACTACTGCGGCTGAGGGATGCCGCGATACCGGGAGGTTCGATGCGTCGGGAGTCTGGTGCAGGGGGAGGGATGTTCGGCTTGTCAGGCCGGCCGTCGTTCGCAAGACGTCGGTGGTCAAGCGCCGCGGCGCTCGTCGCGAGCCTGGCGCTCGGCGTCGTGGGGATGTCGGCCCAGGAAGCGTACGCACAAGGTCCGTGCGGCACGAACGGGACCTTCAGCGGTTCCACCTGTACGTACACCACGACCGGGGAGGACACGTTCACCGTTCCCGCCGGGGTGACCAGCATTCACGTGGTCGTCGACGGCGCCGCAGGCGGCTTCGGCGCCACGGTCAGCCCCGGAGGCGCTGGCGCGCGGGTGACCGCGGACCTGACGGTCACGCCCGGCAGCACCTGGTATGTCGACGTCGGGGTGGGCGGAGGCGCAGGCGGCAGCGCCAATGGCGGGGCGGGCGGCGGCGAGTCCGACTTCCGCAATTGCCAGGCGTCCTCCTGCGCGCTGACCGGTGTTCCATCGTCGGACCCGCGCCTGCTGGTGGGCGCCGGCGGTGGCGGAGGGGGCGGCGGCACCCACGACCCAAGGCCCGGCGGCCCCGGTGGTGTGGGGCCCGCCTACTGCAATCCCGGGTCTGACGGCACGGGCGTCAGCGGCGCCGGACAGGGCACCGGCGGAACGTGCACCTCCGGCGGGACGGGCGGCGGAAGCAGCGGCGGTGGAACCGTCGGCACGAACGGATCACCGGGTCTCGGGGGCAACGGCGGCAACTTCGGATCCCCGTCCGGTGGCGGCGGAGGCGGCGCCGGCTTCTGGGGCGGTGGCGGTGGTGGCACGGGGAACAACACCGGTGCGGGCGGGGGCGGCGGTTCCAGCTTCGCCGCCGCGAGCGCGACCAACGTCTCCACGGTCGCCAACCCCAACACCACGCCGCAGGTGACCATCAGCTTCACGCCCGTGACGCCGGTGCCGACCCTGGTCACGACCCCCAACAGGACCACGGTCCGGGTGGGCACCCCGGTCATCGACCGTGCGACGGTGACAGGGAACGCCCAGTCCGGCAATCCGGCGGACTCCGGTGCGACGGTGAGCTTCTTCGTCTGCGGGCCGCCGGCGTCGAGCTGCAACAGTGGCGGCACCCCGGTGGACGGTCCGCGACCTCTGACGGCCACATCGGCGACCAGCGCCACGGCCACGTCCGGGCCGTTCACGCCGACCGTCACCGGGACCTATTGCTTCCGCGCCGAGTACTCGGGCAACCCTAGCTACGCCCCGACGTCGGCGGACGGCAGCGGCGAGTGCTTCACCGTGACTCCCCGGGGTGGCGGCGGTGGCGGGGGCGGCCCTTGGCACCCGCGCCCTGGCTGGTACTACGACCTGAGCCACCCTCACCGGTAGCGGCCTCAACCGACCGGACGGCCGACGGCTCTGAGACCGACCATGAGCGAGGTCTCAGGGCCGCCAGGCTGCGACGACGTCCCGCGGCCCCCACACCAGCTCGATCTCGCCCTCGGGCAGGGGCGTACCGGACAGGGACACAACCGCCAGACCGCTGGTGCCGGGCGTGAAGCTCGGCACCTTGGCGGCCCCTTGAGCGAGAGCGGTCAGGTCGTGCCGGTCGAAGGGTGTACCGAGCCACTTCACCGATCCGGCGAAGTGGCTCGTCCCGGCTACGGGGCCACGGTCTGCACCGACGAGATCGATCTCGGGCGAGAACCGGCGGTGCCACCAGCCGCCGACCACCTCCGTGTCGGACCAGGGAAGTCGCCGGAGACCGCGGCCGGCTCCATGGCTTCAGGGATCAGCGGCTCGACGGCCCAAGTCCGACAGCAGACCCTCAATCAGGTCCGCGAACACCTCCCACGACTCCGGCCGCGCGAACAAGCGCCCGAACCCTGCGGTGAGCGAGGCCAGTTCCTCCGCCCACCCCTCCACGTGCTCCGGCGCCACATCGACAAGCATGACCAGACAACGACATCACCGATCAGCAGTCACAAGATCTGACGCTGTAGTACTAGTGTCCTGCGCCAGTAGTTGATCGTTAGTAGTTGTGTGACTTCTGCTGCTGGTGCGTCAGTTCCTCGTCGGGGCCCGAAGCTGGAACCGTTG
>NZ_JBITGS010000043.1:57557-73284 GCF_044457265.1 Streptomyces sp. NPDC050564 | reverse complement strand
AAGCCCGCCGACAACTCGGCCGTCAAGGGCCTGCTCTACCGGACCGGCTACTCGGGCAACACCGGCGCGTTCTTCGCGACCAGCACCTTCGGCAGCGGCAAGGTCGCCTTCTGGGGCGACAGTTCGCCGATCGACGACGGCACCGGCCAGTCCGGCAACACGCTGTACGACGGCTGGAACGACACCGACGCCACCAACGCGGCGCTCGCCCTGAACGCCACCGAGTGGCTCTCCTCGTAAGCGAGTCGGTCACGTGAGCCCGTGCCCCGCCGTGTCCGAAGACACGGCGGGGCACTGCTGTCCGGGACGGTCGGGTCAGCGCTGGGTGTAGATGAAGCCGATCTTGTCGACCTCGTCGCCCGCGCGGCCGTGGAAGCCGGCGATCTGCCAGCCGGACGGCGCGGTGCGGGTCACGCAGTCCGACGTCGTCGTGCCGCCCGCCAGACTGCGGCCCAGGTTCGTGCTGAACTTCGCGTAGAAGATCCGGGTGTGGCTGTCCTTCACGCCCTGGCACAGCTGCGCCGAGGTGATGTACTCACCGCTGCCGAGGGCGAGGGACGAGGCGGTGCCGCCCGTGCCTCCGTGCGTCGGCGTCGTGCCGTTGCTCAGCGTCAGCCCCATCTGGTCGACGCGCGAGCCGCTGCGCAGCGAGACGGTGGTGGCCCGGGCGCCGGCCCGCACACTGTCGATGTCGTTGAAGTAGTCCCCGTGCGGGCCGCCGAACTGGTCGCTGAGCTGGAAGGCGGCGTTGCGCGACCAGGTGAAGCCGACGGTGATCGGGTCGTGGTCGGAGAGCATGAGCCCGTCGGAGGTCAGGAACTTGGCGTGCTCGTTGTTGTACGAGGTCGCGTTCAGGGTCACCAGCTTGCTGCCGCGGTAGAGGACCTTGTCGACGACCTCGCAGGTGTTCGGCACGGTGGCGCCGGTCTGGTCGCACACCAGCGCGTCGCTGCCCTTGGCGGGCGGGGTGCCGCCGCGGATGAGCTTGACCCAGGCGTCGGTGAGGCCGTTGGCGGAGGCGAATTCGGCGATGGTGTCGCCGGAGCGGGTGTAACGGGTGTTGGTGTCACCCATCACCACCACCGCGTTGCCGGCCGAGTGGGTGCCGATGAACGAGGTCAGCTGGGCGAGGTTGGCGGCGCGCGCCGCCAGGTCGCCGTCGTTGGTGCCGGCGTTGGTGTGGAGGTTGTAGAAGTCCACGTACACGCCTTCGGCCAGGCGCTCGCGCATGAAGCTGAAGCCCTTGGGGGTCAGACAGTCGCCCGAGTCCACCTGGCAGTCGTTCCAGCCCACGCGTTCGAAGTCGTCGCCGTCCCAGGCGTAGGTGGAGACGGTGTTGAGGCCGCTGCCTATGCCCGCGCCGCCGCTGGTCGCGGTGAGGTAGGGGTGAGTGTCGGTGGAGTACAGGTACGCGTGGTAGTTGAAGTCCTCCTGGACGTTGACGATGTCGTACGGGGCGATGCGTCGGCCGATCTCGGTGGTGCTGGTGTCCCGCGGCGTCGAGGCGCTGGACAGCGACTCCGGCAGTCCGGCGACGTTGTAGCTGAGCACGCTGAACGAGCCCGAGTCGGCGGCGGCCGCGGCGGGAGCGGTCACCGTGAGCCCGCCGAGAGCGGCCGTTGCCGCTGCCAGACAGGCGAGAACTCTGCGGAGAGGTGACATGGGGGGTGTCTCCTGGAGGCGTCAAAGGGGTGTGAGCCGCTGCCGCATGACAGCGCATGAGTGTGTTCTGGCGTGTGTGAGTGAGTGTCCGGCTGTCTCCTGTGGAGGACCTGGCGCCGGGGAACGGGAGTTCTTGTGTCGAATGGGTGACCTTTCCCGGTGGTGGTTGTTGGGTGGGGTGACGAACGGTCAGTAGCCGACCGAGAACGTGGCGTCGGCCTTGTCGGTGCTGGTGGAGAGCGGATCGATGCGCAGGACGTAGTCTGCGTGCCGGATGTAACGGTCCGGATTGTTGTAGGAGCGGAAAGACGACCATGAGGTGTCGGCCAGGCCCGCCGTCCGGTAGAAAGTGGCGTCCTGCGCGAACGTCGTCGTGCTGTCGTTGACGTCCAGTTGCAGCTGGTAGTTGTAGTGCCGCAGATAGCGGGTCGGGTAGTTGACCGACTGGAAGGACACGCCCGCGCTGTCGGCGAGACCCGGCACGAGCTTCCACTGGGAGTCGGTGTACGGGTCGAAGGGGTACTCGTCGATCCTGCCGACGTAGTTGGAGTGGCGGACGTAACGCGCCGGATAGTTGTAGGACTTGAGCCGATTCCAGGCCGGAGCGCCCCACTTCGCGACGAGGTTGCTGTACTCGGTCGTCGTGATCGGCTGGATGGTGCCGTGCTTGGAGTTGACGGGCTGCGTATAGAGGCGTTGATCGACCGCCGTCCACGTGCCGGCGGCGAGATCGGTGCTCTGCCAGGCGTAGAAGACACCGTTGGGGGTGTAGGTGTCGCCCCACAGGTACCAGGTGCTCGATGTCTGGGACTTCACGAGGATCGGCGCCTCGGTGCCGCCGTGCGAGACCGGCGTGCTGAACACGGTGAAGCTGCCGGGGTTCAGCGAGGTGGACCTGGCGCCCACCAGTGTCTGGTCCTTCTTGAAGTACAGGTAGTTCACACCGCTGACGCCCACGGCCAGGTCGCCGTCGATGACGTCGTATCCGGGGTCGAAGAAGACCTGCGCAGCCGACGCCGTGACGAAGTCGGTGGTGTAGTTGACCATGATCACGTTGTGGCCGCTGGAGTTGACGGCCGAGTAGATGATCCCGTACTGGCCGCGGCCCGCGTCCCAGAAGGCCTCGGGCGCCCAGCTGTGCGTGGCCATGTCGTGCAGCTTCAGCCGGTGGTAGTTGGTGAAGGTGCGCAGGTCGGTGGAGTCCCATACGTGGACGTACTGGCTCTGCAGGCTCCAGTCGGTGCCCTTGAGGTCGGTGGCGAGCACCACGAACGTGCCGTCCTGCTTGCGCAGGGTGAACGGGTCGCGCAGTCCGCCGGTGCCCCCGGTCGGGGTCACGACGGGGTTGTTCTGGTTCAGCGGGGTCCACTGGAGTGAGTCCGTGCTGACGGCCAGATGGAGGCCGTAGTCGGAGCCGTTGCCGCTTGGGGACTCCGTGAAGTAGCCCATCACGTACGAGGTTCCCGTCGCGGCACGGGCGGACGGGGCACCGAGGGTCAAACCGGCGGTGAGGGCGGCCATCGCCCCCAACACGCCCCGGCGGGTTGGCTGCAGCGGGCCGGATCGGTCACTCATCTGATTCCTCCGTGGATACTCCGCCTTTCAGGGCGGAGAGGAAGCGGACTCCTGCGGAGCAGGACAGGGAAGTAGCGGGTGGTGTAGTTGCCCGACTGGAAGGAGCGGGTGACGCCGGTCGGCAAACTCGCGCCGGCGGAGACGGTCTCCTTGATCACGGTGAAGTGGCGTGCGGTGCCGGAGATGCCCGGCAGCTTCTTCGGGGCGCTCCAGGTGGCGAAGGTGTCGTAGCTGTCGCTGTAGTAGTAACTGCCGTCGCCGTAGCCGTCGAAGAAGATCCGCCAACCGCCGTTGTCGAGCTGGATCAGGGCCGGGCCCTCACGGGTGCCGCCCCAGCCCGCCCAGTCGCCGGTCCGCTGGATGGTGTACGAGCCGGTGAGGCTGGAGGCGGTCGCGTACTCGATGTACTTCGTTGTCTCGTTCTTCGTGAACGCGTGGTACGTCGACCCGGTCTTCACGATGAACGTGTCGATGTGGTTGGCGCCGATGCCGGACAGGGCCACCGGTGAACTCCATGCGGTGAGCGCGGAGTTGGTGGCCTTGAGCAGATACGGCGTGAAGATCCACTCGTCGCTGGTGACCGAGCAGGACACGATGATGTTCACGCTGCCGTCGCTGTCCACGAACCACTCGGGCGCCCATGCGCGGGAGAGGTTGGCGATCGGGACCGTGTAGTCGTACAGGAAGGTCCAGTTGACCCGGTCGGAGCTGCGCGCGAAGCCGATGGTGGTGCTGACGTCCTGCCAGGTATGTGTGGTGTAGGTGATGTAGTAGTAGCCGTCGGTGTGCTTGAACACGCTGGCGTCTCGGATCCGGTTGCTGGGCGGCGTGTACGCGGAGGCCTTCAGCAGCCGGAAGTCCGTGGCGTCGTCCGACTCATAGACGTTGACGGTGCCGTCGTTGCTGTTGAGGAACGGCACGATGGTGTAGTGGGTGGCATGGCCCCGGGCCGGCGCCGCCGCCGCGGCGGTGCCGAGCAGTCCGGGCAGCTCGCCGAGGACGAGGGCGGTGGCGGGCAGCGCGACCATCGCGCGGAGCAGGCTCCGGCGGGATGGCCGCGCGGGGCGTGACGGTAGGCCTGGTGCGATCATGTGCGGCTCTCCTTGGATCGGTCACGCAGCCGGCGCGGCGACTTCCGCCACCCGGTGACGGCGGGGAAGCGACGTCTGTCGAGAGGGGGGTTCACGAAGACCTCCGCATGCCCGAAGCCGGGGTGGCGGTGTCCCCCCACCACCCTGCTTTTGTTCGAAATACCGAATGTTGTACGACATGCTGTGCGAGGCATTACGGTAAGGGCTTGCTGGGTGATGTGAACAGAGCCTGACGAGGCGGAAGTTGGACGTGTTCACGCGAGGGATCGCCTGCCGCGGCGCACGGGGTGTTCTCGCCCCTGTCTAGGGTGGTCCGCGTGAAGGAGAAGAGCAGCAGACCACTCGCCGTGTTCGACCTGGACGGCACACTCGCGGACACCGCGCACCGACAGCGGTTCCTGGAGCGGAAACCGCGGGACTGGGACGCGTTCTTCGCGGCCGCGTCGCAGGACCCACCGCTGGCCGAGGGCATCGCGCTGGTGCAAAAGAGCGCGCAGGAGTGCGAGGTGGTCTACCTCACCGGCCGCCCCGAGCGGTGCCGCCGGGACACAGTCGACTGGCTGGCCGCACAGGGGCTGCCCGACGGGCGCATCTGGATGCGGCGCAACGACGACCGCAGGCCGGCCCGCCACACCAAGCTGGAGATCCTCCGCCGGCTGGCCCGCAACCGTGACATCCGCGTCCTCGTGGACGACGACGAGCTCGTCTGCGAGGACGCGGAGCGGGCGGGCTTCAGGGTCGTACGGGCGCGCTGGGCTGCCACGTCCGAGGCGCTCAAGGACGCGCAGGAGCGGGAGGGCCGCACCTGAGGGGTGCGCGAGACTCTGAAGGGGCCCGGCAGGGGCCCCAGGGGAGGGTCAGTCGCCCTCGTCGAGCCGGAAGCCGACCTTCAGGCCGACCTGGTAGTGCTCGATCTGCCCGTTCTCGATCTGTCCCCTGACCTGTGTGACCTCGAACCAGTCCAGGTTGCGCAGAGTCTGCGAGGCGCGGGTGATGCCGTTGCGAATCGCCTGGTCGACGCCTTCGTGGGAGGTGCCGACGATCTCGGTGACCCGGTACGTGTTCTCGGACATGCGGGTGCTCCTCTCCGCCGTGGCGGGTGTGCCACGCGTCATTCCACGGTGCCCCACAGTGCGGCGGTCCGCGAGATGTCGGGGATGCCCTGGGTGAAGTCCTCGGGCGTGTCCCGGGCCCTACGGCCGTGGTGCGCGCCCAGCGACAGCCGCGAGACGATGCGGTAGCGGTCGCCCCGGTAGAGGGAGTGGACGTACTCCACCGGCCGGTCGGAGGTGTCCGTGGTCAGGCGTTCGATCAGCAGCGCGGGGGAGAGGACCGGGACGCCCAGCACCTTGGCCTCGGCCTCGCTGACGACCGTCGGCTCGATCGACTGGGTCGCCTCGTGGACATGGACCTGGTGGTGTTCCCGCAGATGGGCGTAGAGGTCCCCGGCCTCCAGCTCGGCCGGGGTGAGCGAGGGCACCAGCGCGGCCGGGATGTGCAGATGCTCGATCGCCATGGGGGAACCGTCGACCAGCCGCAGCCGCGCGATGTAGACCAGCTCGGCGGCCGGTGACATCCGCAGCTTCCGGCCGATCCTGGCGCCCGCGCGGACGGTCGCCAGCTCCAGCACACGGCTCGACCAGCTGCCGGTGGCCAGCGGCACGCTCGCCGTCTGCCGGTCCGGAACGATCTCCTGAGTGATCTTCGCGGGTGCCACGAACATACCCCGTCCGTGTTCGCGCACCAGCAGCCCTGTGGCGACGAGTTCATCGACCGCCGCCCTCAACGTGGGCCGCGAGACACCGAGTTGGACGCAGAGAGTGCGCTCGGAGGGAATGGCCGCTCCCGGCCCGCGGTCCTCGACGAGTCCGAGCAGAAAGTCGCGGACCCGCTCCCGTTTCAGTACGCCGTCCATGGGTCGCCCGCTCCCCGGTGCTCGCCTTCAGCTGGTCAAGCCGATGGTAGCTGGCTGGTTGACCAGTTGACGAGCCATGTCTCCGAGCGGGGCTTCAAATCCCCTTGCTGCAGGGACCCTTGACGGTCCTATTGGTCTATGCCACCTTCATGTCGCGCAAGAGGTCAGTTGACCAATTGGTAAGGTCAATCCGGTCGCGAAAGGCACCTCAGTCATGCCCGCAGTCGACGTACCGCTGCTTCCCGTGCCCAGCCAACTCGTGGTGCTGCCGGGGAAGTTCACGCTCGACGAGCGCACCGGCCTCACGGTGGCACGCGGCGCCGAGGCTGCCGCCGCACTGTTGCGCGAACTCCTCGCCCCTGCCACCGGGCTGCCCCTGCCCGCGACCGCCGACGGACAGGTCGCCTTCGCCCTCGATACGACGCTCACCGCCCTCGGCCCGGAGGGATACGTGCTGACCGTCACCCCCGACGCCGTACTCCTGCACGCGGCCGACCCCACCGGCCTGCTGCGCGGAGTCCAGACCCTGTGCCAACTGCTGCCGCCGGACGCCCTCGCCGCCGGCCCCGTACGCGGTGTCGCCTGGACCCTCCCCTGCGTACGGATCACCGACGTCCCGCGCCACGCGTGGCGCGGGACGATGCTCGACGTGGCCCGGCACTACCAACCCGCCTCATACATAAGGCGATTCATCGACCTACTGGCGCTGCACAAGCTGAACACCCTGCATCTGCACCTCACCGACGACCAGGGCTGGCGCATGCCCGTAGCCGCCTACCCCAAGCTCACCGAGATCGGCGCCCGGCGTGCGCAGACCCGCGGGGACGGACTTCCACACGGCGGCAGCTACACGCGGTCCGAGCTGAGCGGTCTCGTCGCCCACGCGGCCGCGCGGGGGGTCACCGTCGTCCCCGAGATCGACATGCCCGGCCATGTCCGGGCCGCCCTCGCCGCCTACCCCGAACTCGGCAACGACCCGGATCGCCGGCTCGAGGTGTGGACCGAGTGGGGTGTGTCCGAGCAGGTGCTCGGCGTCCACGACCAGGCCCTGGACTTCTGCCGCACCGTCCTCGACGAGGTCATGGACACCTTCCCCTCGCCGTACATCCACGTCGGCGGCGACGAGTGCCCCACCACCGAATGGGCGGCGCATCCTGGCGCGCGGATGCGAGCACGGGAGGAGGGGCTCGCGGGGCCCGAGCAGCTCCACGGCTGGTTCATGGGGCGCGTCGGAGAGTTCCTCGTCCGCCGCGGACGCAGGCCTCTCGGCTGGTGCGAGGACGGGGTGACCCTGCCGCGTTCCTTCACCGTGCTGCCCTGGCGGGACGCGGCCGACGGTCTCGCCGCGGCCCGCCGCGGCCACGAGGTGGTGATGGCGCCCCACCGGGACGAACCAGCGTCCCGCCGCGTCCTGCGAGACGGTCACCGTCGTCGGCACCGACCCCTCGGGCAGCGGCCTCGACCACACGATGTGAAGCGGGTCTTTCATCTTCGCCAGCGTCACAGTGCCGTTGCGGTAGCGGAACGCCGACGAGGTGTACTCGGCCGAGCGGCGGGACTTCTTCCTGGACTTAAAGCGGGGATACTTGCCCCGCTTCTCCCAGAAGCTGACGAACGCCCCTTGCAGATGCCGCAGGCACTGCTGCAGCGGCACCGAAGAGACCTCGGACAGGTAGGCCAGCTCCTCGGTCTTCTTCCATGCCGTCAGCATCGCCGACGTGGCGTTGTAATTGACCCGCTCCTGCCGCGCCCACGCCTCGGTACGAGCGGCCAGCGCCAGGTTGTAGACCTTGCGCACACACCCGAACGTGCGCGACAGCTCGGCCGCCTGCGCATCAGTCGGATAGAAGCGGTACTTGAACGCCCGCTTCACGTGAGTGGTCACAGCTCACAAACTAGCACTCCATCGCGTAACTCGCTGCGGATAACTGGTTGTTGGACGCCGAACCGTCCGTGTGGCGAATCGGCTCTTCCTGTCCTGCTCCGCAGGAGTCCGTTTCTGCTCCGCACTGAAGGGCGGAGAATCCATGGAGGAATCAGATGAACCCACAAGGCACCAGAATGCGTACGGCCATCGGCGTCGCGGCAGCCGCCGGGCTCGCCCTCGCCGGACTCACCGCTCTGCCCGCCACCGCGGCCGCCGACGGCCTCAGCGTGCAGTACCGCACCAGCGCGACCGGTGCGAGCGCCGACCAGAGCGAGCCCTGGCTGAAAGTCACCAACACCGGCAGCGGATCGCTGCAGTTGAGTGAGGTCAAGGTCCGCTACTACTTCAAGGCGGACTCGGCGAGCACCACCTATCGCTTCGCGTGTTCCTGGGCGGTGAAGGGCTGCTCGAACATCACCGGCACCTTCGGAACCCTCTCGCAGCCGACGGCGACGGCCGACCGCTACCTGGAGATCGGCTTCACCTCCGGCGCGGGCAGCCTCGCAGCCGGCGCCGACACCGGCGACATGCAGCTGCGCTTCTACCGCTCCGACTGGCAGACCCTCAACCAGAGCGACGACTACTCCTTCGGCGCCACGCGGACCTCGTACGCGAACTGGGACAAGGTGACGGCGACGCGCGCGAACACGCTCGTCTGGGGGACCGCTCCGGCGGGCAACGACCCCGACCCGGATCCCGATCCGACCGACCCGCCCTCCGGCGGCGCCGCGCTCTTCGACGACTTCAACTACACCGGCCACACGGATCCGAAGATCTCCGAGCACGGCTGGAACGTCCGCTCCAACTCCGGTGGCCCCGGCGTGCCCGGCGCGACCTGGGCCCCGGAGAACGTCACCTTCGTGAGCTCCGGCGGCAACTCGGTGATGAACCTGGAGACATCGACCGCGGGCACCGGCGCCTCGACGGAACAGACCGAAGTCCTCACCAAGGCCATGAAGTTCAAGAACGGGACGTACGCGGCACGGGTCAAGTTCTCCGACGCGCCCAAGGTGGGGCCGGACGGCGACCATCTCGTCCAGACGTTCTTCACCATCAACGACCTCACCGCGCCGATGGCCGACGACTACTCCGAGTACGACTTCGAGTATCTGCCCAACGGCGGCTGGGGCGAGCCGTCGAACATCCTCTACACCACGTCCTGGGAGACCTACAACCCTGACCCGTGGCGGGCCGTCAACCAGCACACCGAGGGCCGCCAGAGCTACAGCGGCTGGCACGACCTGGTCGTGACGATCGACGGCAGCAGCATCAAGTACTACATCGACGGACAGCTCTTCGGCACGCACGACGCCGCGTACCTGCCGGAGCGCCCCATGTCGATCAACTTCAACCAATGGCTCATCGACCTGGCCGGGCAGACCAGCACGACGCCCCGCGCCTACGACGAACAGGTCGACTATGTGCTGCTCGTCAAGGACCAAGTCCTCAGTCCCGCCCAGGTGGCCGCCGAGGTCACCGCGTACCGCAGCGCCGGGACCGCCTTCGAGGACACCGTGCCCGGAAGCTGAGCCCTTGACGGGGCTGATTGGTCCATACCAAAATCCAGAACACCCGTGCGAGCGCTGAGCTCGTCCCCCACGTCGGGCCCTTGACCCCTGTCCGCAAGGCAGAACAGGACCTTTCGTGAGACATCGCCTCCTCGCCCTCGTATGTGTCGCCGCCTCCCTGCTCACCGCCTGCGGTGCCCTGCCGGAAGGGGGCACGGAGCGGCGGACCGTGACGGTGTGGCTGATGAAGGACAGCGCGTCCAAGGAATTCCTGAAGCGGTTCACCGAGGACTTCGAGCGGACACACGGCGACCTGCGGCTCGACATCCGCATCCAGGAATGGACCGGGATCGGCGAGAAGGTCCAGGCCGCGCTCAAACGGGAGGACAAGGGAGCGCCCGACGTCATCGAGGTCGGCAACACCCAGGTCGCTCAGTACGTGGACGGTGGCGGACTGAGCGACCTGACTCTCGAGTCGATGCGCGACTGGGGCATGAACGACTGGCTGCCGGGCCTCGCCGAGCCCGGCCGCTTCAACACCCGTCAGTTCGGCATCCCCTGGTACGCGGCCAACCGCGTCGTCATCTACCGCAAGGACCTGTTCGCGCGGGCCGGTGTCAAGCAGCCTCCGAAGACCCGCGACCAGTGGCTCACAGACACCGAACAGCTCAACTCCTCCGGAAATCAAGGGATTTATCTCGCGGGCCAGGACTGGTACACGCTCGCCGGATTCATCTGGGACGAGGGCGGCGACCTCGCGAAGAAGGCCTCCGCCGGGACCTGGGAGGGCACCCTGCAGACCCCGGCCGCGCTGCGGGGCATGGACTTCTACCGGCGGCTGCAGGCACTCGGCGAGGGACCCGTGAACGCCGACGAGGAACACCCGCCGCAGGCCGGGGTGTTCGCCAAGGGGCGAGTAGCTCAGCTCGTGGCCGTGCCCGGGCTCGCTCAGGCCATCGAGCGGGCGAACCCCGCCCTCAAGGGGAAGTTGGGCTTCTTCCCCGTGCCCGGCAGGACGGCCGCCGAGCCCGGCGCGGTCTTCACCGGCGGCTCCGACCTCGTGGTGCCCAAGAACACGGACGATCGGCTGGGTGCCACGGCCGTCGTCGCGGCCCTCGCCGGTGCCAAGTGGCAGACCGAGCTGGCCCGGACGATGAGCTATGTGCCCAACAAGACCACCCTCGCCGGCGCGGTGGCGGGGGATGAGGGAGTCGCGGCCATGGCGGCGGCTGCCGCGCAGGGCCGGGCGACCCCTTCCTCGCCCCAGTGGGCCGCCGTCGAGGCGGACAACCCGATCAAGGCGTACATGACGAAGGTCCTCAATGGCTCCGACCCGGCGACGGAGGCCCGGCGAGCCTCCGACCGCATCACGCGGGCACTGGCGGAGGAGGGCGAATGACGGGTGTCAGTAGACGTCGCGGACGTAGCGCTTGTCCGCGGACAAGCGCCTGACGTAGGTGGTGGCTTCGTCGGAGTCCATGCCGCCGTAAGTCGTGGCGACGTCCTTGAGCGCCTGGTCGACGTCTTTGGCCATGCGCGTCGCGTCGCCGCAGACATAGAAGTGGGCGCCGTCCTGGAGCCACTGCCACAGGCGGGCGCCGTGTTCGCGCATACGGTCCTGCACATAGATCTTGTTGCGCTGGTCGCGGGAGAAGGCGACGTCGAGGCGGTCGAGGTGGCCGGACGCCTGGTACGTCTCCAGGTCCTGGCGGTGGTAGAAGTCGGTGGCCTGACGCTGTTCGCCGAAGAAGAGCCAGTTGCGGCCGGTGTGGCCGCGGGCCTGGCGGTCTTCGAGGAAGCCGAGGAAGGGCGCCACGCCGGTTCCGGGGCCGACCATGATCATGGGGGTGGCGGGGTCGGCGGGCGGGCGGAAGTCAGGGGAGCGCTGCACGAAGACCTGCACGGGTCCGTCGTCCGCGCAGTCGGCGAGGTAGGTGGAGCACACGCCTTTGCGGTCCCGGCCGAGGTCGTTGGTGTAGCGGACGACGGAGACCGTGAGGCGGACCTCGCTCGAGTGCGCCAGCGGGCTGGAGGAGATGGAGTACAGACGGGGCTGGAGACGCTTGAGAGTCCCCGTCCACTCCGCTGCTGAAGCGCGCACGGGAAACGTGGCGACGACGTCGGCGGCCTGGCGGCCCCAGCTCCACTTCGCGAGCGCGTCCTTGTTGTCCGGCCGCAACAGTCGCTTCAGCTCGTGGCTTCCGGTGCGGTCCGCCATGAACTTGAGCAGGTCGGTGCTGATGCGGGCGATGTCCAGGCGGGTGCGCAGGGCTTCTTCGAGGAGGATGGGTGCGCCGTCGCCGAGGTCGACGGGCTCTTCGGGATCGAGTCCGGTGAGGGCGAGCCATTCGGCGACGAGACCTGCGCCGTTGGCCGGCCATACGCCGAGGGCGTCCCCGGCGTCGTAGTCGAGTTCGCCGTCGCGGGTGTCGAAGGCGAACTGCCGGACCTCCTTCTGGGAGCCGGGCAGGCTCAGCAGTCTGTTGCCGATGAGCAGCGTGGCGAACGGCGATGCCTTGGTGTAGCCGGGCGGCGCCGGAGCCGGCGTGGGTGAGGCGACGGCCGGTGTGGCCGCGACGGTGGTGGTGACGGCGGGTGCGGTGGGAGTGGGGGCGGTCGTCCCCGCTGCGCCCCCGGCCCCGGGTTGCCGGTCGTCGGGTGTGGCCAGGGCGGTGACGACCTGGCCGAGCCACTCCTCGGCGGCCTCTTCGTAGTCGGGCTCGCAGTCGACGCGGGGGACGAGCCGGGTGGCCCCGAGGGCTTCGAGCCGTTCGTCGAGTCGGCGACCGTGGCCGCAGAAGTCGTCGTAGTGGGAGTCGCCGAACGCGAGGACCGCGTAGCGGATTCCCTCCAGCCGTCCGGTTTCCGGGTCGGACAGCGTCTGCCAGAAGTCGGCGCCGTTGTCGGGGGCGTCGCCGTCGCCGAAGGTGCTGGTGACGAGGAGTACATCGGTGCCGGTGCCGAGGTGTGCCGGGGAAGCGTCGGCCATGGGCAGCAGTTCGGGGGTGCGGCCTGCCCGGGTGAGGTGGGTGGCGGCGCCTGCGGCGAACTCCTCGGCGGTGCCGGTCTGTGAGGCCCACAGAATGACCAGGCGGCGGGTCGGTACGGCCGTGTCGGCTGCCGGGGAGCCCTTCTGCGCGGGCACGAGGGCGGGTGCGGCGGTGCGGGAGAACATGCCGGCGAGGACGCCGTCGACCCACAAGGCGTGGCCCGGATCGAAGGGTGCGCCCGGCGGCAGGACGGGGACGCGCCCGTCGGGCGGGGTGAGGGCGAGACCCGAGAGATAGCCGGAGAGGTACTGGCGCTCCGGCTCGGCCAGTGCCGCGGGAGCGAGGTCGGTGATGTCGAACAGCCTGGCGAGCGCGTGGATGGGGGAGTCCGGCGGGGCTGCCGCTGCGGCGGCCGGGACCGGGGCAGGGGCCACCGGCGCTCCGTGGTGCTGGTGCTGGTGTGCGGTGGCGTCCGCTGCGGCCTCGGGGTGGAGGCTCGGGCGTGCCGCCGGTACGGGGGCCGCCGTCTTGGCGAGGGCGACGGCGCAGACCTTGAACTCGGGCTGGAAGGAGACCGGGTCGACGGCGTCGCTCGTGACGGCGTTGATGCTGAGGTACTCGCCGAACAGGTCGTTCCAGTGGAAAGGGGCGAAGCAGGTGCCCGGCCGGACCCGGTCGGTGACCACCGCGGGCAGTACGGCGCGCCCGCGGCGGGAGGCGACCTCCAGGTGGTCGCCCTCCGCGATCCCGAGCGCGTCGGCGTCTTCGGGATGGACCTCCACGAACGGGCCGGGGTTGAGTTTGACGAGCTTGGCGACCTTTCCGGTCTTGGTCATCGTGTGCCACTGGTGCTGCAGCCGGCCGGTGTTGAGGACGAACGGGTAGTCGTCGTCGGGGAGTTCGGCCGGTGGCAGGTGCGGGCGGGCGAAGAACCGCGCGCGTCCGCTCGCGGTCGGGAAGGCCAGGCGGGGGCAGGTACCGTCCTCGCGTTCCAGGAGAGCCTGGCTGACACCGTCGTTGACGTAGCGGATCGGGTTGCGGTCCGGACCGTCGGCGGCCGGCGCCGGCCACTGGACCGGTGTGGTGCGCAGCCGCTCATACGTCACGCCGCGCAGGTCCCAGCCGGTCTTGGGGTTCCACGCCTGCTTGAGCTCCTCGAACACCTCTTCGGCACAGGTGTAGGAGAATGCTTCGGCGAAGCCCATCTCGCAGGCCACACGGGCGATCAGCTGCCAGTCGGGCAGCGCTTGTCCGGGCGGGTCGACGACGCCCGGAACGAGCGTGAGGTTCCGCTCGGAGTTGATCACGATGCCGTCGGACTCCGCCCACAGCGTCGCGGGCAGCACGACATCGGCATAAGCATTGGTCTCGGTCTCGGCGAAGACGTCCTGCGTGATGACGAGTTCGGTGGCTTCCAGACCGGCGATGACGGTCTTGCGGTTGGCGACCGAGGCGACCGGGTTGGTGCAGATGATCCAGCACGCCTTGATGTCACCGGCCGCCATCTGCTCGAACATCTCGACCGTCCCGCGCCCGACCTCGGTCCGCAGGGAGCCCTCGGGAATACTCCACAGGTTCTCGATGAAGGCGCGCTCGGCGTCGACCAGCACGGAACGCTGGCCGGGAAGACCGGGGCCCATGTAGCCCATCTCGCGGCCGCCCATGGCATTGGGCTGGCCGGTCAGCGAGAAGGGGCCGGATCCCGGGCGGCAGATGGCGCCGGTGGCGAGGTGCAGGTTGACCAGGGCGTTGGTGTTCCAGGTGCCGTGGGTGGACTGGTTCAGGCCCATGGTCCAGCAGCTCATCCACTCACCGGCCTCGCCGATCCACTGGGCGGCCCGGCGGATGTCGTTTTCGGGGATGCCGGTGATCTCCGCGACCTTCTCGGGCGGGTAGTCGGCGAGGAAGGCGGGCATCTCCTCCCAGCCCTCGGTGAACTCGGCGATGAACTCCTCGTCGGTGTGGCCGTTCGCGACCAGCAGGTGCAGCAGGCCGTTCAGCAGGGCCAGGTCGGTGCCGGGCCTGATCTGCAGGAAGAGGTCGGCCTTGTCGGCGGTGGCGTTGCGGCGCGGGTCGACGACGATCAGCTTCGCTCCTGCCTTGACCCGGTCCATCATGCGCAGGAAGAGGATCGGGTGGCAGTCGGCCATGTTGGCGCCTATGACGAAGAACGCGTCCGCATGGTCGAAGTCCTGGTAGGAGCCGGGCGGGCCGTCCGCGCCCAGCGACAGCTTGTAGCCGGAGCCCGCGGAAGCCATGCACAGCCGGGAGTTCGACTCGATCTGGTTGGTGCGCACGAAGCCCTTGGCCAGCTTGTTCGCCAGGTACTGCGCCTCCAGGGACATCTGCCCGGACACGTAGAAGGACAGTGCGTCGGGTCCGTGCTCGTCCAGGATCCTGCGCAGGCGGCCGGCGACCGCAGTGATGGCCTTGTCCACATCGGTCTCGGCCGGCTGGGCGTCTCGCTCGCTGCGCACCAGTGCCTTCGCCATACGCCCGGGCGCGGCCATCATGTCCGCGCTCGTCGCCCCCTTGGTGCACAGGCGGCCGAAGTTGGTGGGGTGCGCCTTGTCGCCCGATGCCTTTGCCACGCGGCGGCGGCCGTCGGCGGGGTTCCGCGCAATGTCGAGCACGATCCCGCAGCCGACCCCGCAGTACGAACAGACCGTGCGGACGCTGCCGTCCTTCGAGCCAGATGCCACCGAAACTCCACCCCGCGCCGCGCGTACCGTCCCGAGCCGGGCTCGTCCCGCCAGTGACGGGCGGCCCCATGGCTCAGCACCGTAGGAAGATCGAATTTCCGGTTCGTCACACCTCGGGAGCGCCCGGGGTTACGCCCCCCGCACACTCCGCAACAGCGCCATGTGAGCGAGCGGGCCCGCACGACCGCTTCGGACACCGGTGCCCTCTGCCTGGAGAACGGGGGTCACCCCCGGTGCGGGGGGGGGGGGGGGGGGGGGGGGGGGGGGGGGGCGGGGGGGGCCGCCCCCCCCCCCCCCCCCAACCCCCCCCCCCCCCCGCCCCGCCGAGGCAGACCCGCGCCCCACCCCAGCGCGCGC
>NZ_JBITGS010000043.1:0-57547 GCF_044457265.1 Streptomyces sp. NPDC050564 | reverse complement strand
ACTGCCTGTCCACGGGGGGTACCCCCCGGGGGGGAGGTGTGTGTTCGGGGCGGTACCACCCCCCCGCAACACACACGACGTCAGAGCAGCATCGGGCCTACCTGGCGAGTTCGGCCGGTTCATCCAGCCGCGTCAGTTTCCGCGGGTTCGCCATCGCGTGGATCCGGGTGACTTTCCCGTTCTCCACCACGAGGCTCACCGCGGCCAGTCGGCCGTCCATCTCGATCCGGCCCGCAGGTGCACCGTTGAGCCACACGGCCGACACCACCCGGTCCGGGCGAGCGAGCAGATTCGCCACGAGTTCGGCCCCGTGGACCGGAGCCGGAGCGGCGGCCGCAAGCCCGCCGCCGTCGGCGATCAGGACCACGTCCGGTGCCATGACGTCCAGCAGTTCCTGCAACTGGCCGGTGCGCAGCGCGGCAAGGAACCGCTCCACCACGGCCTGCTGCTCCGACCGGCTCACCGGCACCCGCGGCCGTCGGGCCGCCACGTGCTCGCGGGCCCGCCGCGCGATCTGCCGCACCGCAGCCGCGGACTTGCCCGTCGCCTCGGCGATCTCGCCGTACGGCATTTCGAAGACCTCGCGGAGCACGAATACCGCCCGCTCCGTCGGCCCGAGCGTCTCCAGCACGGTCAGCATCGCGATCGAGACGCTCTCCGCGAGCTCGACGTCCTCGGCGACGTCGGGGCTGGTCAGCAGCGGCTCCGGCAGCCACTGGCCGACGTAGTCCTCGCGGCTGCGCGACATCGTCCGCAGACGGTTGAGCGCCTGCCGTGTGACGGTTCGGACGAGGTAGGCCCGCGGGTCCTGTACCTGCGAGCGGTCGACGTCGGCCCATCGCAGCCAGGACTCCTGCAGCACGTCCTCCGCGTCGGCCGCCGAGCCGAGCATCTCGTAGGCGACCGTGAACAGCAGGCTGCGATGGGCGACGAACGGGTCCTGAGTCATGCCGTCGACGCCACGCCGGAGGTCTCAGCACGCCCGGCCAGCGGAATCTCGCAGGCATCGGAGTAGCCCTGCGACGTGATCCCGTGCGCCGTATTGCACCTGGTCGCCAAGTTGGCGAAGCCGATGAACACGGTGAGTTCGACCAGCGCCGCCGGGCCGAGCCGGTCGAGCAGACGCTTCGACAGCTCGTCGGTGACGGTCGGCGGCGTGTTCGTCATGGCCTCGGCGTACTCGAGAACGTCGCGCTCCAGCGGCGTGAACACCTCCGCCTGCCGCCAGCGCGGCACCTGGCTCGCCTTGGCCAGGTCCAGGTTCTGGTTCAGCGCGTGGAAGTAGTTGATGTCGAGGCACCAACTGCAACCCACCTGTGCCGCGACGGCCATGTGCGCGAACGTCTTGAGGCTCGCGTCGGCCGCGTCCAACGCGCCCATCTTGGCGGAGAACTCCTGGTTGGCCTCGGCGAGCTCGGGGTTGTTCCACAGCACCTCGACGGGCTCGGGCACGGCACCGAGCACCTTGATCATGTTTTCGCGGAGCTCGGCGGGGAGCTCGGCCTTCGGGACGCGTAGCGTCATGGTGTCCTCCTTGTACGTGTGCCTGTTTGACCGTTCGGCATGAAGACACCGCCGGACCCGCGCATGTGACAACCGGGCCGAGGAGCAATCCGAGACCCGGGACCTTCAGCACCTCACACTGTGGCTAGGTGCGCGCCCTGCCGGGCGAAGGCGTGGCAGAACCGTGGTTCCCCGACGCCTTCGCCGCGGTCGAACGGACCTGCCGGCCTTGCACGTCGGGGTCGAGTCCCCAGGCGCGGACCCACGTCGGCGTGATCCGGACGACCTCACGGTTCATGAACCGCTGACCGCGTCGAGCAGCAGCTTCGCGGCCACCGTCGCCCCGTCGGTGCGGATCGTGCCGGCCACGGCGGCCGCTCGTGCGCGGGTGTCGGGGGTCAGGGCCGTCCTGAGCGCGGCCGACAGGGACTCGGTGGTCGGCGTCGGACCGTCGTGTGCCGCGCCGATGCCCAACGCGGCCGCCCGGCCGGCCCAGTACGGTTGGTCCGCCGCCTGGGGTACCACCACCTGGGGCGCGCCGGCCCGGGCAGCCGTCGTCGTCGTGCCCGCGCCGCCGTGGTGCACGACGGCGGCCACCCGGCCGAAAAGTGCCTGCTGGTTGACCTCGCCGACGACGAAGCAGTCGTCCCGGTCGTCGATCAGGGCCAGGTCCGCCCAGCCGCGCCCGACGAGTGCGCGGCGGCCCTGCGCGCGGATCGCCTCGATGGCCACCCTGGCGATGTCCTCCGAGACGCGGCGCATGCTGCCGAAGCCGACGTACACCGGTGGTGCACCGGCGTCCAGGAATGCCACCAGCTCGTCCGGGAGCGGGCGTTCGTCCGGCAGGATCCACGCACCTGTGTGCACGACGTCGAGGTCCGAGGTCTCCTGCCACGGGCCCAGGGCCGGGTCCGTGGCCAGCCACGGGTGGTCGGTGAAGATGAAGTTGCGGACGTCGTCCACCGGAGGCAGACCGATCGACGCCCGGTGGGTGTTGAGCGCCTCGCCGTGCAGCGCGTTGAAGCTCTGGGCGTTCAGGTCCCACAGCACCCCGTTGTCGGTCACCTCCGGTGGCACCGACTGGCCCGGCAGCAGCATCGTCGGCGGCGCGTGGTGCGGCGACGGCAGCAGGAACGGGCAGAAGGTCGCGTACACGTAAGGGATGCCCAGCTTCTCGGCCGCCGACCGCGAGGCGAAATGCGCCAATCCGGTTGCCAAGAGGACGTCACATCCCTCGGCTGCCGCGGCGACGGGGTCGAACTGCGCGGCCAGCTCGGACACGCGCCGGGAGGCATCCGCCGCCGACGACGGTGCCACCATCGTGCCCATCGGCGGGCCGACCGGCACCAGCGGCACGCCGACACCGGCCAGCAGCTCGGCGAACTCCTTGTCCGGCGGCGCGCACATCCGCACCTCCGCGCCGAGTGCCCGCAACTGCATCGCGAGTCCCACGAGCGGTTCGACGTCCCCGCGCGACCCATAGGTCGACAAGAACACACGCATTTCGCGACTCCCGTTTCCGCAGATTCTGGCGTCGGTCGGCGATTCTGCGGTATGACCCGGGCGTTGCCGCAAGCCCCCCGGTGCGCTATACGTTGAGGTTGGAAAGGAGTGGGTGACCTCCTTTCCTTCTCCCTTTGTCGTCCGCTGCGGACGGACAGCCTCCTCGCGAAGCGGCACACCGCGCACCTGCGGCGGTGTGTCGGCCCACGCCGATAGAGACGTGGGCCCCCGGTCGGCGGGAACGGGGCCAGTTCTGCGGGTGGTCAGAGGGCTGCCGCGGCGCTGTGCAGGTTCTTGGCGGCCAGGGCGAGGTCTTCGGTCTGGGAGTAGGCGGCGTCCTCGTGCTCGATGTTGACGGCCATGTCGGGGTTGATCTCGGCGAGGGCGCGCAGGAACTCGGTCCAGAAGGGGACGTCGTTTCCGAGGCCGACGGCGACGAACTTCCAGGCCGGGTTCTCCGGCCAGGCGTTGCACCAGAAGCCGTAGCCGGTGGGCACCTTGCCGGGTGCCTCGGCGGGCACGCGGGCGAACGACGTGTCCGGAGCACCACGGATGTCGGCGCCGGGGCAGAGCGTCGCGTTCTTGGCGGCGGCGTGGAAGACCAACGGGCCCAGCCACTTGATGGAGGCGACTTTGTCCATGCCCTGCCACATCAGGTGGGAGGGGTCCATCTCGGCGCCGATGTCGGTCGTGCCGGCCTCGTCGACCAGCCGCTTGAGGGTGACCGGGGAGAAGACGAGGTTGTGGGGGTGCATCTCGATGGCGACCCGAACGTCGTTCTCCCGGGCCAGCGCGTCGATCTCCTTCCAGATCTCGACGGCCACGCCCCACTGGTAGTCCGGGACGTCCATGTAGACGCCGTCCCAGGGGTTGACGATCCAGGAGGGGTACTTGGCGTCGGGGCCGCTCGCCCTGGTCGGGGCACGGACAGTCGATGCTGTTCGCCGGCCTGTTCCGCAGCGTGCTCGCCGAGCACGTCGTACCGGCGCCTCTCGACTCGGCGGAGACGTGACCCAACTGCGGCTCGGCCACATGCCGATGCCGGTCGCCGGCATCGGGCGCCGGCGGTATCCGCTTGCGGCGCCCGATGCCGACCAGGTTCAGCACCCGGGCGGTCTCCGACACACAGAGATGATCACGGTGACAGGGGCCTCAGTATGTGACCACTGTCGTCCGCAGTCACAGTTGCCGGGTCACCCGGATTACCCGGCCGTGCTCAGCGACAGCGCGAAGCGGCCCTCCTCGTCCGTCCACCAATGGGTCAACTCGAAGCCCGCGTCGGCCAGTTCACCGCTCACGCCCTCCTTGCGGAACTTCGCCGAGATCTCGGTGCGCAGTTCCTCGCCGTCAGCGAATTCGACGACGAGGTCGAGGGCGGGGATCTTCACGGTCTGCGCGGCCTGCGACCGCAGGCGCATCTCGATCCACTGCTGCTCGGCGTCCCAGAGGGCGACATGGTCGAACGCGTCGGGGTCGAAGTCGGCGCCGAGCTCGCGGTTGACGACGGTCAGCACGTTCTTGTTGAACGCGGCGGTCACCCCGGCCGCGTCGTCGTAGGCGGCGACGAGGACCGACTCGTCCTTGACGAGGTCCGTGCCCAGCAGCAGCGCGTCGCCCGGTGACAGCAGGGCCCGTACAGATGCCAGGAACGTGGCGCGCTCGGCGGGCAGCAGATTGCCGATCGTGCCGCCGAGGAAGGCCACGAGCCGCGGCCCGGGCGTGCCGGGAAGCGTGAGACCACCGGTGAAGTCGGCGATCAGCGCGTGCACACTGAGGTCCGGATGCTCGGCGATCAGCGCCTGCCCGGCCTGTGTGAGGGCGCTCTCGCTGACGTCGACGGGTACGTACGTGTGCAGCTCGGCCAGTGCTGTGAGCAGATACCGAGTCTTCTCCGACGAGCCCGAACCCAGCTCGACGAGGGTGCGCGCGCCGGTCGCCCGGGCGATCTCGTCGGCGCGGGTGATCAGGATCTCGCGCTCGGCGCGCGTGGGGTAGTACTCGGGCAGTTCGGTGATTTTCTCGAAGAGTTCGCTGCCGTAGGCGTCGTAGAACCACTTCGGCGGAAGCGTCTTCGGCGTGCGGGTGAGGCCGTGCAGGACGTCCGCGCGCAGCGCGGCCTCCGTGGCGTCCTCGGGCAGGGTGCGGGTGAGAAGGAACGGACTCACGTACGGGGCTCCTTCGATGGTGCGGATGCCATGTCGTCGGTCATGTCCTTGAGCGGGGTGAGCAGCACCTCGGTGCGGCTCGCCGTGAGGAGTGTGCGGTCGGGGACCTCCTGCCAGTTCGGATCGTCGTCGTAGGGCTCGGAGGCCACGACGGTGCGGCGTCCGGGTTGGGTGAGATACCAGAGGGTGTCGCCCCAGGCGGTCGCGGTGATCGTGTCGCCGTTGGTGAGCAGCAGGTTGAGCCGGGATCCGGGGGCCGCCTCGGCGACCTCCAGGACCGTGTCGGCCAGTGCCTGGCTCTCGTCGTCGCCGGCGCGCAGCCGGTGCAGGACCAGCGCCCATACGAGCGCCGAGTCGCAGCGGGCCTCCAGTGACAGCAGCTCCACCGCCGGCAGGGTCGGGGCGAGCGGGGCGAGGGAGCCGGGCCACCCGAGCACGGCGCCGTTGTGGCTGAACAGCCAGGGGCCCGCGGCGAACGGCGCCGCCGCGGCTTCCCCGTCCGCGCCCGCCACGGTCGCGTCCCGCACCGCCGCGAGCAGGGCGGATGCCTTGACGACACGCGCCAGGTCGGCGAAGGACTGATCACCCCAGATGGGGCCGGTACGGCGGTACCGGGCGGGCTCCGGGTCGCCCTCGGCGTACCAACCGACCCCGAAACCATCGGCGTTGACCGTCCCGTAGCGCTGTCGCCGTGGTGCCCACGACTGCCGGTACAGGCTGTGCGGTGGTTCCACGAGGAGCGCGCCGAGCGGCTCCTCGGGTCCCAGGAACGCCAGATGACGGCACATCAGGAACTCCCGGTCCCGGCGTCCCGCGCCGTACGGAAGCCGGAGAAGATCTGCCGCCGGATCGGGTAGTCCCAGTTGCGGAACGTGCCGCGGCAGGCCACCGGGTCCACCGCGAACGAACCGCCGCGCAACACCTTGTACTCCGGCCCGAAGAAGACCTCCGAGTACTCCCGGTAGGGGAAGGCCACGAAGCCCGGATAGGGCTCCAGATCGCTCGACGTCCACTCCCACACGTCGCCGATCAACTGGCGTACGCCCAAAGGCGAGGCGCCCGCCGGATAACTGCCGGCCGGGGCAGGACGCAGATGGCGCTGGCCGAGGTTGGCGTGCTCGGGGGTGGGGTCGGCGTCCCCCCAGGGATAGCGGGTGGAACGGTCGGACGCCGGGTCGTGGCGGGCCGCCTTCTCCCACTCGGCCTCGGTGGGCAGCCGCCGCCCCGCCCAGCGCGCGTACGCGTCCGCCTCGTACCAGCACACGTGGAGCACCGGCTCGTCGGGTGGGACGACCTCGGTGACACCGAAGCGGCGCCGCAGCCACTGCCCGCCCTCACGGCGCCAGAACAGCGGCGCCTCGATGTCGTGGGCGCGGATGTGGTCCCAGCCCTCCGCGGTCCACCAGCGCCGGTCGCCGTAGCCGCCCTCCTCGATGAAGGCCTGGTACGCGGCGTTCGTGACCGGCGTGGTGTCGATGAAGAACGACGGGACCATACGCCGATGCGCGGGCCGCTCGTTGTCCAGCGCCCACGGCTCGGTGGACGTGCCCATCACGAACGGGCCGCCGGGCACCAGGACTTCGGCGGGACCGGTGAACAGCGGCGCCGGCGCGGGATCCGGTGCCGTCAGGGCGGCCGGTCCCTTGCGGAGCTGATGCGTGATCAACATCGTCTCGTCGTGCTGCTGCTCGTGCTGCGCGATCATCCCGAAGGCGAAGCCCGCCTCGGTCAGCCGCGTGCCCTGGAACGCGGTGCTCTCCAGGACGTCCAGCGCCCGGTCGCGCACCTCGGCCGCATACCGGCGGGCCTCGGTGGGCGGCAGCAGCGGCAGCGAGGGCCGCTCGGCGCGCGAATGTTCGAACGCGTCGTACAGCCCGTCGATCTCGGGACGCATCGCCTCACGCCCCGCGACCGCGCGCAGCAGCCACAGCTCCTCCTGGTTGCCGATGTGCGCGAGGTCCCACACCAGCGGGGACATCAGCGGCGAGTGCTGTGCGGTCAGTTCGGGCTCTTCCACACAGGACGTGAGAAGCGCGGTGCGGTCGCGGGCCGTCGTGAGCGCCTCCAGCGCGCGATCCCTGAGCGACTCCGGGTCCGTGAGTGATGCGGGGAGGGTTTCGGGGGCGGTCATGTGCGGATGTCCTTCCCGTGGAACTGACCGTGCGACCGGCCGTGAGATCGACCGTGGGATTGGCCGAGGGGTTGACCGTGCAGTTGGCCGAGCAGATCGTCGGCGGGGCAGCGGCCCCGGCCCACATAGCGGTCGGTGAACTCCGCCACGGCGTCCAGGACTTCGGTGGTGGCACCGAGCCGGGGCAGAGCCTCGGCCGCCGCCGCGAAAAGGGTGACGGCGGCTTCGCGCAGCTCCGGGTCGGCCAGGCCGTTTCGCGCGGCGTCCTGCCACAGCGGGTTGCACGGGGCCGGCTGCGAGTCCGCCCGCTCGGCGAGGGGCTTGACGGTCCGGTAGGCGGTCTCGGCGGCCTCCGCGTCGTCGAAGAGAGCCGCAGTGACGGCGAGCGGAACGATCCACCCGTCATCGCCCGGCTGCGCGTCGATCATGCGGAGTTCGAGATGGCCGCGCGGACGCACCGGCGGGAACAGGGTCGTCAGGTGATAGTCGAGGTCCGCCCGGTCCGGTGGCGCGTCGGACCGGGTCCACTCCCGGAACGTCATGCCCTCCGGTACGCGCCAGGGGCCGTCCGGCGCCCGTACGCACATCACCGGCGCGTCCAGTACGCGACGGGCCCAGGCGGCGCGCGGCTCGCCGCCCAAGGGAGGCGCGCTGGACCGCCCGGGGTCCATCGCCGCCCACAGCGACTGCCGCGTGGAGCGCCAGCCGGTGTGCCGCCCGTGGGCGAGGGGAGAGTGCGCGAACGCGGCCACCAGGACCGCGCCCAGCTGGTGCGCCAGCCACCAGCGGCGCCCGTGCCCGAGCGGTCCCGGCTCCTCGTACCCGGCGTCCAGGCACACCTGGACGGAGGCCGAGCTGCACATCATGGCGCGGCCTTCGGGTCCCGCGCGGTCGAGGCACCGCTCCATGGCGTCGTAGCGCGGCTCATGGAGGAACCGGCTCGGGGGGTTCCAGGGATCGTGGCCGTAACCACTGAGGCCGAGACCCGCCTCGCGCAGCGTCGCGCGTACGGCGTCGAGGTCGGCCGAGACGGACCCGATGCACTCCATCAGGGAGGCGGCCGGAGCGGAACTGAGCTCCAGCTGGCCGCCGGGTTCGACGGTGAGCGCCGAACGCAGAGGCAGGGCCCGCAGTGCGGCATATGCCGCTTCGAGTCGTTGGGGTGGTACCGGGAACTGCGGCAGCCGCAGCTCGTGGACGAGCCATTCCACTTCGACACCGAGGTAGCGGGGTGGACCGGTCTTGAAGCAAATGCCACGGACCAGCGCCTCCACCTCGGCCTCGGTGACGGCGGAGCGGCGCTCCGTACAGTCACTCACCGAATCGGACATGTCGGGATCCTCCTGAGATTCCACCATGTCGCCGGCCCGGCGACTTGTGGGCCGAACCGGCAATTGCTCGTCCCACCCAAGACCCTCACGGCGGTTCGCACAAGAGTGCAGATCGTCGCTGCCGGGACCGGGAAACACTGTTTGCGGAGCCGCGAAACTCTGTTGCGCCGCACGACCAGCATCGCTCACGATGCGTTCATGAGCACGGCGGGGGAGATCGCACGGGGCGCGCTCATGGCGTGTACGGGGGTCGCGCCATGAGCGCGCGCCTGCGCGCGATCGCGCAGCAGACGGAGGAAATCGTCACGGCGGGGGCGTACCGCGCGTCCGACGGGCGTGAGGTGCCGATCGCCGCGGCGGTCGAGGCCGCCCGGGCCGGAACGCGGATGCATGGACCGGAGCCGGTGGGGACACCGTCGGTCACTCCAGTCGACACTGTGTTCGAGGTGACCGGCGAGAGCAGTCTGGAGGCCGCTCGAAGGCTCGCCTTGGACAGCGGCCCCTTCGCCGTCCTGAACTTCTCCTCGGCACGCAATCCGGGCGGTGGCTATCTGAATGGCGCGCAGGCCCAGGAAGAGGCCCTGTGCCGGGCCTCCGCGCTCCACACGTGCCTCCTGCGGGCCCGGGACTTCTACGACCACCACCGAGCCCACCGCGACCCGTTCTACACGGACCGGGTCATCCACTCACCCGCCGTGCCCGTCTTCCGCGACGACCGCGGCCGACTCCTCGACGAGCCGTACACGGCCGGATTCCTGACCGCCGCGGCACCCAACGCGGGCGTGGTCCTGCGCACAGCCCCGGAGCGCGCGCCCGAACTGCCTCGGGTCCTCGCGGGTCGCGCGGAGCGGGTCCTGGAGACCGCCGCTGCCCATGGCTACCGGCGGCTGGTGCTCGGCGCGTGGGGTTGCGGGGTCTTTCGGAACGACCCCGCGCAGGTTGCCGAGGCGTTCAAGAACCTGCTGGTCAAGGGCCGTTTCGAGGGGTACTTCGAGTACGTGGTGTTCGGGATCCTGGACCGCACGGCGGGTGGGGCGACCCGCACGGCGTTCGATCAAGCGTTCGCATCTGCGGCAAGGGCCTGTTGACGCGCCCCCTTTCGGGCTGTGGCTGAGCGACTCTACGGGCTGTGGCTGAGCGACCGAGTGCTTCAACCCCGGTCAAGCCGTGGAATCATCGGGCCGCCGGATCGGCACATGATCTCTGTGAGGAGGGGCGGGTGACGTGGCCACCGACTGGGAGTGGGACGACACGTTGTTCTCGGGCACGGCCGCCTACTACCGGCGCGGGAGGCTCCCATACGCCCCCGGGTTGGCGGACGCGCTCGCAGATGTTCTGAAGCTCGACGGGCGAGGACGCCTCATCGACGTGGGATGCGGACCCGGCATCCTTGCCCTGAGCCTGGCGCACTTGTTCAGTGAGATCGTCGGAGTGGACCCGGACGGCGAGATGATCGCCGAAGCCCGGCGTGGGGCCGCCGAGCGCGCTGTCACCGGGAAGGCGCAGTGGGTCCAGGGCCGGGCCGAGGAACTGCCCGCAGATCTTGGCACGTTCACCGTCGCGACCTTCGGACAGTCCTTCCACTGGATGGATCGCGACCTGGTGGCGGCAACCACCAGGGACATGCTCCAGCCCGGCGGGGCGCTGGTGCACATCTCGGACTTGAAGACGGAGACCCGAACCGTCGACGATCTGCCCTATCCGGCAGTGCCCCGTGCGGCGATCGAGGAGCTGGTCAGGCACTACCTCGGACCGGTCCGACGAGCCGGCCGGGGCGTGCTGCCGCAGGGAACACCCGGCGGTGAGGCCGCGGTGCTCGCGCGGGTGGGCTTCTCCGGTCCGCAGCGCCAGGTCGTTGCCGGCGGACAGCCGCTTGAACGCACGGCTGACGACGCCGTCGCGGGAGTGTTCTCGATGTCGTTCTCGGCTCCGCACCTGTTCGGCCCGCGCCGCGACGCATTCGAGGCAGACCTGCGGCGGCTGCTGCGCGACGTCTCCGCGTCGGGCCGGTTCTCCGAACGTCTGCCGAGTACCGAGGTCTTCGTCTGGTGGAACGACCCCCGCTGAGCCGGCACCTCTGCCGGCCGCGTGAACCCCAGCAGGCCGACTCGTTCGAGGTCAGCCCACTCCACGAGGCAGGGCTCGGCGCGGGGCGGCGGAATTCCCCGTACCCCGGAGCCGAGGGTGCCTAGCCGGGTGACGGTGCGGTCGACGACGTGAGCGACGACCGCGATGGTTTCGATCGCAGCGGGAGCAGGGCGCTGCTAGCTTGCCGCCGTGGATCTCTTCTCACTCTCCTGGACAGCGTTGCGCACAGCGGTCGCCGAACTCGCGGACGAGGACTTCGCGCGGCCGTCCGGCTGCACCGGCTGGCTCGTACGGGACTTGGTGTGCCACCTGATCATCGACGCTCAGGACGTCTTGATCACCCTCGTCACCCCCGCCGAAACGGAACCGACCCGGGACGCGGTGACCTACTGGGACATCCTTGAAGTCCCGGCCGCCGACGACCCGCTCGACGCGCTGATCGTCCGCCTGGCGTCCGCGTACGAAGAGCCGTGGCTGCTCAAGTTCCACCTCGACGACGTCGGTTCGGCCGCCGGTCGCGCCGCCGAACTCGCGGATCCCGCGGTCCGGGTCGGCACCCGCGACGAGGTGCTCACCGCGGGCGACCACCTCTTGGCGTACGTCCTGGAATGGACGCTGCACCACCTGGACCTGATCGCGCACCTCCCGGACGCGGCGGAACCGCCCGCTGAGGGGCTAGCCCGGTCGCGCGAACTGCTGGAGAAGATCGCCGGTGCGGAGTTTCCCTCGTCGTTCACCGACAGGGACGCGCTGCTGATCGGCACCGGACGGCGCGCCCCGGCCGAGGCGGAGAAGGCCGAACTGGGTGACTTGGCCGCGAAACTCCCGCTCGTCCTCGGCTGATCGGTCCGGCGGATGATCGTCCCGCCGAACGGGACAGCATGGGGGCGGAGAAGGAGAGGGTGAGGGGCCAAAGTCCGGGGCACACGGCGACCGCGCTCTGAACTACGAAGCTGAGCGAGGTGTCGGGCTACAGCTCAGCCGCCCACGGTGGCAACTGCCTTTCCGCCGGAACGGATCCTCAGCCCTTGACGGCGGAGCTGGCGACACCTTGGACGAACCAGCGTTGGAAGAAGGCGAAGACGATCAGTACGGGCAGCACGAGCAGGACGCCGAAGGCGAGGGTCTGACCCCAGTCCTGGGGCAGCTGGGCCTGGAAGACGCTCATCTCCAGCGGCAGCGGGCGTACCGAGGGGTCGGAGACCATCAGGACCGGCCAGAGGAAGGAGCCCCACTGGGTGAGGAAGGTCAGGATCGCCACGGAGGCGAAGGCCGGCTTCGACATCGGGACGACGATCGCGAAGAAGGTGCGCCAGGGACCTGCGCCGTCGATGCGGGCGGCTTCCTCGATGCTCGGCGGGATCGAGCGGAAGAACGTGTGGAACTGGTAGACCGAGAAGGCGTTGGCGATGAAGGGGAGCGCCAGGATGTAGAGCGTGTTGCGCTGGTCGTTGAACATGTAGAACAGCGGAACGGCCACCGACTCGAACGGGACCAGCATCAGCAGCAGGACGAGGGTGAAGACCGCGTTCCGGCCACGCCACTTCAGCCGTGACAACCCGTACGCCGCCATCGAGTTGACGAACAGGCCGCCGGTGACGACGACGAACGCGAGCAGCACTGAGATGCCCATGAAGCGCCAGAAGTGGCCGGTGCTGTCGGAGTTGAGGCTGTCGAGGACGGCGGTGTAGTTGTCGAAGGACAGGTGGGTGGGGAGGAAGCCGGACAGGCCGTTGAGTACTTCGTCGGACGGCTTGAGGCTGCCGATCAACAGGTAGAGGACGGGCAGCGCGAAGGTGAACGCCAGGACGGAGAGGACGGCGTAGTCGAGGAAGCGGCGCAGGGGTGTGCGGGTGAGGCCCGTGTTGGTGCTCATGGTCAGTCCTCGTTGTCGGGCCGGACGACGCGGCGCTGGATGAGGGTCAGGGCGACGACGATCAGGAAGAAGACGACGGTGATCGCGGATGCCTGGCCGACGTTGTTCTGGTCGAAGGCGGTGGTGACGGCCTGGTACATCACGGTGCGAGTGGCGTCCTCGTTGAGGCCGCCGCCGCGGATGAGGACGTAGACCTGGTCGAAGACGCGGAAGGAGAGCACCGAGGTGAGCATGGCGACGAAGACGAGAGTGCCGCGGATGCCGGGCAGGGTGACATGGCGGAACTGCTGCCAGCGGGAGGCCCGGTCGAGTTCGGCGGCTTCGTAGAGCTCGCCCGGGATCTGCTGGAGGCCGGCGAGGAGGATGACCATCTGGAAGCCGACGCCCTGCCAGATGGACAGCACGATGATCGAGGCCATCGCGGTGGCGGAGTCGCCGAGCCAGTCGAAGGCGCCCCAGTTGCCGAAACTGACCGCGTGCAGCGCGGAGTTGAGCATGCCCTGGTCGCTGCGGGCGAGGATGAGCCGCCAGATCACGGCGACCAGCGCCATCGGGAAGACGACCGGCATGAAGAAGAAGGACCTGAACAGACCGATCGCCTTCAGCTTGCGGTTGAGCAGGATCGCCAGCCCGAGTGCCAGAGCCGTCTGGACGGGGACGACGACCACGGCGAAGGTCAGGTTGTTGAGCAGGGCCCGCAGGAACGGGCCGGACAGGTCGGGGTCGGTGAACAGCCGCCGGTACTGCTCCAGGCCGAAGAAGGACGGTGCGAGCGGGGAGCCGAGGCGGACGTTGTAGAAGGAGAGGACGACGGCATAGCCGAACGGGATGCCGACGAAGGCGATGAGTCCTGCGACGGCGGGCGTGGACATGAGCAGTCCGTGCAACCAGTCGCGGTTCTTGCGCACGGAGCGCGCCGGACGCGCGGGCTTGACGGCGGTCACGGGTGGGGACTTCTCCCGAGCGTGGGGCGCGGCGTGCGCCGGTTCGACGGATGTCACGGATGGGTCCTGTTCCCGGCGGGGGCGGGCGCGGCACAAACGGGCCCGCCCCCGGCCGATGGTCCTACGGGATCTTGTAGCCGGCGTTGTCGGAGAAGTCCTGGTCGATGGCGCGAGCGGCCTTGGACAGGGCGCTCTTCGGGTCGGCGCCGCCGTAGATCGAGTT
Organism: Streptomyces sp. NPDC050564; assembly: GCF_044457265.1. Classification (NCBI taxonomy): domain Bacteria; kingdom Bacillati; phylum Actinomycetota; class Actinomycetes; order Kitasatosporales; family Streptomycetaceae; genus Streptomyces; species Streptomyces sp. NPDC050564. Next base: position 43,783 of record NZ_JBITGS010000043.1, on the reverse strand, counting down.
CAGAGCCTCACCGAACTTCGTGGTGATGGTGGGGTATCCGGCGGTCACCGGGCGGGTGACGGCGACACAGGACTTGGTGATGTCGCTGTCGCCGCAGGGCTTGGCGAGCTGGTCGGCGAAGAGCTGGAGCGGGCCGCCCTGCTTGTACAGAGAGCTCGCGGCGAGTGCCGACTTGGTCGCGGGCGGGGCGCCGTTGGCCGTCGTCATCGCGGAGACGTTGGTGTCGTTGAGCAGGTAGTCCATGAACGCGCCGGCGGCCTTGGCGTTCTTGCTGTCGGCGCCGATGCCCCACGCCCACGAGCCCTGGCCGGTCTTGGGGCCGTTGCCGAAGTCGGGCAGCGGCAGCACGACGAGGTCGTCACCGAGGGCCTTGCTGTAGGCGGGGTACATCCAGTGGCCGACCCAACTCAGGGCGACGCGGCCCTTGGTGAAGGCGTTGCCGTCGGTGTTGGGGTCGACGTACGTCTTCCAGGACTGGAAGGTCTTCAGCGCCGACACGGCTTTCGGCGAGTCGAGGGCGCCTTCCGCCTTGCCGTCCTTGAGCAGCGAGCCGCCGGCCGACGAGACGATCGGGGCGAAGCCGTAGGTGCCCCACTCGGTGGTGAGTCCGTTGTTCTCCTGGATATCGAGGGTCTTGCCGTCGGAGTCCTTGTCCTTCAGCGCCTTAAGCGCGGCGGTGAACTCGTCCGCCGTCCAGGCGTCGTCCACGCTCGTCGGGTACTTCACCCCGGCCGTGTCCAGCAGCTTCTTGTTGCCGTAGATCCCCAGGCCGGAGTCGTACATGCCCAGGCCGTAGTGCTTGCCGCCGATCTCGCCCTGCGTCTTGCCGGCGTCGGTGGCGTTGGCCATCGTCTTGGAGGAGACGTAGTCGTCTATGGGGGCGAGCTTCTTGTTGTAGACGAAGTTCGCCATGGTCGGGCCGTCGAACTCCATCACGTCCGGCAGCTTGGACGCGTCGGTGGTGGTGATCGTCTTGGTGTAATCGTTGCCGGGCAGCAGCTTTAGCTCGACCTTGATCTTGCTCTGCGAGGAGTTGAAGGACTTCACCGCGGCCTGCAGCGCCGCGTCCTCGCTCTTCTGGCCCTGGTGGGCCCAGACGTTGATGGTGCCCTTGCCGCTGCCTGCCTCCGCGGAGGCGTCGGTGCCGCCGCCCCCGCCGCAGGCGGCCAGTGCCGCCAGGGGCAGGGCGAGAGCCAGGCCCGTACAGGCTGTGCGGCGGTACTTTCTGCTGGTCGAGCTCATGTGTGTGCCTCCGTGCTGTGGCGAGGGTTTGTGGTGCGGGCGTGCTTTCGAGGCGTGGGGGTGTGGGCCTCAAGGGAGGTGGGTCTACTGCGGCCCGCGCGGACGGGGCGGGGCGGTGGTCTCGCGCAGGACGAGCCGGATGGGCATCTGCACATGCCCCGGTGGTGCGGCGTCGGGTTCGTCGAGCTGGCGCAGCAGCAGCCGGGCGGCCTCGGCGCCCTGCTCGGCGACCGGCTGGGCGACGGTGGTCAGTCCCAGCACGTCGGCGAGTTCGTGGTCGTCGAAGCCGACGACGGACACGTCGTCCGGCGCCTTGAGCCGGTGGCGGCGCAGGGCGCGCAGGGCGCCCATCGCCATCTCGTCGGACTGTGCGAACACGGCGGTCGGCGGGCGGGATGCGGCCAGCAGTTCGGTCATGGCCCGCTCGCCGCCCTCGACGGTGTAGTCGCCGTTCGCCTCCAGGGCCGCATCGTGCTCTATCCCGGCGTCGGCCAGGACGTCCAGATAGGCGTTGCGGCGCTCGATGGGGGTGGTCCAGTGCAGCGGGCCGCTGGCCCCCGAGATCATGCCGATGCGGCGGTGGCCGAGGTTCACCAGATGCCGTACGGCGCTTTCGGTGCCGGCCCGGTCGTCGATGCCGACGACGGTGAAGCCGGGCCGGGGGCCGCCGACTGTGGTGGCCAGCGGCACCCCCAGTGAGCGCAGTGCGGCCGACTCCTCTTCGTCGGGGATGAGGAGCGTCAGCACCGCGTCCACTCGCTTGCGGACAGGCAGTTTGGTGAAGAAGCGCTTGCGCGTTTCCGGCGAGCCCAGGTTGTACAGCAGCACGTCGTATCCGGCGGCGCTGAACACCTTCTCGGCGGAGTCCAGCACGGTGCCGAAGAACCAGCGGCCGACATACGGGACCAGGACGCCGATGGTGTAGGTGCGGCCGCTCGCCAGGCTGGAGGCGGAGCGGGAGGCGGTGTAGCCGAGCTGGGCGGCGACGGCCTTGATCTGGTCCCGCACCTCGTCGGACACGCCCGGCCGGCCGCGCAGGGCGCGGGACACGGTGGACGCGGAGACGCCGGCGGCGCGGGCGACGTCGTTGATGCTGGCCGTCACGGCTCAGTTCCTCCCGTTGATTTCACGGCGGTGTGATCTGTGGGTGACGTGACCGTAAACCCGCCTACCTTGTTGCGCAAGCGTTTGCGTTCATATTTACTTGGTCCGATTCCAAAGAGAGTCCGTTTTGATCGATGGTCAGCGCATGCGTTTGGGCGCTGTGAGCCGACAGGAACTGCGCATGCGATACGCCCCGCCCGGCCTCTGCGTGAACGACTTCGCCCTGCTGCGGGACGAGGACGGCACGTACGCGGTGCTGCACCTGCAGGGGCCCTGGACGGCTGAGTTCGACCATCTGCGGATGGAGACCTCCTATGGCCGGGCCACCTCCACCGACCTGGTCGGCTGGCAGCCGCATGGCACCGCCTTCGGGGTCGGCCTGCCCGGCCGCTTCGACCAGCAGGCGGTGTGGACCATGCACCCCGTTCGGCACGGCGACGGCATGGCGATGTTCTACACCGGGGTGAGCGGGCTGACGCCGGGCGGCTGGCCGCTCCAGTCCGTCGGCCTCGCGTACTCCGACCGCACCGACGGCACCGGCTGGCGCCGCCACGGCACCGGACCGGTCGTCGAGGCGGACTCGCGCTGGTACCGCACCGGGGAGCAGATGGCCTGGCGCGATCCCTTCGTCGTACGCGACGACGAGACGGACGGCTGGGTGATGGTCGTCTGCGCAAGCGACGCCTCCCTCCCGGTCGAGGTCGGCGGCTGCGTCGCCTGGGCCACCTCCGACGACCTGGAGCACTGGACCGTCCACCCGCCGCTCATCTCACCCGGCGACGTCGACGAGTTGGAGTGCCCGGTCCTGGAACGCCTCGACGACGGAAGCTGGCTGCTGCTCGGCTCCATCGGCGCGACCCGGGGCTTCGAGTCGTGGACCGCCCCGAGCCTGCGGGGCCCCTGGACTCGGCGCGGCTCTCTCGGTCCGACCGGTTCGTACGCCCCTCGCGTCATCGCCGCGCCCGACGGCTCCCGAGTCGTGCTGCACACCACCCCCCGCCAGGTTGGCCTCACCGACACCGGTGACCGCTGCCGCGGCATGCTCGCCCAGCCCAAGTCCCTTGTCGTACAGGAGGGTTCGGCGCCCCGCCTCGAATGGTGGCCCGGTTTGGACGCCTGGCTCGGCGAGGAGACCGACCAGCCAGCCCTGCACGCCGTCGGCGACATCGACATCACCGGGCCCGTCGACATCACCCTGCGCACCGACACCCCCGGCAGGGGTCGATCCGTCCTTGCCGTGGCCTGCGACGGCAAGAACCTCTGGATCACCGGCCCTGGTGGCACCCGCATCGGCGAGACCATCCTGGCCGAGCCCCCCGCCACCCTGCGTATTTTCACCGTCGGCGAATACGTCGAGGTCTACGCCGACAACGTCTTCGCCCTCACGACCCTGTGCTACTCCGGGCATCCCGCCCTGTGGACAGCCGTCACCGAAGAACACAGCCGTGCGATCCCGGTACGCCCGATCCGGCTGCCCGGGCCCCACCGGGACGACGCCTCGGCCGTCTGGCCCGGACCTCAGCTCCGGCATCGTCGAAGGCCACGTCAACAGAATTGAAACGATCAAGCGTCAGATGTGCGGCCGCGCCTCGTTCACCCTGCTCAGAGCCCGCATACTCCTCCAGCCGTAGATGTCACGGACACGCGGCCACAACCAACTGCCGCACAGTCACAGAGGCGCGGGGCTGTGACATATACGGCTCGGCCACGTGAGCGCGACCAGCCGCAACGGACCCGCGGTGTCTTCATGGCCCCGGAAACGCGGAGTTCACCGCCACCCGTACCGCTCCCGCAACCGGTGCACGACCGAATTGAACCGCATCCGATCCAGCGCACACGCCTCCCGCCGCATCCCCTCCTCGTGCAGCCGCAGCACGCGATCCACGTCCACCCACGAGTCGCGCCCGGACCGGTCCCACGGACCGGAGCCGATCGGCACCCACTCCCGGTCGCCGTCGTGCCGCTTGCTGGAGAGCTGCACGGCGAGGAAGGTTCCGGCGGCCTCCCGGGCGACGACGAGCACCGGACGGTCCTTGCCCCGTCCGTCGTTCTCTTCGAAGGGCACCCACGTCCAGACGATCTCACCAGGATCGGGGTCGCCGTCATGCGCGGGGGAGTACTCCGTCCGCACCCGGCCCACCTCGCGGGGCTCGGCCTCGGTGGTCGCCGTGGGCCCGTAGCGGCCGGGCACGTCTTCATCGGTAAAGGCAGTCACGGGGGCCACGTTAGAGCCTGTGTCCGACGGCTCGCCGACCAGGGCCGTACACACGCGACTTCGGGCGTACGGAGATCAACTCCCGTACGCCCGAAGCGTCACGTCTCAGCTGTTCACACCTCGTCCGTCTCCACCGGCACCTTCTCCGTACGCGGCGGCACGAATCCGTTGAGCCCGGCCTGTGTGCCGCTGCCCGCTGATCCGTTCTGGTTCATCGACGCGAGCAACTGGCGTGCCAGGCCGAGGCCCGTACCGCCCATGGTGAGCGCCTTGGCGAACATGTCCGACATGCCGTCGGCGCCGTTGAGCAGGACCATGTGCTCGACGTTGCCGAACGCGCTCGCGCCCGCCTGGACGATCTCCGGCCAGTTCTCGGCGAGTTGCTGGGCGACCACGGCCTCCTGGTTCTCGGCGAGGGCGGCTGCCCGCGCCTTGATGGCCTCGGCCTCCGCCAGACCCTGCGCACGCGTCGCCTCGGCCTCCGCCAGACCCTTGGCCTGAGCGGCTGCGGCCTCGGCCTCACCCGTGGCGCGGGTCGCCGTCGCGGCGGCCGCACCCCGGGCCTTGGTCGCCTCGGCCTCGGCGTTGGCGGCTGTCGTGACCCTGGTCGCCTCGGCCGCGGCCGCGAGCTCGGTCTCCCGTGCGTTGGCCTGCGCGGCCGAGATCCGGGCATCGCGCTCGGCCTCGGCCCGCGCGCGGATCTCGTACGCCTTCGCGTCCGCAGGCTTGCGGACGTCCGCCTGGAGCTGCTGCTCACGACGGTGCGCCTCGAGTTCGGCGACGCGCGTCTCCTGTACGACGACGTCCTGCTGGGCGGCGGCGAAGGCGAGCGGTCCGGCCTGCTGGGCCTTGGCGGCCGCCTTGTCGCGCTCGGCCTGGTAACCGGCCTGCAGGATCTCGCTGTCCCGGGTGGCCTCCGACATCCGGGCCGCGGCCTGCTGCTCGGCCTCGGTGGCGAGACGATTCGCCTCGGCCTGTGCGATGCGCGCGTCCCGCTGGACGGCGGCTGCGTGCGGCATGGCGAGGTTCTTGATGTACCCGGTCGGGTCCTCGATCTCGTGGATCTGCAGCGAGTCGACGATCAGACCGAGCTTCTCCATCTCCGTACCGCACGCGGCCCGGGTCTGGCCGGTCAGCTTCTCGCGGTCGCGGATCATGTCCTCGACGGTCAACCCGCCGACGATGGACCGCAGATGACCGGCGAACACGTTGTGCACCCGCTCCGACATCATCTTCTGCTGGTCGAGGAAACGACGCCCTGCGTTGGCGATCGACACGAAGTCGTCGCCCACCTTGAAGATGACGACGCCCCGCACCTTCAGCGGAATGCCCTGGGTGGTCACGCAGTCCACGTGCAGCTCGGTCTCGTTGAGGTCGAGCGAGATCTTGCGCACCGCCTGCACGCCCGGCAGCACGAGCGTGCCGCGCCCCGTCACGATGCGAAATCCCATGCCCTCTTCAAGGCCTTCGGTCCGATGCTTCGAACCGGAGATGATCAGTGCTTCGTTGGGCTCCGCGACGCGCCACATGAGCTTGAAGACCACAACGATGAAGATCAGTGCGAGGACAACCGCCCCCGCCACGACGCCGACAACCATCGGCATACGCCCCCTTTGCATGGTGCCCTATCGGCACCGAACGAACGGGAGTGTGCTCCTGCGCAAGGCCGGGATCCAGACGCGGACGAATCCTTGTTGCAATCTTGACGCGGACGGCTCTCACCTGGGACGGGACCCGCACAGACGAGCTGTCAACTGTCGTCCGCCGCGCAGACGAGCTGTCAACTGTCGTACGCCGCGGAGACGTAGACGGTCCGCGGCGGCAGATACTCCACCACCATCACGACCGTGCCCCGCTCGATGCGCTCCTTCGCGGACGCGGGATACGCGAGGAAGTGCTCGGCGCCACCGCGCACCCGGACGATCACCTCGCCGACGAGCCCGGGTCCGACCGTGCCGGTCACCCGCCCCATCAACCCGACCATCGACGCATCGTCCATGGTCACAGACTAACGACCGGCAACGCGGTGAGTCTGTGTCCGCGACGGGAATGACGGCGCATCAACCTTCGTCGACGGTCGACTCCGGTCCTTGGGGCAGGTGTCGGATGTCGTGCGGGTGACTGTCCGCGCGCAGACGCGCGGCGCCTCCGCGGCGGTGTCGCCGGCCTGGCTGCGCGCCCGTGAGGGCACCGTGGTGCTCATCCTCGGCTGCCCGGCGGGTGGAACACCTGGCCGACAACCTCGCCGGCCTGGAGGCGGCGCTCGCCCCCGAACACCTCCGCGCGCTGGACGAGGTCTCGGCCCCGGCCTTGGGCTACCCGGCACCGATGCACGGCGAACTGCGGGCGATGCCGCAGTTCGCGGGCACTACCGTCGACGGTGCGGCGTCCACCGTGTATCCACCGTTGCTGCAGAGCGCCGTCCGCTACCGAGGATGCGGGCAGGACGCCCGCTGTTGCCCGTCGCAGGGCTGGAACTCGCTCATGCCGCCGGAGAGTTCGCCGGAGCCTCGTGCGGCGGCCACTGTTCGTGCCAGCGCAGATCCGCCTCCAACTGGGCCGCCAGCGACACCAGAAGCTGCTCGCTGTTCGCCGGTCCGAGCAGTTGGGCGCCGACGGGCAGCCTTCCCCCATGGTCCGGGCCTCGCTCGGCCAGGGAGGTGCCCCCATCCACGAAGCCCGCGGGGACGTTCACACCGGGCCACCCCAGGATGTTCCACGGCCAGGCGTACGGGCAAGCGGCGATCATGGCCCGGTCGGTGCCGAGGCCGCCGAGGTTCACCATCGAGCCGATCCGTGGCGGGGGAGCGGCGGTCGTCGGCGCCAGCAGCACGTCGTAGGTGTCGAAGAGCGCGCCGATCCGGCGGTGCAGCGTGGCCTCCGCCCGGCGGGCCGCCCGCAGGGGCGCGCCGCCGAGCAATCGGCCGAGGCGGGCGGCGTCGCGGGTGCGCCGGTCGAGGAGATCCGGGAACGGCACGTCGCGCACCCGCTCGGCGAGGCCGACGGTCGCGCGCGGGATGAAGGTGAGCCCGATCTGCCCGTACCGCGGCTCCGCCTCCTCCACCTCGTGCCCGAGCGCCGCGAGCCGCTCCGCGAGCGCGAGGACTTTCGCCCGTACGGCGGGGTCGAGCCGGGCGGGCAGGGCGGTGAACGGCGGTTTCAGCGACAGCGCGATCCGCAGCCGGCCCGGGTCGCGGCCCACCGCGTCGGACACGCGCAGCGCGGCCGGGCGGTGCAGATCGCCGTCGTGGTTGCCGCTCGCCGCGTCCAGCAGCAGGGCCGCGTCGGCGACCGTGCGGGCGAGCGTTCCGTTCACCGTGATGCCCTGGAAGGACTCCGGGCGCGGCCAGGTCGAGATCCGGCCGCGCTGGGGCTTGATCCCGATCAGATGCGTCCAGGAGGCCGGAATGCGCACCGAGCCCGCGCCGTCCGAACCCAGCGCCGCCGGGACGAGCCCTGCCGCGACCGCCGCCGCGGAGCCCCCGGACGACCCGCCCGGGGTGTGGTCGTGGTGCCAGGGATTGCGGGTGGCGCCGAAGGCGGGCCCCTCGGTGAAGGGCCACTGGCCGAGCTCGCAGGTGTTGGTCTTGCCGATGACGACGGCTCCGGCGACCCTCAGCCGGCGTACGGCCTCCCCGTCCTCGACCTGGGGCGGGAAGTCGCCCCGGCAGCCGAACGCGGTCGGCTCGCCCGCCACGTCCATGTCGTCCTTCACCGCCACCGGGACCCCGAGCAGCGGCCGTCGCACCCCAGCCGCCAGTTCCTTGTCCGCCGCGTCGGCCTCGGCGAGCGCCGCCTCGGCGCGCACCACCCGGAAGGCGTTCACGGTGGGCTGAGTCGCCTCGATCCGGGCCAGCGCCCGCTCGACCACCTCGCGCGCGGTCACCTCACCGTCGGCGAGGGCGCGAGCACACTCCGCCAGGCCTGTGGCACGGTCGGGAGCCATCCGGGACACCTCCGAAGCACGTCGTCTACCGAACGGTAACCTCCGGAAGGCCTCTGCGGTACGGGAAGCGTGAGTTCCCTTGCGGAAGCGGGAGTTCCGCTGCCCTGGGGACCCGAAGCTCCCCCGGCGCAAAGCGGCGCGCCGTGCTTCTGCAAGGATGCGCTACGTCATGGTGCAGATACCGAAGCAGTCCGCCCCGCCGTCGCCCGCACAACGACCCGTGCCGACGAGTGCCGATGTGGCCCGCCTCGCGGGCGTCTCGCGCGCGACCGTCTCGTACGTCCTGAACAACACCAGCGCCGTCCGGATCAGCGAACCCACCCGGCGCCGCGTCCACGAGGCCGCCAAGGAGCTCGGGTACGTCCCGCACGCCGCCGCCCGCAGCCTGCGCGCCGGGCACAGCCGCATGGTTCTGATGCCGGCGCCGTCCGTGCCCGTGGGCCCTCTGTACAGCCAGTTCTTCAACGAGCTCCAGTGGGCCCTCAGCCGTCTGGACTACACCGTCGTGCAGTACGGCAGCGTCGGCCTGCACGGCGACGAGGCGGCCCGCGTCTGGGCGGAGCTGCGCCCGGTCGCCGTCCTGGTGCCCGGCAGTGGGCTCGGCCCGCAGGGCGTGGCCGTCCTCAAGCGCTCCGGTGCACGGGCCGTCGTCACGCTGGGCCCCGAGGGCGTCGAGGGCGCGCACGCGCTGCTCATGGACCACGACCGGGTCGGCCACTGCGCGGGCGCCCACCTGGCGGCCCGCGGCCGCCGCCGCATCGGTGTCGTGGTACCCGAGGAAGCGGGCCTGGAGATCTTCTCCCAGCCCCGTCTCGAAGGTGTGCGCCGCGCCCTGCACGGCACGGACGCGTCGGTGACCGAGCTGCCGCTGGCCTACGAGGAGGAGGCCGCCGCCCGTCTCGCGGCCCGCTGGCGCTCCCTCGGCCTCGACGCCGTGTTCGCGTACAACGACGAGTACGCGATGCTGCTGATGCGCGCCCTGCAGGACGAGGGCATCGGCATCCCGGACGAGACGGCCGTCATCGGCGCGGACGACCTGATGCTCGGCCGGCTGCTGCGGCCCCGGCTGAGCACCGTCCACATCGAGCTGCCGTCCGGACGGGACCTGGCCGAGCTGGTCGACCGCGCGGTGCGGGAACCCGGCGCGACGCCCGAGACGCACGAGGTGCTGGGCGCGCGGGTCGTGCATCGCGACTCGAGCTGAGAGAGGCTGTAACCGGTCCCCGGCCGGACCAGAAGCGGGAGGCGCGTCATGCGGACCACGGTCGGCATCATCGGCGGCGGCCCGGCCGGGCTGCTGCTGGCCCGGCTGCTGCATCGGACGGGAATCGACTGCGTCGTCCTGGAGAGCAGGGCCCAGGCCTACGTCGAGCAGCGCCAGCGCGCCGGAATGCTGGAGCAGGGCACGGTGAACGCGCTGCGCGAGTGCGGCGCCGCCGAGCGTCTGGACGCCGAGGGCCTGATCCACCACGGCATCGAGCTGCGCTTCGAGCGCGAGCGCCACCGCATCGACTTCCCGGTGCTCACCGGCGGCCGCACCGTCACGATCTACGCCCAGACGGAGATCGTGAAGGACCTGATCGCTCTCCAACTCGCCGAGGGGCCGCCGCTGTTGTTCGGGGCCGAGGCGCTCGCCGTCGAGAAGCCGGAGAGCGAGTCACCCGTCGTGCGATTTGTGCACGAGGGCCGCGAACAGACGCTGAGCTGCGACTACGTGGTCGGCTGCGACGGCTCCCACGGCATCGCGCAGGGCGCCTTCCCGGTCGAGGCGAGCCGCACGTACGCGCACGACTACCCCTATTCATGGCTCGGAATCCTGGCCGATGTGCCGCCCTCCTGCGAGGAGTTGATCTACGCCCGTGGCCCGGGCGGCTTCGCCCTGCACAGCATGCGCTCACCGTCGGTCTCCCGGCTGTACCTGCAGGTCCCGAACGGCACCGACGTCGAGGACTGGCCCGACGAGCGCATCTGGGACGAACTCTGCGCTCGCTTCGCGATCGACGGCGACTGGCGGCTGGAGCGCGGCCCGATCACCTCCAAGTCCGTGACACCGATGCGCAGTTGTGTCCACGAGCCGATGTGCCACGGCAGGCTGTTCCTGGCCGGGGATGCCGCGCACATAGTGCCGCCGACGGGCGCCAAGGGCCTCAACCTCGCCGTGTCCGACGTACGGGTCCTGGCCCGCTGCTTCGCCGAGTTCCATCGCACGGGATCGACGCAACTTCTCGACCAGTACTCGGAGTTGTGCCTGGAGCGGGTGTGGCAGGCCACGCGTTTCTCGTACGACATGACTAGGATGTTGCATGCTCAACCAGATGGGGATGTCTTCGACCGCCGGATGCAGCTCGCACGGCTGCGCCGGATCACGGCATCCCGTCACGCGGCAGCCGAACTTGCCGCGAACTACACAGGACTTCCGCTCGCGTCATGAGCTCGACGAGTGTGTGAGCTCGCCGAAGCCCATGACCGTGCCGAGTCCCGCTGGTGATCAGTGATCGATCGGAGAGCCGTCATGCCGCTGCTCGACCCCAAGACCTGGCAGTCCCGCACCCTCTCGGGAGGCGAGTACGCCGTCACCGAGCCCGCCACCGGCGAGTCGCTCGGCGCCGTCACGCTCGCCGCCGCCGAGGACGTCGCGACGGCCGCGCGGGACGCCCGCGCCGCCCAGGCCGAGTGGGCCAGGGCCCCGCACTTCGTCCGCGCCGCCGTTCTGCGCAAGGCGGGGGACCTCTTCGCCACGCACGCCGACGAACTGCGTGACTGGATCGTGCGCGAGTCCGGCTCCATCCCGGGCAAGGCCGACTTCGAACTGCATGTCGCCGCCCAGGAGTGCTACGAGGCGGCCGCGCTCGCCTCACGTCCGGCAGGCCAGGTCCTGCCGTCCGAGGCGCCGCGCCTGTCGTACACACGGCGCGTCCCGGTGGGCGTCGTCGGCGTGATCGCCCCCTTCAACGCCCCGCTGATTCTCTCGATCCGCTCGGTGGCCCCGGCGCTTGCCCTCGGCAACGGCGTCGTGCTGAAGCCGGACCCGCGCACCGCGGTGTGCGGCGGCCTCGCGCTCGCCGCCGTCTTCGCCGAGGCGGGTCTTCCCGAGGGGCTGCTGCACATCCTGCCCGGCGGCCCCGAGGCCGGCCAGGCACTCGTCGCCGACCCGCTGGTGCCGGTGATCTCCTTCACCGGATCGACTGCCGCCGGACGGGCGGTCGGCGAGGCGGCGGGCCGTCATCTCAAGCGCGCACACCTGGAGTTGGGCGGAAACTCCGCCCTGATCGTCCTGGAGGACGCCGACCTCGACGCAGTGATCTCCACGGCGGCCTGGGGCTCCTTCTTCCACCAGGGGCAGATCTGCATGACGACGGGGCGCCACCTCGTGCACGCCTCCCTCTACGAGGAGTACGTCGAGCGGCTCGCCGCCAAGGCCGACTCCCTCGCCGTCGGAGACCCGTACCGCGAGCAGGTGCACCTCGGGCCGATCATCGACAGCGCCCAACTCACCAAGATCCAGGGGCTGGTGGAGTCCAGCACGGCACACGGGGCCAAGTTGGCCGCGGGCGGCACGCACGAGAAGCTCTTCTACCGCCCGACGGTCATCGCGGGCGTCGACGACACGACTCCCGCGTACACGGAGGAGGTCTTCGGGCCGGTCGCGCCGGTCCGTTCGTTCAGCGCCCTCGACGAGGCCGCGGCCCTCGCCGCGGCGGGACCCTACGGCCTCTCGCTGGGCATCGTGACCCGGGACACCGCCCGCGGCCTCGACCTCGCCGAGCGCATCCCCACCGGCATCGCGCACATCAACGACCAGACCGTCAACGACGAGGCCGTCGCGCCCTTCGGCGGGATCGCCTCCTCCGGCACCGGCGCCCGCTTCGGCGGTGAGGCCAACCTGGAGGCCTTCACCGACGTGCGCTGGACGACGGTGCGCGGGGATGTGGCGGCGTACCCGTTCTGATCCGCGGAGCGGGTCCTACTCGCCGGTCTGCTGAGCCTGCTGCTCCGCGATCGACTTGCGGACCTCGTCCATGTCCAGCTTCCGGGCCTGCCCGATGACGTCGTCCAGGGCGGCCTCGGGCAGCGCTCCGGGCTGGGCGAAGATCGCGACCTGGTCGCGGACGATCATCAGCGTGGGAATCGACTGGATGTCGAAGGCGGCGGCCAGCTCCGGCTGTGCCTCGGTGTCGACCTTGGCGAACACCAGGTCGGGGTTGGCCGTCGCCGCCTTCTCATAGACGGGGGCGAACTGACGGCACGGCCCGCACCAGGACGCCCAGAAGTCGATCAGGACGAACTCGTTGTCCGTGACCGTCTGGTCGAAGTTCTCCTTGGTGAGCTCCACGGTGCTGCTCATGTGTGTTTCCCTCTTCCTCGGGTCCGGGTCATGCCGGTCTGCACAACGCCGCCTACCGGGGGCGTATTCCGCGCACGTACCCGTGTGGCCACGGCGCACACCAGCAACCAGACTGGCCCCATGACGGAAACGGAATCCATCGCCTACGACGTCGTGGTGCTCGGTGCCGGGCCCGTGGGGGAGAACGTGGCCGACCGCGCCCGCGCGGCCGGCCTCTCCACCGCGGTCGTGGAGAGCGAGCTGGTCGGCGGCGAGTGCTCGTACTGGGCCTGTATGCCCAGCAAGGCCCTGCTGCGCCCGGTCATCGCCCGTGCCGACGCCCGCCGCGTGCCCGGCCTGAGCCAGGCCGTGCAGGGCCCTCTCGACGTCCCCGCGGTGCTCGCCCACCGCGACTACTACACCTCCCACTGGAAGGACGACGGCCAGGTCGGCTGGCTGGACGGCATCGGAGCCGTCCTGTACCGCGGACACGGGCGGCTCGCCGGGCCTCGCACGGTGACCGTCGAAGGACCGGACGGCGAGCGGCACCGGCTGACCGCCCGGCATGCCGTCGTCGTGTGCACCGGCACCCGCGCCCAGCTCCCCGGCCTGCCGGGGCTCGCTCAGGTCAAGCCCTGGACCAGCCGCGAGGCCACCAGCGCGCCCGCCGCGCCCGGGCGGCTGATCGTGGTGGGCGGTGGTGTGGTCGCCACCGAGATGGCCACGGCCTGGCAGGCCTTCGGCTCCCAGGTCACTGTCCTCGTCCGCGGCAAGGGCCTGCTGCCCCGCATGGAACCCTTCGCCGGGGAACTGGTCGCCGAGGGCCTGAAGGAGGCGGGCGCGGATGTCCGCACCGGCACCTCGGTGACGGCCGTGACCCGCGAGGGCTCGACCGTGGTGGTCCTGACGAACACAGGCGACCGAATCGAGGCCGACGAGATCCTCTTCGCCACCGGCCGCGTGCCGCACACCGACGACATCGGCCTCGACACGATCGGCCTCGAGCCGGGTTCGTGGCTCGACGTCGACGACAGCCTCCGGGTCATCGGCAGCGAGTGGCTGTACGCGGTCGGCGACGTCAACCACCGCGCGCTCCTCACCCACCAGGGCAAGTACCAGGCCAGGATCGCGGGCGCCGCCATCGCCGCCCGCGCCGCGGGAGTACCCCTCCTGGAGACCGATCCCTGGGGCGCGCACGCCGCGACCGCCGACCACGCGGCCGTCCCGCAGGTCGTCTTCACCGACCCGGAGGCCGCGGCCGTGGGCCTCTCGCTCGCCGAGGCGCAGCAGGCCGGCCACCGTGTCCGGGCCGTGGACGTGGACATGTCCTCGGTGGCGGGCGCGGGCCTGTACGCGCACGGCTACCGCGGCAAGGCCCGCATGGTCGTCGACATCGACCGCGAGATCATTCTCGGCCTCACCCTCGTCGGCCCCGGCGTGGGCGAGCTGATCCACTCGGCGTCCATCGCGGTCGCGGGCGAGGTGCCGATCAGCCGCCTGTGGCACGCGGTCCCGTCCTATCCGACGGTGAGCGAGGTGTGGCTGCGGCTGCTGGAGGCGTACCGGGACGCATAGCCGACCCGCCGGGTGCCGCCGGTCCCGGCGGCACCCTCGGCGTCACGCCGGCGACACCAGCTCCAGATACTCCTCGCTCCACAGATCCTCGTCGGCATCCGGGAGGAGCAGCACCCGGTCCGGACGCAGGGCCTCGATGGCGCCCTCGTCGTGGGTGACCATGACGATCGCGCCCGGGTAGGTGCCCACCGCGGCCAGCACCTCGGCCCGGGAGACCGGGTCGAGGTTGTTGGTGGGCTCGTCCAGGAGCAGCACGTTCGCGCCCGAGTGCACCAGACCCGCGAGGGCGAGGCGGGTCTTCTCGCCGCCGGACAGGACGCCTACGCGCTTGTCGGCGTCGTCGCCGGTGAACAGGAACGAGCCGAGCACCCGCCGCACCTCGCCGAGGGTGAGATGCGGCGCCGCGGCGGCCAGCTGGCCGCGGACCGTGTCGGCGGGGTCCAGCGTGTCGTGCTCCTGAGCGAAGTAGCCGAGGCGCAGCCCATGACCGTGCACCACACGCCCGCTGTCCGGGGTGTCGTGGCCGGCCAGGAGCCGCAGCAGCGTGGTCTTGCCCGAGCCGTTCAGGCCGAGGATCACCAGCCGGCTGCCCCGGTCGACGGCCAGGTCGACTCCGCTCAGGACGCGGAGATCCCCGTACGACTTGGTCAGGCTCACCGCGCCGAGAGGCATGCGTCCGCAGGGGGCGGGCTCGGGCAGCCGGATTCTGGCCACCTTCTCCGTCTGCCGGACCGGTTCGAGCTCGGCGAGCATGCGCTCGGCGCGGCGCACCATGTTCTTGGCCGCCACGGCCGTCGACACATGGGCGCGCATCTTGTCCGCCCGGGCGTGCAGCGCCGCCGCCTTGCGCTCGGCATGGGCCCGCTCCCGGGAGCGGCGGCGCTCGTCGGCATCCCGCTGAGCGAGGTAGGCCTGCCAGCCCGTGTTGTGGACGTCGAGCGTGGCCCGCCGCGGGTCGAGGTGGAAGACACGGTTGACGACGTCGGCCAGCAGCGAGGTGTCATGACTGATGAGCACGAGTCCCGCCTGATGGTTCGTCAAGAAGCCGCGCAGCCAGGCGACCGAGTCGGCGTCCAGGTGGTTCGTCGGCTCGTCCAGCAGCAGGGTGCCGTGGTCCGCGAACAGGATGCGGGCCAGCTCGACACGGCGGCGCTGACCACCGGACAGGGCGCCGACCGGCTGGTGCATGACCCGCGTCGGCAGCCCGAGGCCCGCGGCGACCCGGGATGCCTCCGCCTCGGCCGCGTACCCGCCACGCGACTGGAACTCGGCCTCCGCACGCACATAGGCGTTCATCGCCCGTTCGGATCCGTCGGCCATCGAGGCCTCGGCGGCACGCAGCGCGCGTACGGCCTCGTCCAGGCCCCGCGCCGACAGGATCCGGTCGGTGACCGTGACCGTCGGGTCGGCCGCGCGGGGGTCCTGGGGCAGATAACCGAGCGCCCCCGTACGGGAGACGGAACCGGCGGCGGGGCGCGTCTGCCCCGCCAGAGTGTTCAGGAGAGTGGTCTTGCCGGCGCCGTTGCGGCCGACCAGGCCGATGCGGTCGCCGGGGGAGACGTGGAAGGAGATGTCGGACAGCAGCAGACGGGCGCCCACGCGCACGTCGACACCGCGAACGGTGATCATGGGAATACGCTCCGGGGAATCAATCAGCAAAAGGACACACGGGTGGCGTGGAAGCGGGTCCTTGAGCTAAGAGATGCGGGGCGTAGACATGGGGGCCAGGCTAGCGAGGGGCTCGCTCGGGCGCGACGGATTTTTCCGCCCGTGCGCGCTCTCGGCCTCCGTCGGGCTTCACTTCATGCCGGCTTTCGGCGTCCGCCGGTTCCTTCGGGCAGCTCGAACCCCAGTGCCTCGGCAGCCCGCTGAGGCGTCGGCTGGTTCCAGTGCTCGGCCATCGCCTGGTTCGAGGACAGTGAGCGCAACTCCGCGCGGTCGAGGTAGAGCACGCCGTCCAGGTGGTCCGTCTCGTGCTGGACGATGCGCGCGGGCCAGCCGGTGAACACCTCGTCGACCGCGAGGCCGTGCTCGTCCAGCGCCCTCAGCCGCACCTCGGAGTGCCGGGCCACCACCGCCTGCCAACCCGGAACGCTCAGGCAGCCCTCGAAGAACGCGGACCGACCCGCGCCGACACCCTCGTACGACGGATTGACCAGCACCCGGAACGGCTGCGGCACCCGCCCGCGTGTCAGCCGCACCTCCTCGGAGACCGGAGCCGGGTCCTCGATGACGGCGAGCCGCAGCGGTACGCCGACCTGCGGCGCCGCGAGGCCGACGCCCGGTGCCGCGTGCATCGTCGCGCGCAGGGCGGCCACGAAGCGGGTCAGCAGCCCCGGGCCCAGCTGGCCGTCGAAGGGCTCGGCCGGTCGGCGCAGCACCGGGTCACCGGCGGCGACGATCGGCAACGGGCCTTCGTGGGCGAGGAGTTCCTCGACCCGGTCGCTCAGGGGGCGTGAGGGGCTGGGGTCACGTTCGGATGCCATCGCGCCAGGATGCCAACACGGACCGCGCTGAGCGAGGCGGAGCCAGGCGAGTCCCGCATCTTCCCGCATGTGACGCGCACCACGTATCTGCCCGGGAACTGGGCGCCGCTGTGCCCCGACTACTGGACCGCCACCGGCGAAAGGAGCCCAACTCCTTGACCCACGGCCCGTTTCCGTCCCCTGCCCGACCGGAGAACCCGCCGCATGTCCACCGCTCCCTCGACCGCGACGGACGAGTCCCCGCAGTCCGTCACCCCCGCACCGTCCCGAAGAGCCTGGTCCCCGCTGCGCCCCCTGGTCCTGCGCCTGCACTTCTACGCCGGACTGCTCGTCGCCCCGTTCCTGCTGGTCGCCGCCGCGACCGGCTTCCTGTACGCCGCCTCGTTCCAGGCCGAGAAGATCGTGTACTCCCATGAGCTGACCGTCCCCGTCGGCGACCACGAACTGACGCTGTCCCAGCAGGTGGCCGCCGCCCGCAAGGCCCACCCCGAGGGCGCGGTCTCGGCGGTACGCCCTGCACCGGAGGCCGACGCGACCACCCGCGTGCTGCTCTCCGGCGTCCCCGGCGTCGGCGCCGACCACACCCTCGCGGTCTTCGTCGACCCGTACACCGGGAAGGTACGCGGAGCCCTCGAACAGTACGGCTCCACCGGCGCGCTGCCGCTGCGCACCTGGATCGACGGGCTCCACGCCAATCTGCAGGTGGGCGAGAACGGCCGGCTCTACAGCGAACTCGCCGCGAGCTGGCTGTGGGTGATCGCGGGCGGCGGACTCGTGCTGTGGTTCGGCCGCCGACGCTCCCAGCGCAAGGTACGCGGCACCAGCGGACGCCGCCGCACCCTGGGACTGCACGGCACGGTCGGCGTCTGGGCGGCCGCGGGGTTCGTCTGCCTCTCGGCTACCGGTCTGACGTGGTCGACGTATGCCGGCGCGAACATCGACACCCTCAGGACCTCGCTCGGCCAGGCGACCCCCTCGGTGTCGGCGGCGACGGGCGGTGAGCACGCGGGCCACACCGGCGCGGGAACCGGTGAGGCCACGGCACGGGACATCGCCCTCGACATCGACAAGATCCTCGCGGCCGCCCGCGCCAAGGGCATCGGTGACCCCGTCGAGATCGTCCCGCCCGCCGACGCCGACTCCGCATACGTCGTCAAGCAGATCCAGCGCAGCTGGCCCGAGAAGCAGGACTCGGTGGCCGTGGACCCGGCGACCGGCAAGGTCACCGACGAACTCCGCTTCGCCGACTACCCGCTGCTCGCCAAGCTGACCCGCTGGGGCATCGACGCCCACACCGGCACCCTCTTCGGCCTGATCAACCAGATCGCCCTGATGGCCCTCGCGCTCTCGCTGATCCTGCTCATCGTGTGGGGCTATCGCATGTGGTGGCAGCGGGGCCGCGCCTCCGCGTTCGGGCGACCCATCCCGCGCGGCGCCTGGCAGCAGGTCCCGCCGCAGATCCTCGTCCCGGCGATGGCGGCCGTCGCGGTCCTCGGCTACTTCGTCCCGCTTCTCGGCATCCCGCTGGCGGTGTTCATCGCCGCGGACGTGCTCCTCGGCGAGATCGCGTACCGGAAGGGGAAGCGCACCCACGGCGGCCAGGTGGCGTGATCAGACACGCGCACGCCGGAGAGAGACGGACATGGCGCACCGCAACCGCGAGGAGCCGCACCGGCGCTCCCGACGCCGCGGGCAGGGCGAGTTGGAGGTCCAGGTACTCGGGGCGCCGCGCGAGGCGGACGCCCCGGTGACCGCCGTCTGGGTGCAGGAGCGCCTGGGCGGCGACCTTGCGTACACCACCGTCGTGACCATCCTGACCCGGCTGCTCGCGAAGGACGCGGTGGCCCGCGAACGGCAGGGACGTTCCTTCACCTGGACGCCCACCGCCGACGTCGCGGGCCGGGCCGCGCTCAAGATGCGGCGGCTGCTCGACGGTGAACGCGACCGCGAGGCCGTCCTCGCCGGCTTCGTCACCGCGCGGCCGCCGGGCGACGAAGAGGTGTCGCGCGCTGCTCGAAGCGGCGCAGACGACGGAGGAAACGGAGGCGGGCGAAGCGACCGGTGAGGGTCCCGTGCCGGGTGGGGCCGACGGGACGGCAGGCGGTACGGAAGACCGACGTCTCGTGGGAGTCCCCGTCTTCCTGCCACTGGTCCTGCCGCTCAGCGCCTGGCCCATCGCGCGCCTCGCCGAACTGCATCTGGACCCGCGGACGGCCCCCGGCTGCTGGCCGCCGTCGCCTCGAGGCACACGCGAAGGGCCGGTCACCGAAGTGACCGGCCCACCCCCGAAGGGGCCCTCAAAGGTGGAATCACACCTGCGCGGAGGACGGTGGGATCACACCTGCGCCGAGAAGGGTCGGATCACACCTGCGCGAAGTCGCCCGCAAGCGCCGAGGCGATGCGGATGTGCGACTCCGCCTCGTCGTGCCGCCCCTGGCGCTGCAGCGTGCGCCCCAGCATCAGCCGGGCGTAGTGCTCGACCGGGTCGAGCTCCACGAGCACGCGCAGCTCCGCCTCGGCGCGGCGCAGTTGAGCCGAGTGGTAGTAGGAGCGCGCCAGCAGCAGCCGGGGTCCGACCTGCTCCGGTACCTCCTCGACCAGCCCGCCCAGAGTCCGCGCCGCGGCGGCGTAGTCCTTGGCGTCGAAGAACATCCGCGCCCGCTCCCAGCGCTCCGCGGCCGTTCCGTGGTCGTAGTACGTCGTTTCCACTGCTGACCTCCTTCGACGGGCCACAACCGGATGTGTTGGTTGAATATTCCACGACCTCGGGTCGCGGCTATGCCCCGGTGAGCTCCGCGTTGGCCCGCTCCGTGATGAGGGTCAGCACACGACCCGCGGTCGCCAGATCCTCGGCGGGAATGTCCGCGTACAGCCGTGCCGCGATCTCGTTGCCGCCGGCGCGGATCGCCTCGAACAGCTCGCGGCCGCTGTCCGTGAGCGACACCTGCCCGGGCGTCGGCTCCGTCAACTGCTTCAGGGCCGTCATCTCGTCGACGGTCTCCCGGGCCGCCGCCTCCTCGATCTTCAACGCACCGGTCAGCCGCCCGACGAGCCGGTCGCGCTCGACCGTCCCGCCGTTGTCCGAGACGGCCCTGAGGGCCACCGACTGGTTGAAGGTGGTCCCGGTGCGGGCCAGCACGGCCTCCAGGGCGGCGCGGCTCGCATAGTGGGCCAGGCCTATGACCTGGCCGTTGACGAGGGGAGTGGTGGTGGTCATGACTGCTCCTTCTCGGAGTGCTCGCTCGTGGAATGCGTCTTCTCTGACGGTGGATCGAGTGGTACGTCGAGCAAGGTGGCCAGTTCGTGGCTGAACGCCTTGGTGCGCTCGCCGTCGAGCCCGCCGAGGGGCTCGAGAAGCTGGTCCAGGAGGCCCTGGACCACCCGGATCGCACGGCGGGCGATCTCGCGCCCCTCCGCCGTGAGGGCCAACTGGACCGCCCGGGGATCCGCGGGATCCCGGGTGCGATCGACAAGGCCGGCCGTCTCCAGGGCGCGGGCCAGTTTCGAGACGTAGAGCGCTTCGAGTCCGGTGTGGTCGGCCAACTGGCGCTGACTGGGGCGCCGCCCGTCCCTGTGCATGCCGTACAGCGACGCCACCAGCGAGTACTGCGCGTGTGTCAGGCCCAGCGGGACGAGGGCCCGGTCGACGGCCACGCGCCATTTCATCGACAGGCGCCAGACGAGGAAGCCGGGCGTCGCGTTCTCGGATACCGAGGTCACCGAACTCATGCGAGAAACAGTACATGGCTACTATATCCATGGCTACTATTTCGGAGGCTGGTCCGCCCAGCGGCGTACACACCTGGGACCGAGGTCGTAGGACCGCGTCCGTTCTGAGTCAAGCGCCCCTCAATGGGCGGGTCGATGGCCTGACGGATGGTCCCCGACAGGGTTAGGTTTGGCGCCATGAGCAATCTTGATCGCGAGGCGGTTCCCTCCCTCTGCGGTGGCCGCGGGTTTGTGGTGGCCGAGCCGGTGCGCGAACTCCTCAGCCCCCGCCGGGTGAAGCTCGGCGAGTCCACTGAAGTCCGCCGTCTGCTGCCCAACCTGGGCCGTCGCATGGTCGGCGCGTGGTGCTTCGTCGATCACTACGGGCCTGACGACATCGCCGACGAGCCCGGCATGCAGGTCCCGCCGCACCCGCACATGGGCCTGCAGACCGTCAGCTGGCTGCACGAGGGCGAGGTGCTGCACCGCGACTCCACGGGCAGCCTCCAGACGATCCGCCCGCTCGAGCTGGGCCTGATGACCTCGGGCCGGGCCATCAGCCACTCCGAGGAGAGTCCCAAGTCGCACGCCCGCATCCTGCACGGCGCGCAGCTCTGGGTCGCCCTCCCGGACCCCCACCGCCACACCGACCCGCACTTCGAGCACCACGCCGAACTGCCCGTCGTCACGGCTCCCGGCCTCAAGGCCACGCTCATCCTGGGCACCGTCGACGGCACCACCTCGCCCGGCACGACGTACACCCCGATCGTCGGCGCCGACCTGGCCCTGGCGAGCGGCACCGACGTACGACTGCCGCTGGAGCCCGACTTCGAGTACGCCGTCCTGTCCATGTCCGGCGAGGCCCACGTCGACGGCGTACCGGTACTCCCGGGCTCGATGCTCTACCTCGGCTGCGGCCGCACCGAACTCCCCCTGCGCGCCGAGTCGGACGCGGCCCTCATGCTCCTGGGTGGCGAGCCCTTCGAGGAGGAGCTGATCATGTGGTGGAACTTCATCGGCCGCACCCAGGAGGACATCGAGCAGGCACGCCAGGACTGGATGACGGGCTCGCGCTTCGGAGAAGTGAAGGGGTACGACGGTGACCCACTGTCTGCTCCCGGACTCCCGCCGGTGCCACTGAAGGCGCGCGGAAGGGTGCGTTGACCTGGGAAGAGCCGGGCTCCGGTCCGAGGAGTCCGGGAACTCTCCGCCTGTCCTTCAGCGACGATCTCCGGTGGCGCGGGCCCTCGGATGCGGCCGCACGGACACCTCCGAGGCTGTCCGCGTTTCCAGGGTGTGGGCAGCTTTGGCCGGACGGATGCTGACACCCGATGCCGAGTTCTCCGACGGGTCGTCAAAACATTGAGCTTGCGATGTGTTCGCCTGGCGATTTGGGTCCAAGCATCAGCAGGCTGCCAATGGCGGCCATGACTGCGGGCAGGATTTCGCGACGGCCGATCCAGCATCGCAGCGACCGCCACTGCTTCGGCTCGGCGATGGCGTGTTCCATCATGATCCGCCGCCGGGAATGGCGGCGGCTGGCGCTGTCCTAGTAGTTCCTCTCGCCAGGCCCCGCGTCCTTGGCGGGTTTCCTTGGTGGGGCGCTGACTTGGTGGAGGAGTCGTGGGCCAACCCGGCTGCAAGGACGTGCTCGGCCTGTGGGCCGGCGACGAGGGCGAAGGCGCCACAACCTGGATGACCGTGCTGTCCGAGCTCCGCAACCGCGGGGTCGAAGACGTGTGCATCGTCGCCTGCGACGGACTGAAGGGCCTGCCCGACGCGGTCACCGCGACCTGGCCCAAAGCAACCGTTCAGACATGTGTGATCCACTTGATCCGTGCCTCGCTGAGGTTCGCCTCCAAACAGCACCACGCAAAGCTGGTCACGGAGTTGAAGGCCATCTACACAGCCCCGACCGACCAGGTCGCCGAGCAGGCCCTCGCCGACTTCGCCGCAGGCGAGCTGGGCCAGCGCTACCCCGCGATCGTGCGGACCTGGCAGGCCGCGTGGAGCGAATTCACCCCCTACCTCGCCTTCCCGCCGGAGATAAGGAAGGTCGTCTACTCGACGAACCTCATCGAGTCGATCAACGCACGGCTGCGGAAAGCCACCCGCAACCGCGGACACTTCCCCTCCGAGCAAGCCGCGTTGAAGGTGCTCTACCTCGCCGTCCGCGAGCAGATCACCCCCAAGGCCCGCGATGTCAACCAGGTCGCGGCACACTGGAAGAAGGCACTGAACCAGTTCTCACTCTTCTTCGAGGACCGGCTCAACCCCAAGTGAAAGTCGAGGACTTACACAAGTTCCGTACACGCCCCCCCCCTGTTAGCTGCTGTCATGGCACACCGGGTCGAGAGACATCAGAGCTGTGAGTGACTCTGCCGCTACCCACCTCGGTGCGCCGTAGCTTCAGGGGGAAGCCTGTATGGCTTGCTCGGACCAGATCGTCTTGCCGTTCTGGCCATGGCGGCAGCCCCAACGTCCGCCGAGTTGAGCGACGAGGAACAGGCCGCGTCCTCCCTCGTCGGTCATGCGGGCACGCCGCAGGCGGGGTTGGGTGCTGCTGGAATCGGTGACCTCGCACACCAGGACGTTGTGGCGAATCAGACGGAGGTCCATCGGCGGACGACCGTAGCGGATGGCGTTGGTCACCAGTTCGCTGACGATGAGTTCGGTGGTGAAGAGGAGGTCGTCCAGGCCCCACATTGTGAGTTGGCGGGTTATCCACTTTCGAGCCTTGGAGACGGCGGCCGGATCGGCCGGGATCTCCCAGTGAGCGGTGTCCGCCGCTGGGACGGCGCGGGTGCGGGCCAGCAGCAGGGCCGCGTCGTCGCGCGGCGCCTGGTCTGCCAGGTCGGCGAGGAGGGCCCGGCCGGTCTCGTCCAGGGCACGATCCGGACGGCAGGACGCGGCGAGGGCATCCGTCAGGCGCCGCAGGCCTTGGCCGGTGTCGCGGTCGCCCCGTTCGACCAGGCCGTCGGTGTAGAGAGCGAGGACGCTGCCCGGCTCGACGTCGATCACGGTGGTCTCGTACGGCATGCCGCTGAGGGCCAGTGGTGGCCCCGGGGAGATCGCGACTGCTTCGGCGGTCCCGTCGGGCCGGATAAGGACGGGTGGCGGGTGCCCGGCACTGGCCATGGCGCAGCGCCTGGTGACCGGGTCGTAGATCGCGTACAGGCAGGTGGCGCCGACGATATCGCGGTCGCCGGGCGGCGCTTCGGCCGCGAGGCGCTGGACCAGGTCCGCGAGCCGGGTGAGCACCTCGTCCGGTTCGAGTTCCAGCTCCGTGAGCGTCCTGATGGCGGCGCGCAGGCCGCCCATGGTGGCACTTGCGGACATGCCGCGGCCGACCACGTCTCCGGCGACAAGGGCCACCCTGAGACAGGGCAGGGCGATGGCGTCGTACCAGTCGCCACTGACCGCTCCCCCGCCCGCGGGCAGGTAGACGCCGGCGGTCTCGGCTCCCGGCGTGTCGGTCGTGGCCGGGGGAAGGAGGCGCTGCTGCAGCGCTACGGCCGCCCGGTGCTCGCGCGTGTAACGGCGGGCGTTGTCGATGGCGAGCGCACCCCGCGAGGCGATCTGCTTCATGAGATCCACCTCGTCCTCGGCGAAGGGTTCGGATCGGCCGCAGCGCCAGGCCGATATGGCGCCGAGCGTGTGCCCGCGGGCATGCAACGGTGCCACCATCACCGAATGGGTGTCCTTCGGGACGAGATACTCGACCAGCTGCGGGTCTCTGACCATGGCGATGAAGTCGTCAAGGCCGAAGACGACTGGCTCGCCGTGTCGGAAGCTGCGCAGCAGGGGGTGGTCGGGAAGGGGCGGGATGGACCCGCCGCGCTTGATGCCGGCCGGCCACACCGCGGTGGTCGGCGCAAGGGCCGCGTTGTTCATGTCTCCACCGCCCAGCTGCTTGGAGGGTTCGTCCCCGTCGAGAACGGGGTGCGCAAGGTCGACTGCGGCGAGATCCCCGAACGCAGGTGCGAGAACGTCCGCAAGGTCCTGCGCAGTGTGCAGGACATCCAGAGATCCCCCTACTCGCTCGGCCACCTCGCGGGCGAGATCCAGATGGCGGCGGGCACGCATCTGGTCGGCGTTGTCGAAGTACAGGGCTGCGACCCCCGTGGGGCGTCCTCGCGCGTCCTCCAGACGGAAGGCGGACAGCGACAGCGCGCGCTGCCGCGCCGAACCGTGCCGACAGCCCACGTGCTGGTCTCTGCGGACCACTGGGGCACCCGTCTCGATTACCTGGCGCAGTAGTGCCTCGAGGTTCTCGGCGTCCTTGGCGTCCAGCACGTCGCTCAGCCGAGCGCCGGGCCGTACTGGACGGCCGTCGAGAATGTCCGGCGCGGCGTTCGTCTGCACAGTGGTGAGATCCGTGTCGTACACAGCGATGGTGATCCGGTTCTGTGCGGACAATGCACGCAGGAGCGCCGCGCCCTGCTCGTGGCCGGCGACGTGGTGTGTAGGGGCCGCCAGGACGAGGATCTCCGCCGAGCCGGAGCCCTCCACCTTGGTGGTCCGGAAGGTGACATCGATGGTGTCGCCGCACTGGTGCCACAGCCGTGCCCGGCCGGACGCCGGGATCTCCGCGTCGCGCAGGTCGTCCGGGAGGTCGGCCACCAGTTCTTGCACGGGGCGGCCACAGACGTCCTCGGCGCGGAACC
Organism: Streptomyces sp. NPDC050564; assembly: GCF_044457265.1. NCBI lineage: Bacteria > Bacillati > Actinomycetota > Actinomycetes > Kitasatosporales > Streptomycetaceae > Streptomyces > Streptomyces sp. NPDC050564. The sequence goes on along the minus strand of NZ_JBITGS010000043.1, from coordinate 18,516 downwards.
CCGTCAGCTCCTCTGCTGCCTCGGTCCACCGCACCACCGCGCCTCGATTGTTGAGCACGGCGGCTGCCGGACCGTCGAAGGCGTGCGACCTGCCGCTGGGACCGGAACCGGAGACGCCTGTCGATCCTTGGGAGGCGGCTGCCGAGTAGGCGTTTTTGACATTCTCTATGTCCATGTGTGGCTTCCTTCTGTGGCTTGCTTTGCGGGAGCCTGCGGCTCGAGAGATCGGCAGGCTGTGGCGGCCGTCGGCCGCCCGGCCGGAACCGCGTCACACCGCAACGGCTTTGGAGGGCAGGTCTTGTTCGGCCCAGACGACCTTGCCGTCCGTTGCGGAGCGGGAGCCCCACCTGCGGGACAAGTGAGCGACGAGGGAAAGACCGCGGCCGTTCTCGTCGGTGATGTGGGGCTGACGGGGGCGTGGGTGGCTGGGGTTGCTGTCGGAGACTTCGCAAGTCAAGACCTGGTGCTGGATGAGCCGTAGGCGGATCGGCCCGCCGCTGTAGTGGATGGCGTTGGTGACCAGTTCACTGACGATCAGCTCCTCGGTGGTCACCAGATGATCAAGCCCCCATTCGCTGAGCTGACGGGCGGCTGCCTGCCGGGCGATGGGGACGGCGGCCGGCTCGTTCGGTAGTTCCCAGGAGGCGACCTGGGCCGGTTCGAGTCCGCGAGTCCGTGCAAGGAGCAAGGTGACATCGTCGGCCGGGGCCTGAGTCGGCAAGGTCTCGATCACCTGAGAGCACAGGTCTTCCAGGGACGAACTGGTCTCTGCCAGGGCGGCGCCCAGTCGATCCAGGCCCACGTCGATGTCGTCGTCCCGGGATTCGACCAGACCGTCTGTGTAGAGCGCGAGCAGAGTGCCCTCGGGCAGTTCCAGTTCCACGGACTCGAAGGGAACCAGACCGAGGCCGAGGCCGAGCGGGGCCCCGGCGGGCATGTCGGGGAAAGTGGCACGGCCCTGCGGGTCGATGATCGCGGGCGGGGGATGCCCGGCCCGCGCCATCGTGCACCGCCGGGTGACCGGGTCGTAGACGGCATACAGACAGGTGGCGCCCACCGCCGGGGGGAGCTGGTCCGGAGCGTCGGCATCTTCGTCGCTCAGCCGCTTGACCGTGTCATCGAGGTGCGCCAGCAGTTCGTGGGGAGGCAGTTCCATGTTCGCGAGCGTGCGGACGGCGGTGCGCAATCGGCCCATCGTCGCTGCGGCGTTGATGCCGTGTCCGACCACATCTCCGACGACGAGGGCCACCCTGGCGCCAGACAGCTTGATCACGTCGAACCAGTCGCCCCCCACGCCGTGGTCCATGTCAGCCGGCACATAGCGCGAGGCCACATCGAGGGCGGCGCCGCCTCCCACATGGTGGGGGAGCAGGTCGCGTTGGAGCGTCAGGGCCGCGGTGCGTTGGCGGGCGTACTGGAGAGCGTTGTCCAGGCTGAGCGCGGCCCGGGTGACGAGCTCCTCGGCGAGGAGGAGGTCGTCCTCCTGGAACGGCGTCGTCTCCTCGGAGCGGCCGAACACCGCCAGTCCCAGCACACAGCGCCGCGCACGGATGGGCACGACCATCAAAGAGTGGACGCCGCTGTCACGGAGCTTCTGCGTCCGCACAGGGTCGTGACTGACCCAGGGGCCTGAATAGGTGTCCAGCACCGATTCCAGGTAAGACCTGCCCGTGTGCAGGGCGGTGGCGAACAGCGAGGTCGGGAAGGGGCGGATCACCTCTTGGCGCACCCACGGCAACTTGAGGACACCCGGGTCGATGGAGGCCACACCGGCACGGCGCAGCACAGGTGGGCGGCCGTTCGCCTTGCCGGTCACCGCCGAGGGATCCACGCCGAAAGGAACCGACTCCATCAGGTCGACGACTGCGTGGTCGGCCAGCAGGGGCACGGCAAGGTCGGCCAGTTCCTGCCCGGTCCGCATGACCTCGAGGGTGCTGCCGATGCACGTGCTGGCTTCGCTGAGGATGGCAAGGCGCTCGCGCGCCCGCCGGTTGCCGGTGACGTCCACGCTCATGGAGCACACTGCCATTGCCGTGCCGTCCGCGTCCTGGAGGCAGAAGAACGAGGCCGAGAACGCGTGCTCCCGGCGCCGGTCCGTCGACGACCACGCCCGGTACTCGTGGACCGTGGTGGTGCCACTCTCCAGTACCTGCCGCATCACCACCTCGAGCGCTTCGGCCTCGACGGCGGGCAGTGAGTCCCGTAGGCGGCGTCCGAACCGTCGCTCAGGAGGAGTGCCGTCGTGGCGCTCCATGACGTCGTTGACCCAGGTACAGCGCAGCTGCAGGTCATAGACGGCGATGCCGATCGGTGCGTGGGCCAGGAGCGACTCCCGCACAGCTCCGTTGGACGTCCCTGAGGACAGAGTGCCTATGTCGGTCACGGACACCAGCCACCGGGTGACGGCGTCCTGCCCCCACAGCAGCGAGATCCGCAGCGTCATTTTGATGGGGTGGCCGTCGCGGTGGCGGACCGTCACGGTGCCGGACCAGCCCTCCTGGGCACGGCACTGCTCGGCGAACGCCGAAGCACTCGGGGCGTCCTCGGCGGCGGGTGGCAGCACGTGTGCGGCGGACCGGCCCACCACTTCCCCGGCCGAGTACCCGACAAGCTGCTCGGCGGCGTGCGTCCACCCCATGACGGTCCCCTCCGCATCGAGCATCGCTATTGCCGCATCGGGTGTCTCTCGGGGGCTCACCGGTACGGCGAGTGGCATGTGGTCGGTCTTCGTCATCCGGTTCTTCCCATCGGTACGGGTGTGAGACAGCGTCGGCATGTGCGGCGTCGGCCCGATCTGTGGCCGTGGTGGAAGCCGGCACGACGTCTGCCAACCTTGGACGACTTTGTCCAGTTCTGATGAAATAGTCAGATACGACCGCTTCATCGTCAAGTCCCCCGAAACTGATCAAATGCCCAGATATGGCCGTGCGCTGTCACGTCACGCCATCGCGGAGTCGGGACTGTTGGGCCAGGGTGGACAGTTGAGACGGGCAGTGCAATGATGAATTCATCAGAATTGCTGCTCTTATTTATGGAGCACGCCGATGCCAGCCCCACGCAGGAACCGATTCGAACGCCGTCGCGCCGAGACCCGCCAGGCACTCGTCCGCGCCGCGCGGCAGATCCTGGCCGAGTCCGGTGGCGTCAGCGCCAGCATCCATGCCATCGCGGAACGCGCGGACGTGGGCCTCGGCTCCTTCTACAACCACTTCACGGACAAGCCGGACCTGTTCGACGCGGCCGTGGCCGATGCGCTGGAGGAGTACGGCCAAGCCGTCGACGAACGCCTGCACGGCGTCGACGACCCCGCCGAGCGCCTCGCCGGGGGCGTGCGGCTCAGCGCGCGCATGGCCGAGTCATACCCGGAGATCATGCAGATCCTGTGCCACAGCCAGCTCGGTCGGATATGCGCCGGCGACGGACTGGCTCCGCGGGCGAAGCGCGACGTGGAGGAGGGCATGGCCGCAGGCCGGTTCACCGTGGTCGACCCGGTGATCGCCCTGACCGTGCTGAACGGCAGCCTGCTGGCGCTCCTGGAGCTGTGGTGCAACCAGCCCGAGGCCGACAGCGACCAGGCCGCAGGCACGATGGCCGAGATGATCCTGCACATGCTCGGCCTCTCCCCGGATGAGGCCCGTGACCTCGCCCGGCGGCCCCTTCCCGCTGCAGCGTGAAGAGGATCCTGTCGCGCACCGGCCGACTGGCGCCGACTTCGCACCGGTTCCCGCAGCCTGCGTAATGGACCGGGGTGGCTGGCCGCTCTCGCCTGCTGTCGCCGCCCCGCAGCCTCAGAGTTGGATGGGCAGGTGGCGGGGTCCGCGGAGCATGGCGTTCTGGCGGTAGGGGGGCGGGTCCTGGACCAGGCGTGCCGTGCCGAGGTGGGGGAGCAGTGCGCCGAGCGCGGCCTCGGCTTCGATACGGGCGAGTGGCGCGCCGAAGCACAGGTGGATACCGCTGCCGAAGCCGACGTGCTGGTTGTCCGGGCGGGTGGGGTCGAACCGGTCGGGTTCGCTGAACCGCATGGGGTCGCGGCTGCCTGAGGCCAGCGCCAGGATGACGGACGTGCCGCCGGGGATCGTGGTGCCGGCGACGTCGATGTCGACGAGGGGAACCCGCTCGCGCATGTGGACCGGGGGCTCGTAGCGCAGCAGTTCCTCCACCGCTTGCGGCAGCAGGCCGGGGTCTTCGCGCAGACGGTCCAGCTGGTCGGGCCGGCGCAACAGGGTGAGGACGCCGTTGGCGATCAGATTGACCGTGGTCTCGTGTCCGGCGATGAACAGCAGGATGGTGTTCACCGCCAGGTCCTCCTCGCTGAGCCGTACGGCCGGGTCCGGTTCGTTGACGAGGTCGGAGAGCATGTCGCCGGTGGGCCGACCGCGGCGCTGTTCGGCGAGTTGGACCAGGTACTGGCCCATCTCCTGCTCCGCCTGGCCGGCCGCCTGGTCCCGTTCGGCGGTGTCACCTTCGGGCCCGATGTCGGCGGACGCGACGAGGGTGTCGGTCCAGCCCTGGAAGAGCTGCTCGTCCTTGTGCGGGATGCCGAGCAGGCGGCAGATCACGGTCACGGGCAGTGGGTAGGCGAAGTCGTCGACGACGTCGATCTGCCTGCCCTCCTGGAACACTTCCGCCAGTTCCTTGGTCAGCTGGACGATCTCGCCGCGCATGGAGTCGACCCGGCCCGGACTGTGCGGCGGGCCGAACGGCCGCATGGCCGAGTTGCGCAGCCGGTGGTGCTCGGGGTCGTCGAGCCGCAGGAACGACGGTTGTCGTGTCACCTCGTACGGAGCGGGAGCGGTGCGCGAGCGCGGATCGGCACTCATCCGGGGGTCGTGCAGCAGCGCGACGATCTCGTGGTACGTGCCGATCAGGTAGCTGCCGTCCGCCTGCCGCACCGCGGGCCCCGCCTCGCGGAGTTCGGCGTACAGCGGGTAGGGGTCGGGGCGGTTGGCGTAGTCGGTGATCCGGGCCAGCAGGGTGTCGGAGGCCATGGTGGCTCCTCGTGGTGGGGCGGGACGTGGGTCAGCCGGGCTGCACCAGCGTCAGCCGGCGATCCGGCAGGTAGCCGGTGAGCGCCACGGTGGGGCCGTGGGACAGCCCGCTCGGATCCGGCACGTCGGACGGAATCGCGACGTCGGCCGCGATCGCACGGTCCTGGGCGCCGGGCGGGGGCGGGAACGGAGCAGCCGTCTCGATCAGGTGCCGGTAGTAGTCGAGCGACTTGGCCATGTCGACGGTGACCGCGGCGGTGACCCGCCCCTTGTAGCCGTAGACCATTGCCAGACGGCGCGCCTCCAGGGAGCCCTGGGCGATGACCACGTGGTCGGAGTAGGTGGGCACGCCCACCGACTTGATGTTGAGCCCGAACTGGGTCGACCAGAACGACGGGACGGCCAGGTGCGGGCGCTGCAGGGGCCCCGGATTCACCATGTTGTGGGCCGCAACCTCGGCCTGCTCGACCGCGTTGCCCCAATGCTCCAGGGAGAGCATCTGATAATCGAACAGTGGGTGGGGGAAGCGGGAGACGTCACCGGCCACGAAGACGTCGTCGGTGACGATTCCGTACATGTTGAAGGCCCGGCATCCGGCGTCGCAGGCGATCCCGCGCGGGCCCGCCGCCAGCCCGGACTCCGCCAGCCATTCGACGTTGCGGACCGCGCCCAGTGCCACGACGCAGACGTCGGCGTCGACGCGGCTGCCGTCGGACAGCTCCGCACCGGTGAAGCTGCCGTTCCCGCGCAGGGCGGTGACCGTCACCCCGGTGCGCAGGTCAACGCCGTGGTTGCGCTGCATGACGGCCGCGAGCTTCGACAGGGTGCCACCGAGCGCGCCCACCAGGGGTGCGGGGCCGCGTTCGGCGACCGTGACCTCCAGTCCCCGTTCCCGGCAGGCCGAGGCGATCTCCGAGCCGGTGAAGCCGGCGCCGATCACCAGCACGCGCTCCGGCCCGGCGGCCAGCCGCTGGGCCAGTCCCCCGGCGTCCTCGCGGGTGCGCAGGGTGAACACCCCGTCCAGGGCGGATTCCTCCGGGTTGGGCCAGGGGCGCGCGCGGGTCCCGGTGGTGATCAGCAGCCGGTCGTACGGCAGTGACTCGCCGTCCTCCAGCAGCACCTGTTTCGCGAGCAGATCCACGCCGGTGGCGCGCACGCCCAGCCGCCAATGGGCGTTCGGGTCCCGGCGCATCGGCAGCCCGGTGGTGTCCGCCGTCGCCTGGCCGAGCAGCACCTGCTTGGACAGCGGCGGTCGGTCGTAGGGCGGGTGGGGCTCGTCCCCGACCACGGTCAGTGAGCCGGTGAAGCCCTCCTCGCGCAGCGCCTCCGCGGCCCTGAGCCCGGCCAGCGACGCGCCGACGATGACGATACGGCCCTCCTTGAGGTCACCGGGCACCGGCGCTCACCTCCTCACCGAGGAGGATCGCCTGCACCGGGCACGCCGCCGCGGCCTGGCGCACGCGCTCGACCTGGTCGTCGGGGACGGCCGTGGCGTACAGCAACCCCTCTTCGCCGTGCAGCTCGAACACCTCCGGCGCGAGGAAGACGCACTGCGCATAGCCCTGGCAGCGCGTGAGATCCACAACGGTCTGCATCCCCACCACTCCCTCCGTTGTCTCACCCCCTCGTTTCCAGCATGGGGCCGGACCCGGGCGCCCGCACGCCGCGGCTCCGGAGACGGAAATCCCGGGGAGCTCGTCCGCCCAGGGCGACGGCTCAGCCCAGGGCGTGGCCGAGTGCGAAGGCCGCGCCGAAGAGGGAAAGCTGGGTGAACGCCGGGGAATTGCTGCACAGTTGCTCGCCGGTGTGGCTGATCTCCTCGGTGTAGAGCCCGAGATGGTCGATGCAGGTGAGCATCTTCTCGAAGGCCAGTCGGGCTTCGTCCAGGCGGCCGACGCGGTCTCGGCGAGGACGTCGAGCTGTTCATGCCGCTGCCGGCCGTGCGGGGCCATTTTCGCCGCCTCGACAGTTCCATACGTCGTATGGTAATCCTGGGGGAGTGCTTCCATACGCCGTATGGAACAGCTCGGACCACGCCAGGCGCCGCACATCGCCTGCATGCAGCCGATGGTGCAGATCGCACAATCGGGAAGGAAAGATCATGAAGAAGCTCACGAGGCGCGTTGCCGTCACCGCCTTCTCCGTGGCGGTCGCGGGTGTCGCCGTTCTCGGTGCCGGGGGCACCGCTTCGGCCGCGACTTCTGCATCCGCGCACGTCCAGCGCCCGGCCTTGAGCGTCAACGCCGGCGACTACCGCTGGGACCACGGTGTCGGCTACCTGCTCGAACTGGGCTACTCCTGGGACGAGATCCATGGCTGGCACTACGACGGCCCGGATGAGATCAGCGGTCGCTGAACGCCGCCCAGGCAGGAGTGAAAATCGATGGAGTCTTTGAAGACCGTCATGCAGGGGGTGGCCGTAGAGCTTGTCGTCTCGCGCACCTACTCGCTGTCCATGTGCATGAGCCTGCGCTACGAGCCCACTGATCCCTATGTCGTCCGTGCCGCCTTTTTCACCGGCACTGACGAGCCGGCCGAATGGGTCCTGGGGCGTGATCTTCTGGCCGATGGCCTGAGGGGTTCCGCAGGCTGTGGGGACATCCGGGTCTGGCCGGCGTCCGGCCGTGGTGACCAGGTGATGTACATCGTCCTCGGGGCTCCCGCGGGCACCGCCTTGCTCGAGGTTCCCATCCAGGACGTCAGGACCTTCCTGGCGGACACGGAGGCGCTGGTGCCGCGAGGTACCGAGTCCGGGCACATCGACTGGGAGCTCGAACTGGCGAACCTGTTCGCGAAAGGCTGAGAGAAGCCTCCCAACCGCCGTGCCGCTGGGGATCTTTGTCCCGGCGGCAGAAGAGAAGGAAAGAGTATTCATGTCCCAGTACCAGCTTCGTGTCTACACGCTGCGCAGCCCTGAGGCGCTCGTCGCCTACGAGAACATCTGGGCCAAGCACATTCCCGGTATGGCCAAGCACAGGATCGCCACACATGGCGTCTGGACGGTGCCTGCGTCCCCCGGGAGTGAGGCGCCTCAGCTGTATGCCCTCGTTTCCTACCGGGACGCCGACGACGTTCAGGAGCGGCTGGAGGCGTACCTCTCCAGCCCCGAATTCCGCGCAGACATGGAGGGCTTCGACATCAGTCAGATCGTCGGCGTCGCCGAGTCCGTGCTGACGCCCACCGCCGACTCACCCTTGCAGTGACAGGTATCGAGCCGCTCGAAGTCTGCAGGGACTTGTCGTTCGTTTCAGAACGCCGTGCAACTCGGCCAAGGCGCTCGCCGGAAGGCAGCGGGCGTGGGTGAGATCGGCGAGGTCGGGGGAGTTGCGGAAGAGCCGGTTGAGTGCGTGTCAGTAAGCGAGCGAACCAGCGGCAAGGGTGAGCGCGAGGTGGCTCAGGGCGGGCTGTCGTCCGGAGAGCGCGCACGTGGATCCGCCGACGGTGTAACCATCAGGTCGGCCACGGATCGGTCGCCCGGCCCAGCCGCAGCACACCGCGCATCTGCAGCGGCCGCATGGAGAGGGCCTTCCCGGATGTGATGGGTGCCTCCTCATGCGCCGCAGCCTCAGCCCGCCCGACCTCGGGCCGCAGGCGACCTCCAGGGACAGGAATCACGGCCCGTCCTGCCCATTCGGGTGCCGTACGTAGGTCCGCAGGAGTGACCGCCACCACGGCGGCGAGTCCCCCTTGCTGGCCTACGGCTTGATAACATACACCGTATGGAAAGAACGAAGCGTACCCCTAGAGGTACTCGGAAGAGGGATGTGCCTCTGACCGAGGCAGGGATCTGCACCTCCGCCCTGCGGCTCATTGACGCGGACGGGGTCGAGGCGCTCACGATGCGCAAACTCGCCGCCGCGCTGGACGCGAACCCAATGTCGCTGTACCACCACGTGCCGAACAAGGAAGCATTGCTGCGTGGCGTGGCGGGAATGGTCGGCGCCCGGTTCCGCACCGTGACACTGGAGGACGCTCCCTGGCAGGAGCGCATGCGCCTGCTTGCCACGGATTTCCGGACGCTGGCACACCGCCATCCCAACCTCATGGCCTACTCGTTCAGCCAGCCGGACTTCATCCAGCCCGAAGATCCCTTCTGGGTCGCGCTCACCGCCGTGCTGGACGCCGCAGGGGTTCCGCAGTCGGATATCCCGCAGCTCGCCGCGCTCGTGTGCGCCGTCGTCATCGGCGTGATGATCGCCGAGCTCAACGGCGCGCTCCACCGGTGGTCGAACCTCCAGCCCATCACACCCGCCTCCGGCGAGGACGGGCCGACGAACGAGGGCTTTGGCGAGGACCGGATGTTCCGCCTGGTGCTCGACACGATCATCAGCGGTATGGAAAGTCGGCTCGCGGCCGATCACGCCGGTGGGCGCGACGGCCAGCCCCCGCAGGACTCCCTGCGCGCCTCCGGACGTATCCCCCGTCAACTCCGACCACCGGCCGCACGCTGCGAAGGAGAGTCCCCGGGGAATCCCGTCTCGGACATGGCGGCCGGTTTCGACCTGAAAGAGCAGTGAGTACCAAAAGCCCAGACATGCTGTTTTTGTTCAGTGATAAGGGAGTTCAGTCATGCCTGCAGTTCTGATCCACGGTGTCCCCGACACCCACCGTGTGTGGGACGGCGTGCGCCGACACCTGATCCGGAGCGACGTCGAGGCCTGGGATCTGCCCGGCTTCGGCACGCCCCGGCCGCGCGGCTTCGGCTCCACCAAAGAGGAGTACGTCGATTGGCTCATCGAACGGCTGGAGCGGGTGGGCGAGCCGGTGGACCTGGTCGGCCACGACTGGGGCTGCATCCTCACCGCGCGCGTCGCTTCCCTGCGGCCGGATCTCGTTCGTACGTGGGCCGGCAGCAGCGCTCCGGTCAGTGCCGAGTACGTCTGGCATCCGCTGGCCAAGATCTGGCAGGACCCGGTCGAGGGCAACCGGTTCATGGACGAGCTCCACCCGGCGTCCTTCGCCAAGGATCTGATGGAGAACTTCGATGTCCCGGCTGAGGTGGCCGGGGACATGGTTCTGCGCGTAGACGGGACCATGAGGGACAGCATCCTCAAGCTGTACCGTTCCGCCGAGACGGTGGGTGCGCAGTGGGAGCCGGAACTGGCGAACGTGTCTGCGCCGTGCCTGGTCTTCTGGGGCACGCTCGACCCCGCCTCTCCGGTCGAGTTCGCCGGAAAGCTCGGCGGAGCCGTGCGAGCGTCGCGCGTCGTCGAGCTGGACTGCAACCACTGGACGGTAGTCCAGAAGCCGGCCGAGGTCGCTGCGGCCTTGGAGGCGCACTGGACTGCATAGCGAGGTGGCCGCTCTCGGGTTCGCCAACCGGGGGCCGGCCTCGGTGCCGCTGACACCGAGGGGCCAGTCAGGGGAACCACCTCCTGACCGCCCCCTCTTCCCGCATGAGGGCGGAAGGGGAGGCTCGCACGGCGACTCATCGAGGAACGCTGCCGGTCGGTCGTCAGCCCAGGGCACGGTCGAGGTTGAAGGCCGCGCTGATGAGGGCGAGGTGGGTGAATGCCTGGGGGAAGTTGCCCAGTTGCTCACCTGTGTGGCTGATCTCCTCGGCGTACAGGCCGACATGGTTGGCGTAGGTGAGCATCTTCTCGAAGGCCAGGCGGGCTTCGTCCAGTCGTCCGGCGCGGGTGAGGGCCTCGACGTACCAGAAGGAGCAGATGGAGAACGTGCCTTCGTCGCCTTCGAGGCCGTCGGGGCTGGCCTCCGGGTCGTAGCGCCAGACCAGGGAGTCGGAGACGAGTTCGTTGCCGAGGGCATCGAGGGTGGACAGCCAGACGGGATCGGTGGGGGAGACGAACTTGGTCAGCGGCATCATCAGCACCGCCGCGTCCAGTACGTCGCCGCCCTCGTGCTGGACGAAGGCCTGCCGGGTGGGCGACCAGCCCTTGTCCATGATCTGCCAGTAGATCCGGTCCCGGACCGGACCCCAGCGGCCGAGTTCGGCGGGCAGGCTGCGGCGCAGGGCCATGCGGATGGCGCGTTCGATGGCCACCCAGCACATCAGCCGGGAGTAGAGGAACTTCTTCCGCCCGCCGCGGGTCTCCCACACGCCCTCGTCCGGCTGGTCCCAGTGCTCGCAGACCCAGTCCACCAGGGCGCACACCGCGCGCCAGTGGCCACTGGACAGGGGCCGGCACCACTTGTCGTACAGGTACACGGAGTCGATCAGCGCGCCGTAGATGTCGAGTTGCAGCTGGGTGGCCGCGCCGTTGCCGACCCGCACGGGCGCCGAGCCCCGGTAGCCCTCCAGGTGGGGCAGCTCGTGTTCGGGGAGCTCGGCCCGTCCGTCGATGCCGTACATGATCTGCAGCGGGCCGGACGGTCCGTCGTCGCGCCGGTCGATGTGCTGGGTGAGGAAGCCGATGAACGCCTCGGCCTCCTCGGCGAAGCCGAGTCTGAGCAGCGCATAGACGGCGAACGCGGAGTCGCGTATCCACGTGTAGCGGTAGTCCCAGTTGCGGCCGCCGCCGAGCTGCTCGGGCAGGCTCGTGGTCGGGGCCGCCACGATCGCACCGGTGGGTGCGTAGGTGAGCAGCTTCAGGGTGAGGGCGGAGCGGTGCACCATCTCCCGCCAGCGGCCGCGGTAGCGGGACTGCTGCAGCCAGCGCCGCCAGAAGGCGACCGTGGCGGTGAACTCCCGCTCGGCCTCGGCGTGCGGGCAGCCGCGCGGCGGAGTCTCGTCGGTGACCCGGTCGAGCGCGAAGACCGCCGTGTCGCCCTGGGACAGCGTGAACTCGGTCCGTACGTCCTTCCCGTCGGACTCGAGCGGCACCGTCGCGGTCAGCGTCAGCGACAGCGCCTCGGAAGCGAACAGAGCGGCGCCCTCCAGTATCCGCAGGGTGTGCGGTTGGGTGCCGTAGCCGAAGCGGGGAGCCACCCGGGCTCGGAACGGGATCGTCCCGCGGACGCACACCACCCGCCGGATCAGCCGGTGGCGGTCGGACTCGTCGGCGTGTGTCACGGGCATGAAGTCCTGGATCTCCCCGAGCCCGTCCTCGGTGAAGAACCGGGTGATCAGTACGTTGGTGTCGGGGAAGTAGAACTGCTTCGTGCCGGCAGGCACGGCCGCGGACAGTTCGAACGCCCCGCCCAGGTCCGCGTCCAGGATGGCGGCGAACACGCTCGGGGAGTCGAAGGACGGGCAGCAGTACCAGTCGATGGTCCCGTCGGTACCCACCAGGGCCGCTGTGCGTAGATCCCCGATCAGGCCGTGCTCGGCGATCGGCAGGTACCGGGCTGACGTCTGCTGTGTCGGCGCTCCGGACATCGCAGCGGCCTCTCTATGCTCCTGCCTCCACTATGGCCCTTCGCTGTCGCGGCGGCACCAGGCCGGCCCGGCGGGGACGCCGCGACCGCGCACCGCCCCACCGGAGCCGTTCCGCTTCCGTCACACCCTCTCGCGGGCTCGTGCGACATGGTTCTCCACTCCGGAGACCGCGGCGTCCAGCGTGGAGTTGAACATGGTGTCGATCACGTCCTTGGAGGGCGGGGGCGCTTCTTCCTCGTCGGGGCCCGACGGTGCCGGTGGCAGAGTGGCCCACCGCTGCAGTGCCCCGTTCAGTTCGCTGAGCAGCAAACCTGTGAACACACCGACCAGGGTCGCGGCGACGCGCGGAATCTCCTCCTCGGGCAGTTTCGCGGTGGCCAGGATGTCGATCAGTGCCTGCCAGAAGGGGTCCTCCGGCTGCACGTAGTCGGGGCGCGTGAAGGAATACCCCATCAGTTTCGGGTGACGGTGCGACAGTTCGCGGAAGTCCCGGGCCAGTTCACGCAGTCGGTCCTGCCAGGGGATGTCTCCCCGCTCCTCCGCGCTGAACTGCGAACCGACCCGCTGGGCCACGCCGCGCAGCACGGCGTCCTTGTTCGGCACGTGGTGGTACAGCGACATCGGGTTCGCATCGAGCGCGGTCGCGAGTTTGCGCATGGTGAGCGCCTCGACCCCGTCGGCGTCGATGAGCTGCAACGCCATGGCGTAGATGCCGTCCTTGGTGAGCGGTACGTCCCGCTTTCTCGTGCCCCGAGGGGGCTTCCGTTCAGTCGCCATACGGTGTACGGTACCAGCCTTCGCCAATGTGGAGGGCAGTGGCACCTTTTTCAGCCCCCCGTCCTCCGGCTTCGCGGACAGTCCCGGACCGGTTGGCCTTGGTGGGCGACGAGGTCCCCAAGGCGCGCCTTGAACAGGAAAAGGCTCGACTGGAACCTGCGCTCGAGGAGTGCGACAAGACGCTCGAGCAGCGGCCTCGGCGCACTGCCGCCTGACGCGTGCGGGCATAGAACCAGGCGAGGCGTGTCGACCGTCCCCCTTCCCTGGTGTGCTCGCCTGCGGCAGCAGATCGTGGGTATGCCCTGCCGAGGGGACTCTGGCGAACCCGGCTTGCCCGCTCTCACGGACTGATGCCGGACCGATCGAGCGCGGCGTAGAGATCAGAGGCGCCGCCGCGAGGCGGCACACGCGCCTGCTTTTCCGGCGCTGCCGTCAGTCGCCAACGCGCAGGGGTGCGGACCGACCGCCGCGATGCGTACTGGCCGGCAGGGGCATTGGCTGCTCACCGGGATGTCGCCGCGGCCGCCGTCGCGGACCGTAGATGTCCTCCACGGGTCGCACCCACCAGGAGAAGCCCGGTCAAGCCGCCGGCTGACGACGACCGGCCTCGCTCCTGGCCTCCTCCAGCCGGGAGCGCGTTCGGAAGCGCCTGATCTTGATGCGACCCCGCTGGCGAGCGACGCCGTCCCTGATGAGCCGAAACATTCCTGTTTCTCGACCCCAGGTCTGCCGATTGAGTGTCCATACGTCGTATGGTACTACTGTAGGCATACAGCGTATGGAAACCGGGTGCTGCCGTACCGGCGCCCCGGCACACCGAATGGCGCCCTGCCCGCCTTTCCCCTTGGAGGAGCCAGCCATGACCACACAGCCCGAGACCGACCTGCGGCCCATCCGGTCTCCGCGGGGCGTCCCGCTCTTCGGCCACACGCCGCAGATCCCCAGCACCAACCCGGTGGAGTACTTCGGCAAGCTGTCCAAGCAGTTCCCCGAGGGGCTCTACGGCATGGAGATCGCCGGCATCGAGCAGGTCTTCGTCTGGGACCCGGACCTGGTGGCCGAGGTCTGTGACGAGACGCGGTTCTTCAAGCAGATCGACAAGACGCCGCTGGCCCATGTCCGGGACTACGCGGGAGCCGCCTTGTTCACGGCCCACCAGCACGAAGAGGAATGGGGTATGGCGCACCGAGTCCTCCTCCCGGCCTTCAGTCAGCGGGCGATGAAGGGCTACTTCGGGCAGATGCTGGAGATCGCCCAGAACCTGGTGGGCAAGTGGGAGCGCAAGGAGGGCCAGCCGGTCAACATCACCGACGACTACACCCGGCTGACCCTGGACACCATCGCCCTGACGGGGTTCGGTTACCGGTTCGACTCCTTCGCCAAGGAGGATCTGCACCCCTTCCTCAACGCACTGCTGCAGGCGCTGGTTGAGTCGCTGCGGCGCTCGCAGGAGCTGCCGATGATGACCAAGATGCGCAAGGCCGATGACAGGAAGTACCGCGAGAACATCCGGCTGATGCGGGACCTGGTCGAGAACGTGATCAAGGAGCGCCGTGATGGGAAGGGCACCGGTGAGGATGACCTGCTGGGCCTGATGCTGGAGGCCACCGACCCGGAGACCGGCAAGGGGCTGGAGGACGACAACGTCCGTGACCAGGTGCTGACGTTCCTGATCGCCGGTCACGAGACCACCAGCGGTCTGCTGTCGTTCGCCACGTACTCGCTGATGCGCAACCCGCACATCCTGGCCCAGGCATACGCCGAGGTGGACCGGCTGCTGCCGGGCGACACGGTCCCGGACTACGACACGATCATGCAGATGGACGTGATCCCGCGGATCCTGGAGGAGACCCTGCGCCTGTGGGCTCCCATCCCGATGATCGGCAAGTCCCCGCTGGAGGACACCGTCATCGGCGGCTGCTACGGGCTGAAGAAGGGAGCGCGGGTCAACATTCTTGAAGGTCCGCTGCACACCCACCCCAAGGCGTGGGAGCGGCCGGAGGAGTTCGACATCAACCGGTGGCTGCCGGAGAACCGGGTCAACCACCACCCGCACGCCTACAAGCCATTCGGCAACGGCGTGCGTGCCTGCATCGGCCGGCAGTTCGCGCTCACCGAGGCCCGTCTGGCCCTCGCGCTGGTGCTGCAGAAGTTCAAGTTCGCCGACACCGACGACTACAAGATGGACGTCAAGGAGGCGCTGACGCGCAAGCCCGGCGGCTTCGAACTGAACGTGCGGGCCCGTCAGGAGCACGAGCGGACCGTGTTCGGCGCAGTGGACCTGCAGACGGACGACACGCGGGCGCAGGCCGCGGTCAGCGGTGTCGGGGTGAACCTGACCGTCGCCTACGGCTCCAGCCTGGGCTCGTGCGAGGACCTGGCGCACACCATCGCCGACCGCGGTGAGCGCTCCGGATTCGGCACCACCCTGGTCGGCCTGGACGAGCTGGGTGACAACCTGCCCACCGAGGGCCTGCTCGTCGTCGTGGCCTCCAGCTACAACGGCAAGGCTCCGGACAACGCGCAGCGTTTCGACGACCTGCTCGCCGCCGGACTCCCGGAGGGCTCGCTGTCCAACGTGCGGTTCGCGCTGCTGGGTGCCGGCAACACCCAGTGGGTGGCCACCTACCAGGGCTTCCCCAAGCGGATCGAGGCAGGCCTGCTGGCCGCCGGCGCCACCCGCGTCATCGAGCGCGGCATCGCGGACGCCGCCGGTGACTTCGACGGCATGGCCACCCGCTGGATGGACACCCTGTGGGCCACCCTGGCCGAGGAGTACGCCGCCGACACCTCCGAAACCACCGGGCCGCGCTTCGAGGTGCAGCTGCTGACCGAGGCGGAGGTGCGTCCCGCGATCGTCTCCGAGCAGGCCTACCCCCTCACCGTGGTCGCCAACGAGGAGCTGGTCAGCGACGCGACCGGGCTGTGGGACTTCAGCATCGAGCCGCCGCGCCCGGCCGCGAAGTCCATCACCATCGAACTCCCCGACGGTGTCACCTACGACACCGGCAACCACCTGGCCGTCTTCGCCAAGAACGAGCCCGCGCTGGTCAACCGCGCCCTCGCGCGGCTCGGCGTCGACCGCGACCAGGTCCTGCGTCTGGACCAGCCCGCCGGCGGCCGCACGCACCTCCCGGTGGGTACGCCCGTCACCGCGGGTCTGCTGTTCACCGAGTTCGTGGAGCTGCAGGACGTGGCCACCCGCTCACAGATACAGACGCTGGCCGGGCACACCGAGTGCCCGTGGACCCGGCCGCAGCTGGAGGCCTACACGGCCGACACCGCCGAGGCCGAGGAGCGCTACCAGACCGAGGTCCTGGGCAAGCGAGTCTCCGTGCTCAACCTGCTGGAGCGCTTCCCGGCGGTCGAACTGCCGCTGGGGGTCTTCCTGGAGATGATGGGCCCGATCCGCCCGCGGTTCTACTCCATCTCCTCCGCCCCGCTGGCCAATCCCCGGCACGTGCGGCTGACCGTCGGTCTGCTGGAAGGCCCGGCCCTGTCCGGCGACGGCCGGTACCGCGGCACCTGCTCCTCCTACATCGCAGGCCTCAATCCCGGTGACGTCTTCTACGGCTACGTGCGCGTGCCCTCCCCGACGTTCGCCCCGCCGGCCGACCCCGCCACGCCGCTGCTCCTCATCGGCCCCGGCACCGGCATCGCGCCGCTGCGCGGCTTCCTGGAGGAGCGTGCCCACCAGCACGCGAACGGCACCCAGGTGGGCCTGTCCCAGGTCTTCGTCGGCTGCCGCCACCCGGAGCACGACTACTTCTACCGGCAGGAGATGCAGGACTGGGAGCAGGCCGGGATCGCCCAGGTGCACACCGCCTTCTCCGCGGTGACCGGACACCCGGCCCGGTTCGTCCAGGACGCCATCGTAGGTGCCGCCGACACCGTGTGGCAGGCCATCCAGGACGGCGCGTACGTCTACGTCTGCGGCGACGGCCGCCGCATGGCACCCGCCGTGCGCGAGGCGCTCGCCGCCATCTACCGCAAGCACACCGGCAGCGACGACGAGGCCGCCCAGCAGTGGCTCGCCCAGCTGGAAGCGGACGAGCGCTACCAGCAGGACGTCTTCGCCTGACCCCCAGACGCCGGGAGGGTGCGGCGGTCCTGACACCCCGCACCCCTCCCGGCCACCACTCACCCACGAGGCACCACACGGCACCCGTCGGCCCGAACCGCCGGGAGTGCCGCTCACAGAAAGCAGAGCACCATGGACACCATGCTCGCCGGACGCTTCCACCTGGACAGCAAGAAGTTCGCTGTGGAAGAGGTCCCCGTCCCCGTGCCCGGCCCGGGCGAAGTCCTCATCGAGGTCAAGGCCGCAGGCGTCTGCCTCTCGGACGTCCACCTGCTCGACGGCTCCCTCGTCCCGCTGTTCGCCACCTCCGACACGGTCACCGTCGGGCATGAGGTCTCCGGTGTGATCCACACCCTCGGCCCCGACCTCAAGCGCGGCTTGACCGTCGGCACCCGCGTCACCCTGGAAGCCGGCAAGACCTGCGGCCAGTGCGCCGGCTGCGTGCGCAGCCGCCCCTGCACCCAGATGCTCACCGCCGGCATCGACTACGACGGCGGCTGGGCCCAGTACACCGTCGCCCGCGAGGACACCCTCATCCCCATTCCCGACCACCTCCCCTTCGACCAGGGCGCGATCATCCCCGACGCGGTCTCCACCCCCTACGCCGCCGTCGTCACCACCGCGGGCGTACGCCCCGCCCAGTCCGTCGGCGTCTGGGGCGTGGGCGGAGTCGGCGCCCACAACGTACGCCTCGCCCGCCTGGCCGGCGCCGCACCGATCATCGCCGTCGACCCGCTGCCCAGCGCCCGGGAACGCGCCCTGGCCTTCGGCGCGGACTTCGCCCTCGACCCGGCCGCCCCCGACTTCGCCGACCAGGTCCGCGCGGCCACCGCCGGACGAGGCCTCGACTTCGCCTTCGACTGCGCCGGCGTGCCGGCGGTCCGCGAGCAGGCCGCCGCCGCACTCGGCCTGGGCGGAGTCCTCATCCTGGTCGGCATCAGCCCCAGGCCCCTCACCATCACCGAGGGTCTGACCTTCAACTACCTGGGCAAGCAGGTGCGTGGCCACTACGGCGGCAGCCCCGAGTCCGTCACCGAGCTGGTCCGGCTGGCCGAGGTAGGCCGTCTCGACCTGGCCCCCTCCATCACCGACCACATCCCGCTCGCCGAGGCCGCCGACGCGGTCAACCGGCTGGAGAACAAGATCGGCGACCCGATCCGCCTCATCCTCGTCCCCTGACACCTGAACAGAACCCGTAGCTGAACAAAAAGTTCATCAAGACCACCTCGGGCAGGGGTGAGTGGGCGCCGGTGCTTGAGGGAGCACCGGCGCCCACGGTCTTGTGTGGACGGTCAGTTCACCTGATTCTGGCGAGGATGCCCCGGCGTTTACGCCGGGGAGGAATCGCCTCCAGTGGCTGCGACGCGGAGCGTCGCCGCGTCTGCTCTTGA